>JBEIFW010000112.1:0-11839 GCA_040382215.1 Acidimicrobiales bacterium
CCCCCGCCGCGGTGTGGCGGCCACACGCCCCCGCCGCATTGCACGAACCCACGCGCGGGGACTAGGCCCGGGTGTGCGTCGGGGGGGTGGTACCGGGCTCTGGCCCGGCCCAACCCCCCGGCGACGATCAGCCCTGAGCGGCTTGGACGGCCCGCCACACCCGCTCGGCGGTGAGCGGCATATCGATGTGGCGCACCCCGAGGTGCGACACGGCATCGACCACCGCCGACTGCACCGCCGGGGTGGAGCCGATGGTGCCCGACTCGCCGATTCCCTTGGCGCCCAACGGGTTCACGTGCGTCGGAGTCTCCATGTGGATGATCTCGAAGCTCGGGAGCTCGGCGGCCGAAATGAAGGCGTAGTCCGCCAGGTTGCCCGTGATCGGGTTGCCGTCGTCGTCGTAGCGCACCTCCTCGAGGAGCGCCTGCGCCGCACCCTGAGCGATACCGCCGTGGATCTGGCCTTCGAGCAGCAGCGGGTTCAGCACTCGACCGGCATCGTCGCAGGCGATGTGGCGCACCAGGCGAACCTGACCCGTCTCGGTATCCACCTCGACGACGGCGAGGTGGGCACCGAACGGGAACGTGGGCATCGAGGCCGAGAACGTGGTGTCAACCTTGAGCGATTCGTGATCCGAGGCCGCGAGCTCGACCCAGGTGCGGGCCACCGACGGCGTGCCGGCGACGTGGAATGCCCCGGCATCCTTGTCGAGCACGATGTCGTCCTTGGCCGCCTCGAGCAATCGGGCGGCGACGTCCCGGGCCTTGTCGACGAGCTCGACCGCCGCCTTCTGGACTGCGGCGCCGCCCTGCTGCAGCGAGCGGGAGCCCATCGTGCCGCCGCCGACGGGCACCAGGTCGGTGTCGCCCCAGACCACGTCGATGCGGTCCATCGGGATGCCGGTCTCCTCGGAGGCCAACATCGACCATGCCGTCACGTGGCCCTGCCCGTGGGGGGACGTGCCGGTGTAGACGATCGCCCGCCCGTCGGGCAGGACTTCGATCTTGGCGGTCTCCCCCATCGGGGGTACGCCACCGGTGATCTCCACGTAGACGCTCACCCCGATGCCGAGCTGCACCCGGTCGCCGCCGGACCGGCGGCGGGCCTGGTCGGCCCGCAGCGCCGCATAGTCCCCGGCGGCGAGCACCCGGTTCAGGGACTCCTCGTAGTCGCCGACGTCGTAGGTCTGGCCGACGGTGGTGGTGTGCGGGGTGTCGAACTTGGCGATCAGGTTCTTGCGGCGCACGTCGACGGGATCCATGCCGATCTCGGCTGCGAACAGGTCCATCGCCCGCTCGACGGCGGCGGTGGCTTCGGGTCGGCCGGCGCCCCGGTAGGCGACCGTCGGCGTGGTGTTCGTGACGATGGAGTACGTGACGCACTCGATCTTCGGGATCGCGTACACACCCGACGACATCGGGCGGGTCATGAACGGGGCGAGAATCGTGCCCATGTCGGCGTAGGCGCCCGAGTCCTGGAGGACCTCGAGCCGGTACGCCTTGACCGTACCGTCGCGGTCGCCGCCGATGGCGACGCGCTGGACCTGACCGCGGCCATGGCCGAGGCCGAGCATCGACTCGCTGCGGGCCTCGAGGAACTTGACTGCCTTGCCGACGCGCTTGGCGATCGGGCCGAGCAGCAGTTCCTCGGGATACGCGCCGATCTTGGCGCCGAAGCCACCACCGACGTCGGGGGTGATCACCCGGACCTTGTCGCCGTCGAGGCCGTTGGCCGCCTTGTGCGCATCGCGAGCGCCCTGGGCATGCTGCGTCGACAGCCAGACGTGAAGCCGGTCGCCGACCCAAGCCGCCGCTGCGCCACGCACCTCGAGCGGGCACGGCGCCACACGCTGATTGACCACGCGCTCGCGCACGACGACCTCGCAGCCCTCGAAGAACTCGTCGCCGGTCACGTCGGGCATGCCGAGCGCCGTCGAGGCGAACACGACGTTGCTCCCCGCCGTCGGGTAGAGCAGCGTCGGCGAGGCCATCGCAGCCTCCATCTCGACGAGCACCTCGAGCGGCTCGATCTCGATCTCGACGAGCGCAAGGGCGTCTTCCCCCTGCTCGGGCCGCTTGGTCACGATGGCGACGATCGGCTCACCGACGTAGCGCACCTTGTCGGAGGCGAGCAGCGTACGGGCGACGGTTGGGTTGAACGGTGCCGGAACCGGCTGGAGGCCCAGGTCGGCGGCGGTGAACACGGCGACCACACCTGGAGCCGCAGCGGCCGCAGAGGTGTCGATCGAGGTGATGCTGCCGTGAGCGACGGACGACCGGACATAGGTGACGTACAGCGCGCCTTCGAGCAGGGGCTCGCGCAGGTCGGCCAGGTACTCACCACCGGTGGTCAGGAACTTGGGGTCCTCTTTGCGAAGGACGCGGTTGCCGAGGATGCTGCCGGGCATTCGAGCTCCCCCCGTAGGGACGTTCGGTGATCGTCCGACCTTATCCGGCGGTGGTGCTCGGGGTTCCAGCGGGAGCGGTGGTGCCGTCGTTGACGCGTGACTCGAGCACCCCCTGGACGAGGGTGAACGGCCACCGGGCCGGCAGCGAGGTGATGGGACCTTCGGGTTGGACCACGACGGCGATCACCCCCGGCGGCACGCGCTGATGCTGCTCACGGGCGGCGGTGAGCACGGCGACCGGCTGTTCGAGCGCGCTCACCTGCGTGCGCAGGCGCTCGTTCTCGGTCCGGATCGTGGCCAGGCGGTCCGAGGTGCCCTCGTACCGGTCCCGCTGGTCGAACAGCGTCTGGGTCGGCTTGACGAGGAGCAGGGCGAGCACTGCGGCGACAGCGACGAGCAACCCCAGCCAGGCGAGCACGACGGCAGGCCGGCGCGCCCGCCGGCGCTGGACGGCGGTCACGAGCGGCGACCGCCGCGCACCAGGGCCCCCCGGCCGCGATAGGCCGCCGCCTCGCCGAGATCGTCCTCGATTCGCAGGAGCTGGTTGTACTTGGCCACCCGATCGCTGCGGGCGGGCGCACCGGTCTTGATCTGGCCGCAGTTCGTCGCGACGGCGAGGTCGGCGATCGTGGCGTCCTCGGTCTCGCCGGAGCGGTGGGACATCACCGCGGTGTAGCCCGAAGACCGGGCGAGCTCGACCGCCTCGAGGGTCTCGGTGAGGGTGCCGATCTGGTTGACCTTCACCAGGATCGAGTTGGCGACGCCCCGCTCGATACCGAGCGCAAGCCGCTCGGAGTTCGTGACGAACAGGTCGTCGCCGACGAGTTGCGTGCGGTTGCCCACCGCAGCGGTGAGCGCCGACCATCCGTCCCAGTCGTCTTCGGCCATGCCGTCCTCGATCGACACGATCGGGTACGTGTCGACGAGGCGGGCCCAATACGCCACGAGCTGGGCGGAGCTGAGCACCTTGCCTTCGCCCTTGAGGTGATAGACGCCGTCGCGGAACAGCTCGCTCATCGCCGGGTCGAGCGCGATGGCGATCTGCTCCCCGGGCACGTAGCCGGCCTGGCGGACGGCTTCGATGAGGAACCGGATGGCGTCTTCGTTGCTCGGCAGGTCCGGGGCGAAGCCGCCCTCGTCGCCGACCGCGGTGGCCAGGCCCCGGTCCTTCAGCAGGCGCTTCAAGACGTGGTACGTCTCGACCCCCCAGCGCAGCCCCTCGGAGAACGAGGCCGCACCGACCGGCATGATCATGAACTCCTGCAGGTCGATCGAGTTGTCAGCGTGGGCGCCGCCGTTGATGACGTTCATCATCGGGACGGGCAGGACGTGAGCGTTGGCGCCGCCGATGTAGCGATACAACGGCACGGCGAGCTCGGTGGCGGCCGCCTTGGCGACCGCGAGCGAGACCCCGAGGATCGCGTTCGCACCGAGGCGGCCTTTCGCGTCCGTGCCGTCGAGGCCGATCAGCTCTGCGTCGAGCACCCGCTGGTCGAGCGCGTCGAGACCCACGACGGTGTCACGGATCTCCCCGTTGACGGCGTCGACCGCACCGAGCACACCTTTGCCGGCGTAGCGCGGACCGCCGTCACGGCGCTCGACGGCCTCGTGCTCACCGGTCGACGCGCCCGACGGCACGATCGCTCGGCCCCGCGCCCCGGACTCCAGCAGGATCTCGACTTCGACGGTGGGATTCCCGCGGGAGTCGAGGACCTCCCGTCCGATCACGTGCTCGATCTCGCTCACGTGCGGCGACCCTAGTGGCGCAACGGGCCCGGCCGGGGGACAGCGCTGGCCGGCGACGCGGCAAGCGCCCGTGGTGTTCGCCACGTCGAGCCGGGTCGGTGCCTGGCCGGGCGACCCGTCACGCTGAGCGCTGCCCCTCGGCTCGCTTCGCGTCGTTCCACAGCGAGAGTTGCCCGGCGAGATCGAGCCGACCGAGATCGGTACCGAGCGCTTGTGCCGCAACGACCATGTGCTCGTACCGGCGGCGGAACTTCCCCGCTGCGCTGCGCGCCACCACCTCGGCGGGCACCCCGCGTCGGCGACACAGGTCCACCACGGTGCCGAGCAGGTCGCCGAGCTCCTCGGCCACGTGGTCGTCGTCGGCCCAGGCCTCGAGCACCTCGTCGAGTTCTTCACGCACCTTGGCGACGGCCGACGCGTCGTCGGGCCAGTCGAAGCCCGAGTACTCGGCCGCGGTGCGGAACAGGTCCTGCAACAGGGCGAGTGCGGGCAGCGAGGCGGCGACCCCGGCGAACGGTTCGGCGGCGACCCCGGCGGATCTCTCCACCGCCTTGATCGCCTCCCAGTTCCGGTGGACCTCGTCGGCGTCCGCAACCACGACCTCGCCGAACACGTGCGGATGCCGACGAACCATCTTCTCGGTGATGCCGGCGGCCACGTCGGCAAGGGTGAACCGGCCGTCCTCGGCCCCGATCGCGCTGTGCAGCACGACCTGCAGCAGTACGTCGCCGAGCTCTTCGACCATCGCCGTGTCGTCCGCCGTGCGCTCGAACTCGTCGAGGGCGTCGACGAGTTCGGCGGACTCCTCGATGAGATACCGGCGCAACGTGCCGTGGGTCTGCACGCGGTCCCACGGGCACTCGGCCCGGAGACGGCGCACCACCTCATCGAATCGGACGAGCTCGGCACCGACCGGCGCAGCGAGCGACGGGATCCACAGCGTCGTGAGGTGATCGGCGTCGATGATCCGGTCGAGGTCGTCCCAGGCCACGACAGTTACGGACTGTTCAGGCAAGCCGAGCCGCTGCAGCACGACCACGGGTTCCTCGGGAGCGAGCTCGACGGCCAGCTTGATGTCGGACAGCACGAAGCGGTCGTCACACTGGGCGACCAGCAGCGGGCCACGTTGACCGGCGGCCTCCACGGCGAATCGGTGCCCGTCGACGAGACGAACGCCGACGGCCAGCGGGTCGACGCCGAGCGCCGCCCAGGCCAGGTCGAGGAACGACATCGCCGGGACGATCTCGAGCGCGATGTCGCCGTCATGTCCGGAGCGGGCCCGGAGCAACTCGACGGTGCGCTCGGCGACGAGCGGCGACCCCGGCACCGCGTAGGCGACGTGGCCGTGCTGCTGCGCAGCCACGACGAGCCGGTTGACGATGGTGGCGTACACCGCCTCGAGCGTGGAGGCCGTGTCGTACACGTCGTCGAACGAGATCGCGACGCTTGCGTCAAGCACGGGCGATGCGCCCCGGTCACCGGGTCCGGGAACGTCGACCAGATCGACTACGTCGACGGCCGGATGGCGCCGGGTGCGCACGAACCGCACCGGGGCGTCCGCCAGCGCCGCGCGTGCTGCCGGGGGGACGAGATCGGCGCCGGCGGGCCCGAGGCCGACGACGGTCAGCCGGGGGCGCTCAGCCGACGGACGGATCGACCACCTCGAAGCTCTCGAGGCTCCAGCGACCGAAGCGCGGGTCCACGTCGATCCGACCGGCGAGATCGACCGCTTTTACCCGGAGCTCCTCGGCGTTCGGCGCCGACGTGACGGCGTTGGCCTCGGCTCCACGGGTGGCGAGGTAGTTCCGCAGGCGTTCGGGCAGCGCTGCCCACGGGTCGCCACCTTCGGCGGCCCCCTGCTTCATGAGCGCCTCGAGCCGTTGGGCCTCGGCGTCGACGTCGGCCTGGGTCGGCACCAAACCGGCCTCGCCAGCAACCCGGTGGAACACCTCGTACTGGGCCTGCAACGTGAGCCACGCGCGGGTGTACTCGGCCGGCACCGCACCCGGCAGGAGCCCCCGAGCGTCGAACCCCGGGCCGAAGGGCACGCCAGCCTCAGCGAGCGCCTTGAGATCGGTGCGCAGGTCGCGGGCGCTCAACTCGTAGTCGCCGACCGTCAGTGCCGGCGGATCGACCGTGGAGCAGGCGGAGGCGCCCAGGACCACGACGGCGCTGAGGGCGAAAGCGGCGAGACGGCGAGTCACAGAGGGGGCAGGCTAGCCAGCGAACGCCACCCGGGGCGTGGCGCCGGTCGGTAGCGTGCGCGCCAGCACGACGAAGGAGGCTCTGTGAAGGCGCTGCGACGACTCTGGGCCGCTGGGATCCTGATGACGCTCGGTGCCTGCGGTGCGGCGTCCGAGGTATCGGTGAGCCCCGTCGAGGCCACGAGCACGGTGTCACGTCCGGCAGCGAGCGCCACGACGACCCTCACGACGAGCGCCACGACGAGCGCCCCGGTGTCGACGTCCCCGGTGTCGACGTCCCCGGTGTCGACGTCCCCGGTGTCGACGTCCCCGGTGTCGACGTCCCCGGCGACAACGCGGCCCCGGATGCAAGACGCTGCGCTCGCTGCGTCGCTGGCGCTCACGGGGACCGACCTCGCCGGCCTGACGTTCCGGCTGGCCGAGGCCGGAGATCTCGTCGAGGGCACGGTGACGCTCGATGTCTGCAATGGGTCGTTCCCCTCCGAGGCGCTGCGCACGGGCCGCTACCAGCAGGTGATCGGCAAGGACGGCAACGGCATCGCAAGCGACGAGAACGTCGTGTACCGAACCGTCGCAGCCGCCACCCAGGCGATGGCAGAGATCCGTCGCGCGGCGACCAACTGCCCGGCCGACTTCGTGCCCTCGCCACTGAGCGGCGGCCTCCCGACCCGGTTCACCATCAAGGAGATCCCGCTCACGTCCGTGCCGGGTGCCGTGGCCGACGCCGTGGCGCTCGACGTTGCGCTCCTCGACCAGTCCGGCCGGCAAGCCACCTTGGTGACCGTCTACCAGCGGCGAGGCCGGGTCCTCGTCGGCATCTACGCGCGCGATCTCGACACGGCCCGTGGGCTCGTCGCAGCCTCGGCGAAGAAACTCGCTGCACTCGACCGCGCCGACGTCGGCGACTGACCGAACCGCAACGGAGCGTGCCGCACAGCGGGACGAGATCCTCGAGATCGGTACGGGGCACGACGGACCACGGCGTGAGGTGATGCAGCTCGCAGTGATCGAACCGGACCGTGCACCCCGGTACGGCGCAGGTGCGGTACATCGCCCGCATGGCTTCGATCCCGGTGCGCAACGTCTGCTCATCGATGAGCACGATCAGCTCGGTGCCCTGGGCGCCTCCGGGCCGCCCAGCTCCGGTGGTGAGCTCGACGAGCGCATCCGCGCTCAGCCGTTCGTTCACCGATCCACCCGAGGGTGCCCGGCTCCGCACGTCGGGGTGGGCCCGGTGGAACGCCGCTTCGAGCGCTCCATCCAAGGCCCGGAACACCCGGGCGCCGCATTCGGCATCGAGCGCGGCGTGCACATGATGCATGCCCTCGCGGTCCACCCAGCGACGCAGGTGGGACCGCTCCCGCTGCCGGGCCAGCACCTCTTCCGGACCGTCCCCCGTGCGGAAGCGCTCAGCTTCCCGCCGGACCGTCCGCTCCAACTGCTCGGGGGTGGAGGACCCCGCCTCACGAGCCAGCCACGAACCGTGCCCCAACACTTCGGACCGCACCTGGGGCTCGGCGCGCGCCCCCTGATCCGACCCGGCACCGTGCTCGCGCTGGAACAGGCGGCCATCGATCGGGCCGCCGGCTCCACCGACCGCCTGGGCCCGACGGGTGGGCAGCCCATCGACGCCGTCGAGCCAACCTCGCACCCGGCCAGGGCCTGACCCCATCGGTGCAACTGCCCGGCGTCCGCAGCGCCAGCTGCGTCGGCCATGTTCGGTCCATCGCGCGGATCGGCGGCGACCGGTCGCCTACCCATCGGGTACGGTTCAGGCCTCGGACACCGCAGGACCAGGGAGGGGCCGCGCTGCGAACGGCCAGCCGTCGTGTCGATCGGCCGGCGCTCGTCGGGCGCACCGTCGAGCTGACCGCCCTGTCGGCGGCGCTTGGGGCTGCTCGCGCCGGCGCGGCGACCACGATGGTCCTCCGTGGGGAGGCCGGCGTCGGCAAGTCCGCGCTGCTGCGGTCGTTCCTGCGCTCCTGCCCACCGGCGGTCGACATCGTGCTCAGCACGGCCCAGGACGACGGGATCCCGCTGCGGCCGATGCGCGCGCTGCTCGAGCGTCTCGCCGTCCGGCCTGACGCCCACACCTCGACCGACCTGGGCGAGGTCGGGGTCCACGTGGCCCGGGCGCTCGCGATCCGCTGCGCCGACCGGGCGATGGTCGTCGCCGTCGACGACGCGCACCTGGCCGATCCGGCGTCGTGCGCCGTGCTCCAGGCCATCATCGCCGACCTCTCCGACCGTTCGATCTCCGCGCCTGTCCGGCTGCTCGTCCTCCTCGCCGTGCGCGACGCCGGCGAGCCGACCGCCCGTGGGCCGAGCGACGACGGCCGGACGGCCATACGCCCCATCGACCGCATGCTCCATGCGCTGGGAACGACCCACGAGCCTGTCGTGCTGCCCCTGGGCCGGCTCGACGAGGCTGCGGTCGCAGCGCTGGTGTTCGAGTCCTCGGGCACGTGGCCGGCCCCCCAGGACGCCCGCCGGCTGCTCGCCGCCACCGGCGGTCACCCGTTGGCCCTCCGCCTCGCAATCGACGGCGGCAGCAGCCCGACGGTGCCGATCGGTTCCCTCGCTGCGGGTGTCGATCAGCGCCTGGCCCGACTCCCGGCCGGCGCACGCGACCTGCTCGAGGCGTGCGCCGTCATCGACGAACCGTTCGACCTCGACCTGCTCGAGCACGGTCTCGGCGTCACCGACGTGGCCGCTCGACTCGACGATCCGACCCTCGCCGGCATCGTCGGGCGGGACGGACCCCACCGTCGGTTCGATCATGCCGAGTTCCGGGACCGCACGCTCGCCACGATGCCTTCGGGACGCGCCGCCGAGCTGCATCGGCGGGCCGCCCGAGCGCTGCTGCGCCGAGGCGACGACGACGCGGTGCTACGGGCCGACCACCACCTCGACCTCGCCGGCGCCGGATCGCAGAGCGAGGCGAGCGAGCGACGGGCGGTGGCCGCCCAGGCTGGCGCGATCGCCGCCCGGCGCAACGCCTGGCATCGAAGCGCCGACGCGTATCTCGTCGCCCTCGGGCCCGGGCTCGCCCACGCCGCCGAACTCGACGACCACACGCTGTTCCACGCCGGAAAGGCCTTGATCCAGGACAGCCAGCCACGTGTCGCCGAGCCCGTCTTCGACCTCGCCATCGGGCGCACGCGCGACCCGGTCCGATCGCTCGAGGTCGCGATCGAGGCGATCCGCAATCAGTTGAGCATGGCCCGAGTGCTGAGCCGGCGCGATCTGGTCGAGCACCTCGCGACGCTCGCCGACCGAGATGATCTTCCGCCGGCACTGCGGTCGGCGGGCTGGGTGGCGCTCGCCGACGTCGCGTACCTCCGGGGGGATCGGGTCGACGGGCTGCGGTGCTGCGCCGAGGCCGCCCGTCTCGCCGCCGAGGCGCACGATCGGCGGGCCCAGGGCATGGCGGCGTACGCCGAAGGCCTGCAGTTGCTCGGTGCGCTCCGGATGAAAGACGCGCTGCGGGCGTTCCGAGACGTCCCCCGGCTCGGGGGCCTGGCCGAAGGCGATGTCCTGCAGTCGTGGTGGAAGGCGCGCGCTGGGGTGAGCGCCCTGCACGGCGGGATGCTCGCGGAGGCCGTCCTTCGGCTCGACGAGGCCGCTGCCCACGCCAACCGGTTCGGCCGGATCGGGGACTGGTCGATGGTCGAGAGCTACCGCAGCGCGCACGCGCTCGCCACCGGTGACCGAGGCACGGCTGCGGCCTCCGGCTGGCATGCGGTTCGGCTGTTCCGGCGCTCGGCCTACCCGCCCGGCCAGGCCGCCTACCCGCAGCTCGTGCAGCTGGCCACCTACGCCGGCGTCCCGGCGGAAGCGGCCGAGGTGATCGCTGCGATGACCACCGACGGCCTACGAGTACCGGCCTGGGTCGACGATCTGACCCAACACGGGCGTTTCACCACATCGGTCTCCGCACCGACGGCTACGACCTCCGGCGCCCACCGCCCCGAGCAACTCGCGCGGCTCGCGGTCGCCGTCGAGAGCGCATCGGGGGATTCGCCGTCGTTGCAGGCGGCCACGGCCGGGCTGCAGGCGGCCTTCGACGCCGGGACGGTGTGGACCACGGGATGGGTGGCCGCCGTGCCCCGACTGCTCGGTCGGGCGGCGCTGCACATGGGCAACGCCGAGGACGCCGCGCGCTGGTTGGGACTCGCCGACACCGCGACCGCCGGGGCCCCGGGGGAGCGGATCCTCGTCGACCTGGCCTGGATCGAGGTGCACACGGCACTCGGGCGCGCCACGGAGGCGGACCTCGCCCGGCACCGGGCCCTCCTCGCCGCCGAGGCCGGTGGATGGACAGGCCTGGCCACACGTGCCGCGGCCGTGACACCACCCGTGCCGCTGTCGGCCCCGCGGGCGGCAGGGCGCCGGGTGCTGCTGTTCACCGACATGGTCGATTCGACCGGGCTGAACCTGCGGGTCGGCGACGACCGGTTCGTGGCGCTGCTCGACGCCCACAACCGGGTGATCCAGGAGGCAGCGAGCGGGGCCCACGGGGTCGTGTTCCACAACACCGGCGACGGCTACGGCGTGTGGTTCGTCTCGGCCGCTGATGCCCTCACCTGCGCCCGAGAGATCCACGACCGCCTGCGCTCGGGTGCGGCTCACCCGCCGGTGTCGGTCCGGATCGGCATCGCAGCGGGCACGGCGATCTCCTTGGGCGGCGACCTGTTCGGCGTCGACGTCGTGCGGGCAGCCCGGCTGTGCGGCCTGGCCCCCGCCGATGGCACCTACGTCGATGCTGCGGTCGCAGCCGACGGCGGTGTCGCCGTCGGCGACGTCGGCCCGATCGTGCTCAAGGGCTTCGCCGCACCCGAGCCCGTGTTCTCGCTCACCGACACGAACCGACCCGACCGCCGGACCATCTGAACCGCCAGAACGCCCGACCGACCCGACCACAGGAGCTGCCGATGCCTGGACCGATGCCCTACTACCTCGAGAAGGGACCAGCGCTGTCGCTCATCGAATCGTTCCTCAACGACGGTGACAACGGGCGAGTGCTCGAGGCCCTCCGGCGCCTCCGGGCGCGCACGCTCCAGAACGGGACGATGGACTGGGAGTACCGCGTCAGCGACTGTTGCGTGTTCGACACGGCGTCGTTCGACATGGTCCGCGACGGCACGACGTGGAACGCGCAGACGTGGAAGGACCACCTCGACGGGCACTGGTTCGGTCTGGCCGGCAAGGGTCCGCAGTGGTGGCTGAACTACACGGGCGACGACGTCGAGGGCATCGTGCGCGAAACCCTCGTGCGTGCGATCGAGATCGCGTTCGGCCTTGCCCATGACCAGCTACCGGGGCCGCGCGCGACGCACTGGCCGATCGAGTTGTTCTGGAAATGCGGACAGGCCTGGTTCGAGGGCTGGGTGACCTGGCGCCGCCTGCCCGGGCCCGGCGACAACGGGCTCGTGACCGTGCTGCTGTGCACCCCGGCCGAGGTGATCGCAGGCAGCGAGTC
>JBEIFW010000113.1:0-11805 GCA_040382215.1 Acidimicrobiales bacterium
CCCCCACGCCGTCGAGGTCGACGGCTCCGTGATCAGCGTCTACGACTCCACCGTCCACGTCGCCGTCGACCCGCAGCCGGAGGGCGTCGACCGCCGCTGGGTCGTCTGCCGGCGTCCCAGCATCATCGTGGGCGGTGAGCTGATCCGCTCACAGCTCGACCTCGTCTTCGACCCGCAGTCGGGCCTGCACCTGGCGTCGCTGCAGATGAAGGCCAACGGCGGGATCCTCGTGATCGACGACTTCGGACGCCAGCAGATGACCCCCTCGGAGCTGCTGAACCGGTGGATCGTGCCGCTCGATCGGGGCCTCGACTACCTGACCCTCGCCTGGGGGGTGCGGTTCGACGTCCCCTTCGACGCCCGGGTCGTGTTCTCCACGAACCTCGAGCCGTCGACCCTCGGCGACGAGGCGTTCTTCCGACGGCTGCCGAACAAGGTGTACGTCGGCTCGATCGACGCCGAGCAGTTCGACTGGATCCTCGTGCTGTGTGGGCGGAAGCACGGGGTGCGCATCGAGCGGGAGTGGGCGACCTACCTGCGCAAGGCGATCGCCGAGCACGGCGACGGCGACCTCCGCCCGTACGTCCCGAACGTCGTGTGCCAGCTGGCGAAGGCGATCTGCACCTACGACGGGCTCCCCGTCCAGCTCGACCCCCCGATCATCGACCGCGTCGCGTCGCTCTACTTCACGAAGCTCAGCAACGAACCCCGGCCGGAGCCGCCGCTGACGACGGCGGCCCTGCACGACGTGATGCCCGCGGGCACGGCCGTCACAGCGGGCCGGTACGCTGACGGTGCTGCTTGACAATCGACGTGCAGCACACACGGGGCTGATCGGTTTCGACGTCGGGACCGGAAGTTGTGTCGTGCGACCGGAGTTGCTCAGACTCCTTAAACGGGGCACCCAAAGAGACGCCAACACGGACGATCTCGCTCTCGCCGCCTGACCTAGTCAGCTTGTGAGGGTTCATCGTGGTCGTAAGCGGTCAACGCGAGCGACGCACGGGGCCGATCCACCGCAGCCCGGCAACAGAAGCGGGGGATGACGGCGCGAAAGAACGCTGACGGCGGGAAAGAACGCTGACGTCGGGGAAAGACCCGGCGGAGGGGCTTCGGCCCACCGAACCCGGTCGGCTGGCAGCCGTTGAGCCAGGAACGCGGGAATGGTCGTAGCGCGAGCAGTGACCGCTCGGCGGACGAGGGTTCGATTCCCTCCAGCTCCACACCGGGGTGTCGGCGAAAAAGCGCTGCACCCCTTAGCGAAAGACCCGGGCCTTCGTGGTCCGGGTTCTTCGCGTCCGGGCCTCGGGTTCGCTCGTGTCGACGGCATCGACGATCAGGGCAGGTCGTGCGCCCGGCTGTTGACCATGACCGGCGACCCGGCGACACTGCGCAGACCCTGGTCGGCGGCGGGCCGGCCGGCTCAGGGCTGTTCGTGCGAAGGAGTCTCCATTGGCTGTCGATGATGCAGGTGGTAGCGCACAACCGCGCATCGTCACGCGTGAGACCTACTGCCGTGCCGAGACGGACCGCAGCTTCTCCAACACGCTGCTGATGACCGGCGGCATCAACCGCTGGTTCCACTTCCGCCAGGTCACGCCGCTGGACAACCAGACCGTCGTGCGGATGAACAAGGACACCCTCTACTCGGCGGCCGTCGTCGACACCGAGAAGGGCGCGACGATCACGGTGCCCGAGATGCCCGACGGGCGCTACTGCTCGGTGATGCTGATCGACAACGACCACTACAGCGCCGGAGTGATCTACACCGCAGGCACCCACCCGCTTCCCCAGGACACGAAGTACCTGGGCGTGCTCGCACGCATGCAGCTGGTGCGGCCGGACGATCCGGCCGACGTCGCGTTCGTCAACTCGCTGCAGGACCGGTTCGTGGTCCAGGCCGGCAGCGCGGACCCCTTTCCGGCGCTCACGTGGGATCTGGCGTCGCTCGACGAGCTGAGGGCGAGGTACAACGCCGAGTTCGCCGAGTTCGACCAGTACCCGGACGGCTGGATGGGTCGGCGGGGCGAGGCCGACGAGAACATCCGGCACGTGGGTTGCGCCGGAGCGTGGGGGCTGCTCCCGAACCGGGACGCGGTCTACATCAACTTCAACGGCGGTCTGCCGTCCCACCCGTGCCACGTCGCCACGTACCAGGTGCCGGAGAACGACGCGTTCTGGTCGCTCACCGTCTACGGCGCGGACGGCTTCATGAAGAGCACCGACAACTATCTGAACGCCTCGAACACGACGATGAACCCCGACGGCACCTTCACCGTGCACTTCGGCTCGGAGGAGGCGTGCGGCGACGTCCCCAACCGGCTCGACGCGCCCGAGGGCTGGAACTTCCTGATGCGCGTCTACCGGCCCGGCTCCTCGGTCCTGAACGGCACCTACGCCTTGCCCGACCACCTGCCCTGCTCCTGAGCCGACGGCGAGAGCACCCGGATCGGGCGTCCCCGAGCGTTCAGGAGGCGCCGAGCTCGCGGCCTGAGCCCGTCAGCTTCCGCCCTCCGAACGGGACCGCGTCGTTGTCGTTCAGCGGGGTGTCGACCCCCACGATCCCGGACTCGATCTCGTGGCCGGCCTCGATCACCGTGGGTTCGTGGAACCAGCGCGCGGCAACCACTCAGAGCGGAGTGATGCTCTCGACGACGCGTTGAGCGAATGCCGCCGCGTCGCTGCCGTCGGTCAGCAGGACGACGACGACGAGTACCGACGTGTCGGCCTGGGTGAGCAGCACGGTCGCGCCGGGTCCGCTGAGTTGTGTCCACGGTGCGCCGCTGAGGCGCACCTCGGTGGCCGCAGCAGGGTCGAGACCCACCTCGCCGGCGACTGCAGCGACGGTGTCGCCCACCTGACCGGGGACCAGCACGAACTGGAGCAGTCCGCCCGCGGTGAGCCACGTGCTTCCGTCGAACGTGACCCAACCGTCGGGCACATCGGCGGCAAAGCCGAGCGAGGTGATCGGAGCGGGTTGGAAGGTCGCCCCGGCCGGAGCAGGAAGTGTTGCGACCGGGCGGGGTGCCGCGAGGCACGAGGTGTCGACTGCGGCGTTCGGATCGAGGAAGAAGGCGGCGAGGATGGACGCGCCGCACGGATTGCCGCCCTGATGAGCCGCGAAGTGACCGGTCGAGGGGAAGGTGACGATCGTCGAGTTGCTGAGGGTCGACGCGGCGAGTTCAGCGTTCTCGAGCGGAGTGTTGCTGTCGATCGCGCCGCTCAGCACCAGCGCGGGCACGTCGCTCGACACCGGATCGGTCGGCATGCCGGGATCGACCGGCCAACCGGCGCAAACGGTGCCGTACTGCCCGAGCGACTGTGCGGCGCGGGCCTGGCCGAGCAGATCGGCGGCAGGGACGGCGAGGCCACCGATCGTGGCAGCGGGATCGAACGGTGCGAGGTCGTTGCAGTTGACGATCGTGTTCATCGCCGACGAGAACTGGCCGCCGGGGAACGGCAGCGTGGCAAGAGCCCCCTGCAACGCCTCGACCGTGGCGGTGTCGCGGTCGCGGATGGCGGCGACATAGGCGGGCAGGTACGACGTGCCACGCGCCCACATCATCAGGTCGGCGACACCCGCCAAGAAGGTGGCGGCATCGATGGCGCCGATCTGGGTGGTCAACGGCTCGGCAGCGAGCGCCGCCGCGGCAGCATCGGTGTCGGCGGCGAGGTCGACGACGGCCGCGCTGCACGCCGGGTCTCCTGCACACTCGGCGCCGGCCCGGCCGAGCGCGGCGCGCACGTCGAGCGCATCGTCGAGCGGACTGGCGGCGGTGTCGACCGCTTCGATCACGAGCGACCGCACCAGGTCACCGTGGCGCCGGACCGTCTCGAGGGCGAGCCGACTGCCGTAGCTCGCACCCCACGCATCGATCGAGGTCAGGCCCAATGCGTCGGCGACGGCGGCGATGTCGTCGGCGGCGTAGGGGGTGGTGAAGGCGAGCGGATCGATGTCGGCTGCCGCCCACGATGCGAGGCAGGCCGCGGGTGCCGTCACGTCGGCACAGTCGAGGAACGGCGTGCTGCGGCCGGTGCCGCGTTGGTCGACGATGACCACCGGCTTGCCGGCGGCGTCGGCGAGGGGCAGGTACGCCGACGCGAGGACCGGGGCGTACGACTCGGCCGAGGCCCCGGGCCCTCCAGGGATGTGGAAGATGGCCTGCTCGGCGCCCTCGACGTTGCGGCCGACGATGGTGACGTACAGCTGAACGTCACTCGTGCTGGTGCCTCCCATCGGCACGTTCACCGTTCCGCAGCGGATGGTGTCACCGTCGACGAGGCCGGGAGCGGGAAAGCACTCGGTCGGTTCGAACGAGGTGGCAGCGGACGCTTCGGATGTCGACGACGAGTCGCTACTACATGCCGCGAGCACGAGGGCAACGACGACAGAGACGGTGAGGGTTCGCTTCACGCCGGGCAATGTAGCGACGACCGAGCCATTTGCATACACCGTACACGAATATGCTCGATCTATGACCGCCCGCCCTGGCAGACCCCCGTCGATCAGCGTCGAGCAGGTCGTTGCGGCGGCGATCGCATGTGCCGACGACCACGATCTCGCCGGCTGCACGATGCGCTCCGTTGCCGAGAGGCTCGGCGTGACACCGATGGCGCTGTACCGCCATGTCCGCGACAAGGACGCGCTGCTCGCCCTGATGCCCGATGTGCTCTTGGCCGATGTGTCGGCGGCGACGCTGCGCCGCGACTCGAGCATCGAATCCCTGCGCGAGATCGCGCTCGGCCTCGGGGCCGTGCTCGAAGCCCATCCCTGGGCGGCACGCCTGTTCGAGCAGCCACAGAGCGGCCCGAACATGCAGGCCGCAGCGGAACACTGCATCAGGTTGCTGGTCGCCGAGGGCGCATCGACCGATCAGGCGTTCCGGTGGATCCGTGCCGTGGTCGCGCAGGTGATCGGCGAGGCGCTCACCGCGCACGGTCGGTTCGACCCGACGGGTGTCGATCTGCTGTTGACCGCGATCCCGCGGGTGCTGCCTCGTTGATGCGCGGGTCTCGGCGAGGCCGAGGGTCGGGTCCAGCCCGGGGCTGAGGCTGTCATCGTGGTCATGCGAGCAGACAGCGGGATCGAGTGGCGAACCGGCCTCACCCCCGGCCACACCACTCCGCGGGCCCAACGGGCAGCGTGCCCGCACCTCCGTGTCCCCGGCCCGGGAAGCGATCGCCCTACGATGTCCCATGGCCCCGGGGCGAACCCCGGTTCGATCTCGGAGCACGCCATGTTGATCCTCACCATCATCGTCCTCGGCATGTTCAGCGGCTGGATCGCCAACCTGGTGTTGGGCGGTCGTTCCCAACCCCGGGACTGGGGGGAGTTGCTGGTGGCCGGACTGGTGGGCTCGTTCGTGGGCGGGTTGCTGTTGAGCCTGCTCGCGGGCGACGGCCTGGCCGTGCGTCCGAGCGGCCTCATCGGGTCCATCGTCGGTGCGGTGGTCGTGCTGGTCGTCTGGCGAGCGGTGCGAGCCCGTCGCTGAGCGAGGTCTCCTCGATCGGCTCTCCCGGGCCGTGGGCTCGATCGCTCCTCTCGACCGGGCCTTCGACGTTCCCGGGGCCGGCTCACGGTGCCCCTCGGATTCGCTACGGTTCGGGCGGTGCGCCCCTTCGACCTCGACGAGATCGACCGCCTGCTGACGACGACGAAGGCGGTCCGCCGACGCCTCGACCTCGCCCGGCCCGTCGACCGCTCGCTGATCCTTGAGTGCATCCGGCTCGCCTCGTACGCACCCAACGCCTCGAACGCGCAGGAGTGGCGCTGGGTGGTGGTCGACGACCCGGAGGTGCGGCGGCGGGCCGGCGAGCAGTACGCAAAGGTCCTGCTGCCGTTGGTGACGACCATGCTCGCCAACAAGGAGCGGGTCGGCGACGAGGCCGGCGCGCGGATCTCGCGTTCGATCATCTACCTGGCAGAGCACATGCACGAGGTGCCCGCACTCGTGTTCCCCTGCTACGACCTCGAGGCTGCCGCGACCCGGTACGGCTGGGTGCTGTCGCCCGACCGGGCGCCCGCAGCGATGCGCTCGGACCAGTACGCGTCGATCTACCCGGCGGTCTGGAGCTTCCAGTTGGCCCTGCGGTCGAGAGGACTCGGATCGGTGATGACCACCGCGCACCAGGAGGACCAGGCCGCCATGGCGGAGATCCTCGGCATCCCCACCTCGTGGGACCAGACGTGCATGATCCCGGTCGCCCACGTGACGGGCGACGACTTCTCGCCCTCGCCCCGGTCGACTCCGGAGATCATCTGGCGTTGACGTCGTGCCGGCTCCCGGCGGGGTCAGCCGACCCTCACCAGATCCGGCAGCTGCCATGAGCGGTCGAAGTACGCCTCCGTGGGGGCGTAGAAGCGGAAGTACCCGAACCAGCCCCGGCCGGGAACCGTCGGGATCCAGTTCGCATCGCCACCCGCGGGTGGCGTCGGGCCGATGTGCAGGATGACGCTGCCGTCCGACTCGACGTCGAGAGGATCGCGTGACGAGCGATCGGCTCGGGCGGCAGGGTTGTCGATGAAGCAGCGGGTGTCGTTGTCGTACGCCGTGAACGACCAGAACTGGGCGACGGGAGCGTCGGCAGGCACCACGAGCTCGTAGTGGTGATCGCCCGAGAGCCATGCACCGCTGCTGTCGCGACCGACATGGAGGTACACCTGCCCCTGACCAGGGGTGTGGGTCGTCATGCCCTTCGACGCGGTCACCGCCTCGTAGAACCATGCCGTGCGCTCGTCGAGTTGGGTGGTGTGCTCGATCTCCTGACCGGCATCGAGGAACAGCGCGAGCTTCCAGTCACGGCCCGGGTAGACGGTGGCGCCGGCGAATCGTGGCTCGTACCCGATGGCGCGGGCCATCGCCTCACCGACGACGGTGGCCTCCTCGAGGATGCGCACCTGCCGCTCGTCGGGCTGGAACGGCCGGCCCTTCACGATGCCGAGGTGTTCCAGCGACGCGACGGTGATCCGGTCGCGCTCGTGGACCGGCTCGTCGTTCACCAGGCGCGCGACCGCGTCCCAGTAGGCGATCCCTCGCGGCTGGGTGCCGCTCCAGGGGCGCCCGTCCGGTCGCACGACCCGCGTCGGGGTCGGGTCGCTCAGACGGCTCGCCGGGTACACGCGGTATGCAGCGAGCGTTCGGGCCGCCTCGTCGGGATCCGTCGTCAGGATGCGCGTCCCGTGCATCACGTTCAGCATCGGGGTCGGCACGACGACCGCGCCGGGGACGTCCGGGGTCTCCTGCCCGGGGCCGACCAGCAGATACCGTGCGCCGGCGCCGCCGTCGGGGCCGGTCAGACCGGTGTCGGTGATGGGGCGCTGCCAGAAGTCGAGGACCGCACCCGCGGTCGGGCCGGCGGGGACATCGATGATCAGCGGCCCGGTCCTCGCGAGGTTGGGGAACCCGACGATGTACGGAGTCGTGGCATTCGCGGTGAGCAGACCCAGCTTGTCGGTGAACCCGGCGTACTCGACGATGTCGCAGTCACCGGCACCGAACACGGCCTCATGCTCCCGCTGCCAATGGGCGAAACCGACCAGCGGGATCGCCCACAGGTAGCCCTGCACGGCGCGCTGGAAGTCGAGCTCGTCGAACAGCCGAGCCGTCGTCGCAGGCGTCGGGTAGCCCTGGGAGAAGTCGAGCCGGCCGATGCGCGTCTCGACAGGCGCCGGGAACAGGGGTGGAGGGATCGCGGTCATGCGAACAGTCTCGACGGGAGTTCGCACCCTGCGCACCACCCGCAAGAGGTGAAGGGCCCTGGACCGGATCGACGGACGGCTCGGCGCCCCGGGCGCTCCCGCGGTCTACTCAGGAGGCGCCGAACGCGTCCCCGTCGGGGTAGGGGAACCACTCCGGGTCGGCCTCGGCGGTCGGTGAGATCATCACCATCTTCGAGCGGCGGAACTGCTCGAGTCCCTCGGCGCCGAGCTCGCGGCCCGACCCGGTCAGCTTCCGCCCTCCGAACGGGACCGCGTCGTTGTCGTTCAGCGGCGTGTTGACCCACACGATCCCGGACTCGATCTCGTGGACGACCCGCATCGCCTCGGCGAGATCCGCGGTGTACACGTTCGCCCCGAGACCGAGCTCGGAGTCGTTCGCCAGCGCGATCGCCTCGTCGAGGTCGGCGACCCGGCAGACCGGCGCGATCGGCCCGAAGGACTCCGAGTGCATGATGTCGAGGTCGTGGCCGGCCTCGATCACCGTGGGTTCGTAGAACCAGCCGACGGGGAGCGCCGCAGGCCGCCGCCCACCGCACACCACGCGCGCCCCCTGGGCGGTGGCACGCTCGACGATCGCCTCGACGCGGGCGCGTTCCCGCTCGGCGGCCAGGGGGCCGAGGTCGACGGCATCGAGACCACTGCCGATGCGAAGGGCCCGGGCTTCGGCGGCGAGCGCCTCGACGAACTCGTCGTACACGTCGGTGTGCACGTAGAACCGCTCGGCCGAGGTGCACACCTGCCCGCAGTTCAGGTACGCGGCGAAGGCCGCGCCCCGAGCGACCACCTCGGTCGGGGCCGACGGCATGACGATGAAGGGGTCGTTGCCCGACGCCTCGATGAGCACCGGCTTGAACCGCTCGGCGGCCAGCGTGGCGACCGAGCGTGCGGCCGGGACGCTGCCGGTGAAGGCCACGCCGTGGGTGTGCTCGTGGGCCACCAGCGCGCGGCCGGTCTCTGCGCCCCCGGTGACGACCTGGACCAGTCCGGCGGGCAGGTGCTCGAAAGCCCCCATCGACGCCAGCAGGGTCATCGGTGTCAGCTCCGACGGCTTGACGATGACGGCGTTGCCCGCGGCCAGCGCCGCAGCGGCCTGCCAGCCGAACAACAGCACCGGGAAGTTGAACGGCACGATGGAGACCACGGTGCCGAGGGGTTCCTTGAGCGTCATCTGCATCTGGCCGGCGATGGCCGAACCGGCGACCCGACCCTGCTCGTGCCGTGCCAGCTCCGCGCAGTAGCGGAACGCCGAGGCCGAGGCACCGCCCTCCCAGTTGGACTCGCGGTAGGGCTTGCCCATCTCGCGGGTCAGGCACTCGCCGAGCAACGGCGCCGAGGCGACCAACCGGTCGGCGACGAGGTGCAGCGCCTCGGCGCGCTCGAGCGCGCTGAGCGCCCACCATGCGCGCTGCGCCGCCGTTGCCGCCCGGACGGCCTCGTCGACCTCGTCGCCGCCACCGTCGGCGTAGGTCGCCGTGGGTTGCTCGGTGGCCGGGTCGATCACCTCGTGCAGGGCACCACGCCCGCGTCGGTACTCGCCGGCGATGTAGTGGTGGCCCGACATGCGGTCCATCACCGCGAGCGCGTCACTGGTCGATGGCGGTGTCCCCGAGCGCGTCATGGCCGAACCTTAGGTCGCCGCTCGTGCTCCGTTGGTCGGCGCCACCGTCGCGTTCAGCCGCTCCGCACGGGGCGCCCCGTCGTTCCTGCTGGCATCCTTTCCGGGACGGGAAGGGGGCCGACATGGGGATCAGGTACGCGAAGCCGCCGGTGCTGCTGCACGACGTCATCGACGACATGGCCGAGGTGGTGCGCCTGTTGGAATCCCAGGCGCCGTACCACCCGCTCGGCGGCTGGTTCAGCCCCGGCGCGGATCCCCACGCCCGCACCCGTCCGATGTGGTTCCAGAAGGACTGGGTCCACGACACCTTCCACGCCCCGGGCTCCGACCTGTTCCTCCGGCACCCGCGGTACCTCGAGGCGGCCCGCTCGTTCTACGACGCCGAGGTCGTCGAGCCGCAGAGCATCTACGTCAACCTCATGACGTCGATCGCCGACGGTGGTCCCGCGCACACCGACAACCCGCGCTTCCACGGCCGCGACCGCACCAACACGCCGATGTGGCTGCTGCGGGCGATGCTCTGGTCGGGCCTCTTCGACGAGTACGAGATCCTCCAGGCCACGGCGATCTGGTGGATGAACGACGTCGAGGGCGGCGGTCTCCTCTACTGGCCGGGCGGCCCGGACAACCCGCCCGAACAGCACGTCGGCGCCATGGCGAACACCGCCCTCTTCGGCGACAACCACGGCATGTTCCACCAGGTCGCCCCCATCGGACCGTTCGACGCCGGCACCCGACGGGTCAGCCCGAGCGCCGTGCTCGAACCGGCCCGCGACGGAACCGGCGACTGGACCGTCACCGACCACGGCACGCTCGAGCTGCGCGCACCGCTCGAGACCATCCGGGTGAGCGTGCTCTGGAAGGCCGACGTCTACCGCTCGGTCGCCGAGCGCGACGCCCGCATGCGGAACGCCCTGACGATGCAGGACGTCACCGACGTCTTCAACGACGACCTCGCACGACGAGGCGTCACCCAGCGGTTCGATCCCGAACGGATCGACGATCCCGGGCTGAAGACCGAGCTGGCCACCCTCTACCCCGAGGCCGTGCCGGTCGGCGCGCTCACGTCGGCGTTCGCAGCGGGTGCGGTCACAGCCCGAACTCCGAGCACAGATCGTCCGTGAGGGACCGGTCGCAGACGGGGGCGAGGCGTCCGACAACGGCGGCGGTTCCCGGGTAGCCCCCGCTGGTGTCATGTCACAACGGCGCGGGCCGCGGCGTCGACGGTGCAGGAGGTCCTGCCGTGCACCGTTCGACCACACCCGATCCGCTCCACCGGCCCGACGTCGTCGTGGTCGGCGCCGGGGTCGCCGGCCTCGCCGCGGCCCTCACCGCCACCGCAGCCGGCGCCCGCACGCTGGTCCTCGACGCGCACGGACCCGGCGGTCGGGCCCGCTCCGCCGACCGCGACGGCTGGCAACTCGACCTCGGCCCCCACGCCATCTACCGACGGGCTGCGTTCGAGCGGCTGCTCGACCGGCACGGCATCGCCGTGACCGGCGGAAGGCCCGCCGCCCGGGAGCTCCGGCTGGTGCGCGACGGGCACGCCCACCGCGCCGGGCTCGACCCGGTCGCGATGGCCCGGACGAAGCTGCTCACCCCGGGCGAGCGTTGGCAGCTCGCCCGGTTCTTCGGGCGGCTCCGCATCGTCGACCCGTCGACGTTGAGCGGTCGCACCGTCGCCGACTGGCTCGCACCACTCCCGCCCGGCGCACGCCGGTTCGTGGAGATGCTGGTCCGGGTCGCCACCTACACCGACGCCCCGACCGTGTTGGACGCCGGCGCGGCGGCCCGGCAGCTGCGGATCGCAGCCGGCCCGGGCGTGCGGTACGTGGACGGGGGCTGGGGTTCGCTGGTGCGCTCGATGGTGGACACCGTCGCACGAGCCGGCGGCGAGGTCCGGCCCCGGACAGCGGTGCGGTCGCTCGCGGTCACGCCGGACGGCGTCGAGGTCACGACCACCGACGGGGAGCGGTGGTCGGCCGGCGCGGTCGTGGTCGCGACCGGCGGGCCCGAGGTGGCGACCCGGCTCACGGGCGCACCGGTGCGCGGCGCCGACCGCCTGACGCCCCCGGTGACCGCATCGGTCCTCGACCTGTGCCTGCGCCGGCCGGTCCCCCGCCTCGCCTTCGGGATCGACGAGCCGCTGTACCTGTCCTCGATGGCTCCGGCGGCGCGGGTCGCGCCACCCGGCCGGGGTCTGGTGGTCGTGATGCGGTACGTCGCCCCGGGGTCCACACCCGCCGAGCCCGAGGTGCAGCGTGCCGAGCTGCGGGCGTTCGCCGCCCTCGTGGGCGTCGACCCGGCCGACGTGGTGCACGAGCGCCCGATGCACCGGCTCGTCGTCACGCACGGCGCGCCGACGGCGGCCGGCGGCGGGCCGGCGGGCCGACCCGGCGTGGACGCGCTCGACCTTCCGGGGGTGTTCGTGTCCGGCGACTGGGTCGGCGCGGAGGGCATGCTCGCC
>JBEIFW010000114.1:0-11692 GCA_040382215.1 Acidimicrobiales bacterium
CGGCAGAGCAGGGCGAGTTTTTTTGAATCCATTGCTTCGATTGCAGGGATAGCTTGGCGGAGCGCGGTTCAGAGATAAAGCTGATTGTTGCCAATGGCCTCGGCGACTGCGGCGGGCAGCGCATCGCCGAGGCGGCCCGCCGCGGAGCGCAGGAGCGTCACGCTGAGCGACGCCAGGGGCAGCGGCGCCAGGTGCGACACCACGAACCGCACCAGTTCCCGCGCCGCGGCCGCAGCCGGCACCGGCTCCACCGTGCGGGCGGTTTCGTACACCTTCACCCCGTCATCGCGACGGGCCACGCGCAGCACGCCTCGAACGTGGAGCGCCTCGAGCGCCCGGGTCGTCGCCTGGGACGACCCACCCCAGTCGTTGACCACCCGACCGGCGCCGAGCGCCCGCTCGACCTGGCGCGGGTGGCAGGGGCCGTGGGTCTGCACGTACGTCGCCACGGCGTCGGGCAAGCCGGGCACGAGCCGATCGATCCCGCTGCGGGCCTGCCGGGGACGGGGATGGAGCAAGCCGTGGATCTGCCGGCTGACGATGCCGTAATTGACGACAACGTCCTCCTCGACGTCGAGCTCCGGGTACCGCCGCTCGAGGTCCCCCGCCCGATACCCCGGCACCCGCTGCCGAAGGATGAGGTCCTGGGCCCGCGCCGGAGCCCGGATGGGATCCGCCTGCACGTACCCGAGCGCCTCCACGGCCGCCTGGAGCGTCGCTGCCGGCGCGAGCGAGCGGGCGAGCGCCACCCGGCGAAGGCGACGCACCGAACGGTCCACGCCGTCGGGTCTAGCAGCCACCGGCGAGGACGGACCCGAACCCGCAAGGGGTCGTACAGGAGTCGTCGGCTTCCTCAACGTGTCCCGCCGCGGGGTCGATGCTGACGGCATGACGATCGTGCCCGTCGAGCGAGGGATGCGGGCGTTGGCCCGGGACCGCAGCACCTGTTCGATCCTGATCGACAACCACCTCGGCGTGGTGTGGGTCTCCGAGGCCCTCGAGTCACTGGTGGGGCTACCCGGCGGCCTGATCGTGGGCACCGCCGCGCTCGGCCTCGTCGAGGACGGCGATCGGGCCAAGGTGGCCGCCTGGCTGGCGCGCTCACGTGATCCGTTGTCGGTCCCGTCGGTTCTCGACGCCCACCTCACGCCCGTGATCCGTCTGCGCCGGGAAGACGGGACGGCGATCCACGTGCGCTGCCGGGTCACCAACCTGTTCGACGACCCCGAGGTTGCGGGCCTGCTGGTCCACCTCGACCCGTACGAGGTGCCCCACCACCGGGACGCCGTCATCGCCGGGATCGCTGCGGGCGCCACCGAGACCGAGCTGATCCAATCCGTCCTGCGGCTCGTGCGGGCCCAACACCCTCGGGGTGTACCCGGTATCTGGACCCACGGCGCCCCCGGCCTGCTCGAGACCCTTCCCGGCGCGAGCCTGCCGACCACGGTGGCGAGCAACCTGGCCCGGCTCCGCCCGTTGCGAGCGACCTATCTCGTGCCCGAGGCCGACCCCGACGGTCGCGGCTGGTGGGTGGTCCCCGCCCGCACGAACCCGACCGTCGATCCGGCGGCGACGGTCCTCGTGCGCTGTCATGCGGGGGTGCAGCCGACCGTTCTGGTCGGCGACGATCTCGAACGGACCGCCACGCTGCTCGGCCTGGCACTCGGGCGTCTGGAACAGGAAGCCTTGCTGCGTCGGGCGGCCGAATGCGACCCGCTGACCGGGTTGGCCAACCGGCGCCGGTTCGACGCCGCCGTTGCGAGCGTTGCGCTCGCCGGCCACGCCTGGGCCGTGATCTACGTCGACCTCGACCGGTTCAAGCCGATCAACGACACCTTTGGGCACGCGGCCGGCGACAGCGTGCTGCAGGCCGTCGCCGGTCGTCTCCGCCGCTGCGTACGCCCCGACGATCTCGTCGCTCGGATCGGCGGCGACGAATTCGCCGTCCTGCTGGCGACGCTCGGCGACGGCGACGTCGACACCGTGGCGGCGCGCATCAACGGTGTCGTGGAGGCTCCCGTCGCCGTCGCCGGGAGCTCGGTCCCCGTGCGGTGCTCGATCGGGATCGGCGTTGGTCTCGTCGGCGACGATCCCGAGGCCGTGCTCGCGCTGGCCGATCGGGACCTGTACGCCACGAAGGCCTCGAAGCGAGCCGTGTGGGGCTGACCGGGCTCAGGTGACGGCGACCGCCTCGAGCACGTCGAGCCGGGCCGCCCGGCGGGCCGGCGCCACGGCTGCCACGACCCCGCTCGCGAACGCGAGCAGCGCCAGGCCGACGAGTCCACGCCAGGGCAGCGCGAACGAGCCGATGCCCTCGGCGCGCAGCGCACGTACGAGCGCCCAGGCGGCGGCGATCCCGACGACGGTGCCCACCGCCGTACCGAACAGCGCAATGACCACCGCCTCCCAGCGGACCATCCGACGGGTCTGGGACCGGTCCATGCCGACGACCCGCAGCAGCCCGATCTCCCGCGTCCGCTCATGCACGGTGAGCGACAGCGTGATGCCGATCCCGACCGTGGCGATCCCGACGGCGAGCAGCAGCAAGAGCGCGACGAGCCCCAACAACTGATCCAGGCTGCCCGCGAGCTCCGCGGTGTACGAGCGCAGGTCGTCGACGGCGGCGATGGGCACCCGCCGCACGGCGTCGGCGAGCGCCGCCCGGCCCTCGTCGGCGCCGACCCCGTCAGCGAGACCGACGTACACGAGGAAGTCGAACTGGTCCGGCACCAGGCGTTCCGCATCTCCGAGGCCGATGACGAAGTCGAACAGCAGCGGTTGGCTGAACGACGCAGCGATCCGGAACGGCTCCGGGGCCCGACCCGGGAACGCGAGGGTGATCACGTCACCGACGTTCCACCCCCGTTCGTCGAGCTCGCGTTGCGACACGCCGACCGCACCCGATCCCACGTCGGCGAGCCGCCCCTCGACCCGCCCGAGGTCGAGCAACCGATCGGCGACGCCCGTGTCGAGGGCACCGATCGGCCGGGTCTCGTCGCGGGGGACCACGGGTGCCCGGCGGGCCGGTCGGACCGGGCCGCCGACCCGAGCGAACGCATAGCGCTGTGGGGACACGACCGCCACCTCGTCGAGCTTCGCAATGGAGCCGGCCAGGCTCGTCGGCAGGCCGCCGAAGCCGAACCCCGCTCCCCGCACCACGAGATCTGCGCTGATGCCGGCCTGCACCGCACCGGTCAAGGAGCGCTCGAGCGACGAGACCAGCACGACGGCGAACGCCCCGACCGAGGCGCCCATCGTGAGCGCGAGCGCCGTCGTGGCCGTGCGTCGGGGGTTGCGGCCGGCGTTCTCCCTCGCCAGACGGCCCGGAACCCCGCGCAGCCGGGGCAGCGGCGCGGCCAACAGTCGCGTCGCCGGTGCTGCGAGCCCGGGTGCTGCGAGCACCGCGCCGACGAAGAGCACCACGACGCCGAGCCCCGCCAGACCGATCGCAGCATCCTGCGCACCGCGCCACATCACCCAGGAGCCGAGCGCGGCGCCCACGAGTCCGGCGACGCTGCGTGCCCTCGGTGGGCGGCGCTCCACGGTGACGGCAGCCAGCGCCGCCATCGGGGGCACCCGACCGGCGAGCACCGCCGGCACCACGGCCGAGCCGACGGTCATCACCATCCCGACTGCGATCCCGATCAGGACGCTCGAGTGTTCGACCACCAAGGGCGCCGACGGAAGCGATGCGCCCAGCGCTGCGACGACGGGGCGTCCGGCCGCGGCGACGCCGACGCCCACGAGCACCCCGGCCGCCGTGCCGACCAGGCCAATCAGTGCGGCCTCGACCAGCACCAGAGCCCGGACCTGCGTGCGGCCTGCGCCCAGCGCCCGCAGGAGCGCGAGCTCGCCCGTTCGCTGCCCGACCGTGATGGCGAAGGTGTTGGCGATCAAGAACGCGCCGACGACCACGGCGAGCACGGCGAAGATCGCGAGGAACGCGTCGAAGAACCGCAGCCGTTCCCTCGTGGATCCTTCGGCCTCGGCGATCACCCGGGCGCCGTCGACGGCTTCGACGCCCGGCGGCAACGTCCCGGCGATCGCCTCGCGCGTCGCCTTGCGCCCGGCACCGTCGGCGAGGGCGACGTCGACGGCGTCCACCCGGCCCGGCTCGCCGAGCAATCGCATCGCCTCGGCCGGGGCGAAGAACAGCGACGTGGTCCCGGCGACGGAATCGGCCGACCCGAACCGCGCCAGGCCGACCACCGTGAACGACGCCGGCTCGCCCTTGGTGAGCACGTCCGTGCGCCCACCCACGACCAGCCCGCCCCGGCGAGCGGCGCGCACGTCGACGACCACCTCGCCCGGCTCCTGCGGTGGGCGGCCCTCGGCGATGCGGAACGGGTTGAGACCCTGGTCGTCCACCCATGCGCGACCGAGCGGCTCCGGGCCGACCGGCGAATCGGCATCGGTGACCGCCTTGCCATCGGCGCCGACCAGGTACGCCGGGCCTTCGACACGGCCCACGGCCGCGCGGACCCCGGGGACGGCGGCGACCACCGGCACCAGCGATGCGTCGATGCGGCCGCGGAACACCCGGCCTTGACGGACCAGATCCGAGCGCTGGCGCACCTGGACGTCGACCCCTCGCTCGATCGTGCCGAACAGGTCCCCGAACGACGCGCCGATCGTCGCCGTGAGCACCAGCGTGCCCGTCGTGAACGCGACGCCGGCCACCACCGCAAGGGCGACGAGCGCCATCCTCGTCCGCCGGGCGACGACCCCGGCCCAGGCCAGCCGCAGCACGCCGTCGTGCTAGCGCACGGCCCGGAGCGGGGAGACGTCGGGGGCCGGACCGTGGTGGTCGTCGAGGCCGGCGGCACGCCGCAGTCCCCGACGTCCGCTGATGGCGAACACCACGGCGAACACGACGAAACCCGTGAGCACGATCGTTGCGCCCGATGCCACGTCGAGGTGGTAGCTGAGGAACATGCCGGTGAACCCGGTCGTTGCACCGATGGCGCTCGACAGCCACAGCATGCGGGTGAACGAATCGGTCAGCATCCGGGCCACCACCGCCGGGAGCACCAGCGCGGCAGCGATGAGGGTGACCCCCAGGACCTTCATGCTCGACAGGATCGCCACCGAGAGCAGCAGCATCAGCAATGCGTCGATGCGTGCCACCTTCACCCCGGTCACCTCCGCCACCTCGGGATCGAAGGTGGTGAACAGCAGTGAGCGGTAGTTGGCCACGATCACGGCGACGCTGCACACCGTCACGCCGAGGATCAGCAGAACGTCCCCGCTCGACACCCCGAGCACGGAGCCGAACACGGTCGCCTCGATCGACTGCTTGACGCGGGTGTAGAAGCCGAGCAGCACGATGCCGAACGCGAAACTCGCCGTCGTGATCACCCCGATCGCGGCGTCGGCGCCGATGATGCGGCGACGGGTGACCCGGCCGACCGCGAGGCCCGAGGCCAGACCCCAGATTCCGGCGCCGACGAAGAAGTTCACGCCAATCGCAGCACACAGGGCGGCGCCGCCGAAGATCGCGTGGCTCAGGCCGTGCCCGATGTAGCTCATGCCCCGCAACGTGACGAACACACCGAGCAGGCCGCACAGCGCCCCGGCGACGGTGCACACGACGAGCGCGTTGCGGACGAACTCGAACCCCAGCGGTTCGGTGAGCCAGGTCATGACACCCGCACCCCGGGCCGGTCGACGACGAAGGGCAGGCCGGCGTGCTCGAGCACGTCCATCGGCGCGCCGTAGGTGCGTTCGAGGACGTCAGGCCGCAGCACGGCGAGGGGAGGACCGGCGGCCTGCACGCAGACGTTCAGGCACAACAGCTCGGGGAGGTGGGCGGCCATCCCGTTGAGATCGTGCGTGGTCAGCACCACGGCGAGGCCGTCGCGGTGGAGTTCTTCGAGCAGGTGCAACACCTCGTGCCGGGTGCGCACGTCGACCCCTGAAGTGGGCTCGTCGAGCAGGAGCAGTTCGGGCTGCCCCAGCAGCGCGCGGGCGATGAACACCCGCTGCTGCTGACCTCCGGACAGTTCCCGGATGTGGCGACGACCGAGGCCGGCGATGCCGAGCCGCTCGAGCACCGCTTCGGCCTCGGCCTTTTCGACCGGCGTCGCCCACGGACGAAGCCGTCGCGCCGGCCGGGCCATCAGCACCGTCTCGAGGACGGTCACCGGGAAGTACCAGTCGACCACTTCGACCTGGGGCACGTAACCGAGCCGCAACCCCTTGCGGCGCTCGACGTGGCCGTGCCCGGGCCGAACCGTGCCCAGCAGCACCCGCAGCAGAGTGGTCTTGCCGGATCCGGACGGCCCGACGATGCCCAGCATGCTCTCGCCGCCGATGCGTAGATCGACGTCGCGCAGCACCGACGCGCCGTTGCCGTAGCGATGGCTCACATGGCGGAGTTCGACCAGCGGTTCGCTCATTGGGGGTAGTCGGCCGTATCGGGCACGACATCGGTGGCGTCATACGCCTTCAGGTCCGCAGCGTTGCCGCCCATGGCCTCGACGATCGTCACGAAGTCGAACTTGAGCAAACCGAGCAGCGAGTGGTCCGCAGCGCCGGGATCGCCAGGCAGGTCGTCGTCGCGGAGCACGTCGATGTAGCGGGCGCCGGACTCCTTGGCGATCTGCGCGAGCACCGGGGACGGGAACACCTCCGATCCGAAGATGGCCGGAAGCTTCTCGGCCTTCACCTGCTTGATCAACGAGGCCACCTCCTTGGGTGTCGGGTCCTCGAAGTTCGACACTTGGATGGCGCCCAGGATCGTCCAGCCGTAGCGCACGCCGAAGTAGGCGTACGCATCGTGGTACGTGAGGAGCTTGCGATTCTGTGCGGGGACGGTGGCCGTCGCCTTCACGAACAGGGCGTCGAGCTGATCGACCTTCGCAACGTACTTGTCGGCGTTGGCCTTGTAGGCCGCTGCGTTGCGGGGATCGGCCTTACCCATCACCGATGCGGCGATCCGGGCGTAGCAGGCCACCATCGGCGGGTTGGTCCACAGATGCGGGTTCGGCTTGCCGCCGTCCTTGGGAAACGAGAAGTCGTACAGGTACTGCTCGGGCGTGACCGTCAGCGTGCCGAGCTCGATCACCTGACCGGCCTTGGGCACGTTGGCGCTGGCGAGGGCGAGCGTCGGGTCTTCCAGCTTGAGCCCGTTCACGAACACGACGTCGGCCTTGGCCAGCAGCGCCGCCACCGAGGGCTTCGGTTCGTAGGTGTGGGAGTCCTCACCTTCGGGGATCACCCCGCGCACGTCGGCCAGGCCGCCCGACACGTTGGCGACGATCGACGTGAGCGGCGCCACCGTGGCGACCACCTGCAGCTTGCCCCCTGCGGCTGACCCCGGACGGTCCGCCCCGGCCCCGGTCGCCTGCGCCGGGCAGGAGAAGCCCTCGAGCGCCTTGCGGGCTGCGGCGGATTCGCTCGAGGTGGCACCGGCGCTGCCGGTGCTGTCGTCCCCGCACGCAGCGAGCCCGGCGACCAGCCCGACTGCGGCGGCGAGGCCCACCAACTTCTTGAAGACCGGAATGTCCATTCGCTTGCCCCGATTCCTGCAGCATCTTGCTGCGAGCAGTTCGCAACAAGGAAACTAGCCGGTCTGCCCGCTCCGCTGCGCCGTGGGGACGACGGCCACGCCGGCGGTACGGTGCGCAGGCCCACGACCGAACGACGCCGAGGAGCGGTGCCGATGCTCGAACAGACCGCGGCGCAGCTCCGAGCGGAGGGGCGGCGCGTCGGCGCGGCTCGGCGACAGGTGATCGAGGCGCTCGCCGATCGAGCGTGCGCCGTCACGGCCGAGGGCCTCGCCGCCGGGTTGCCCGGCGTGCACGTGTCGTCGGTGTACCGCACCCTGGCGGTGCTCGAGGACCTCGGCGCCGTGCGCCACGTCCACCTCGGCCACGGCCCGGCGTTGTGGGAGCTGACCCATGCCGGCGACGGGCGCCACCTCGTCTGCGAGCACTGCGGCCGGCATCTCGTGGTACCCGCCGACCTCTTCGCCGACCTCGAGCGCCGCTTGGCCGACGAGCACGGGTTCGTTGTCGACCGGGGTCACTTCGCTCTCACCGGCCGCTGCACCGCCTGCCACGACGAGCCCTGAACCCGGCGCGTCGGGAGCGAGGGGCGCCCGCTACGGTCCCGGCCCGGTGGAGACGGGGCTCCGATACTTCTTGCTCGGCACGGGCGGTGGCGGCCTGCTCGCCTGCCTCGCAATGGCCTGCGTGCTCGTGCACCGGGCCTCGGGGGTGCTCAACCTCGCCGTCGGTTCGATGGCGATGGTCCCCGCGCTGACCTACGCAAACCTGCGCACCAAGGGGGTCCTGCTCCTGCCGTGGTGGGGTCCGTGGTCACGCTTCGAGGTCGGCAAGCTCGCCGGGCCGGTTGCGCTCGGCCTCGCCGTCGGGATCGGCGCCCTCGTGTGGATCGTCACCTACCTCGTCGTGTTCCACCCGTTGCGCGAAGCGACCGCCGTCACGAAGGCCGTGGCGAGCGTCGGCGTGGCGCTGATGCTCGCGGCCGTCGCCCGGGAGCAGTACGTCGGCCGCCCGATCCTCGCCCCCGGCCTCATCCCGTACCACCTCGTGTCGGTACTCGGCGGTGTGATCCCGTCCGACCGGCTGGTCTTCGCCGGCGCCTGCCTGGTCCTCGCCGGCGCCGTCGCGACCTGGCTGCGCCGCACCCGCAGCGGCCTGGTGTTGCGCGCTGCATCAAGCAACGAACGCGGAGTGCTGCTCCTCGGACACGCACCGCTGCGCTCTGCGCTCATCGCCTGGGGGCTCGCAGGAGCGATCGCCTCGCTGGGCGCCGCCTTCGTCGCGTCGTTCTCGAGCGTCGGCGCCGGGCAGTACAGCTTCTACGCCGCACCGGCGCTCGGGGCGGCCCTCGCCGGTCGGTTCCGGTCGGTGGTCGTCGCCGCCCTCGCCGGCCTCGGCATCGGCGGTATGCAGGCGCTCGCAGTGTTCCTCGGCGCTCGCGAGACCCTCCCCCGGGTGGTGCAGAGCGGATTCGACGACGTGCTGCCGTTCATCGTGATCATCGTCGTGCTCGTCGTCGCCGGCCGCACCCTGCCGAACCGGGCCACGCTGCTCGAGCGTCACCTGCCCCGGGCGGCCCCGGCCCCGCCGCCGTGGACCTGGGCGCTGCTGGCGGTCGCCGGGTTGGCCGCCGTCGCCTGGGGTGCCCCCACGCTGCGGCTCGCGATCGCACAGACGGCGATCGCGGCGTGCCTGGCGCTGTCGATCGTGATCTCGGCCGGGTTCGTGGGCCAGGTGACCGTTGCGCAGTTGAGCATCGCCGGCCTCGCCGCCTACCTGCTCGCCGGGTTGACCACGACACTCGGTGTGCCCTTCCCGATCGCGCCGATCCTCGCCATCGGGATCGCCGCCGCCCTCGGCGCCCTGGCGGCGATCCCGGCGTTGCGCATCCGCGGCGCGCTCCTGCTCGTGGTGTCCCTGGCGTTCGCGCTCGCCGTCAACCGCCTCGTGCTGGAGAACCCGGGCATCACCGGGGCGGATCTGGGGGTCGACGTCGCACCGGCGAGCTTCGGGCCGTTCGGGCTCGGGATCTTCGATGGCGCGCACCCCGGCGCCGGTGCCGTCGCCGTGTTCGTGCTCGCCGCCGCCGGGGCCTTCGCGCTGGTCGGCAACCTGCGGCGCTCCTCGGTCGGACGCCGATGGCTGGCCGTGCGAGGCAACGAGCGGGCCGCCGCCGCATCGGGGATCGACGTGGTGCGCACCAAGCTGTCGGCGTCGGCCGTCTCGCTCGCCGCCGCCGGTGTCGGCGGGGTGATGATGGGGATGCTCAACGAATCGGTGTCGTACCGGTTGTTCGAATCGGACGCGGCGCTCGACCTGCTCGCGCTCACGTTCCTCTGCGGGGTGGCCTCGCTCGGCGGCGCGGTCCTCGCCGGGCTGCTCGCCGCCGGCGGGATCGCCGAGTACACGCTGGGCATCGGCGCCGGCGCGCAGGGCCGTTCACTGCTGTTCGGCGCCGGTCTGGTCGTGGTGTGCCAACGGGGCGGCGCCGGGATCACCGGCGGATTCGCCGTCGTCCGGGCTCGGGTCAGCGCGGCGATCGACGCCCGACGGGCGGGGTCGGCCGGGACTGCGTCACCCGGGACGACGCCGGTCGCCGACTGACCACGCCCGCCACCCGGTCGACCGAACGGGACGTGACGCCGAAGTCGCGGCCGGCACCGACGGGCCCGTGATGGCGGCGGTGCGCCGCACGGATCCCCCGGAACCAGCGCGACCGGGGCCGATACCCCGAATGGATGAGCAGGTGGCACCACTCGTACGCCAGGAGCGACGCCTCGGCCATCGCGACCGCTGTCCAGGCCGGGCCGGAGCCGGCCCCGGCGGCGCGCACGGCGCCTCGAGCCAGCGCCCCCACCCCGAGCGCGTCGAGCGCCGCGGCGCCGGGCCGCAACACGATGCGGTCGAGCCGGGTCGGGTCGTCGTGATGGGCTGGGTGGGCCCCGGCGAGCCAAGGGATCCGGGCGTGCAGAACGGCCCGGTGCAGCACCCACTCGGCGAGCGGGCGCACTGCGAGGACGGCCGCGGCAGCCGCCAGATCGCCCGACCGGCCCCGACCCGACCGAACGCGCGCGGCCAGCGCAACGACTGTCGCAGCGCCCACGATGCGGACCGAGGGCTGGCGAATCGCCACCGACGCGACGTCGCGCCGGCGACGCAACTCGCTCAGCGGTCGGCGGGCTGCGGGCATCGCGCCAGCCTGGCCCACCGTCGACCCGACCGCGCGCGCGGGTCGTGCGGCCCTTGCCGGCCGCCGCACGGTCGCGTTCGCTAGGCGCAATGGCTACCCCGTTGCGACTCAACCTCGGCTGCGCCACCCAGGTCGTCGACGGATGGGTGAACGTCGATTACGCGCCCGGCGCCCGGCTGGCCAAGCTGCCGGGCTTCGCCCCGTTGAACCGGCGGCTCCGACTCCTGCACACCGACTGGGACCCGCGCATCGTTTTGCAGGACCTTCGCAAACCGCTGGCCTGGCCGGACGGTTCGGTGGACGCGATCTACTCCTCCCACACCCTCGAGCACCTCTCGCGCGCAGCCGGCCGACGGCTCCTCGCCGAGTGCCATCGGGTCCTGCGGCCCGGGGGCATCCTGCGGGTGGTGGTCCCATCGTTCGCCTCGGTCGTCGAGCAGTACGCCACAGGGCGCCTCCCCGCCGACGAGGTGCTCGCCGGCGTCAACGCCGTCCACACCGCCCCGAGCCTGCGCGAGATGGTCGGCCTGCGCAACGGCGTGCCGCACCTGTGCCTGTACGACGACCCAAGCCTCATCCGCGCCTTCACCGAGGCCGGCTTCGCAGCCTGCGCCCGCGCCGCGTTCGATTCCGACCTCGACGACATCACCGCCATCGAGCTGGCCGAGCGCACGGTCGGGGCGGCCATCGTCGAGGGCCGGCGGGAGGCAGGTGGCACGGCACACTGAGGCCGTGGAGATCGTCCCGCTCGCCCGACGGCCCGAAGCCGCACCGACGTTGGCCGCCTGGCACGTGGCCGAGTGGGGGCACCTCTATCCCGGCTGGACGGTGGAGACCGCGACGGCCGAGTTCGCCGCCATGCGCGACACGGTGCCCGTGACGTGGATCGCCCTGCGGGACGGCCGGCTGGTCGGTTCGGTCAGCGTGATCGCCGACGACGAACTCCCCGGCTTCGACCACCTCGGGCCCTGGCTGGCCAGCCTCTACGTGGTGC
>JBEIFW010000115.1:0-11689 GCA_040382215.1 Acidimicrobiales bacterium
CGCCCGCCGTCGCCGCGGGCATCGCCGTGCGGTGGCTCGATCCGGCGGCGTCCTGGGGGCCGACGGTCGGGGCGGTCCCCGGCGGCACCCGGTGCGAGGCGGCCATCACCGCCCGGGTGCGGCTGCTGTTCGACGACGACAAGGCCGACCTCCGCCACGAGACCGAATGGGAGGCCGTGCTGTTCCCGTTGTCGGCGACACCGGACCCGACCGCGGTGGTCACCGTCGACCTCGACGACCGCGACGTCCGCACCACGCCGCCGGCCGGAGCCACGTACGTGCTGCCCGAAGCGGCGATCGGCACCAAGACCCTCTTCACCCGCTTCGAGCGCGACCTGAAGGACCACCTCTACCGGACCCTGCAGCTCGAGCTGCTCCGCAACGAGCCGCTCGGCCTCACCGGTCGGGTGGGCGAGACCCCGGAGGAGTTCCTCGCCCGGTGCGAGGCCGCCGGCGACGACCGCGCGGATGCCGAGGCGGCGAAGGTCCGGGCCACCCTCAAGCAGCGCATCGACCGGGTGCGGGCCGCCATGGCCAAGGCCGAGGACCGGGTGCGGGAGGCCGAATCCGCGCAGCAGGGCAAGCGGTTCGACGAGATCGTCTCCGGCGCCACCGACCTGCTCGGGGGTCTGCTCGGCGGCCGTCGCAGCACCCGCAGCATCCTCGCCTCGGGGCGGCGCGTGGCCTCGAACCGCAGCCGCAGTGCCGGCGCGGCCGAGCGGGTCGAGACGGCCCGCAACCGCGTCGCCGAGAAGGTGGACGAGCTCGAGGGCCTGGAGCAGGAGCTGCGCGAGTCCCTGACCGAGATCCAGGAGGCCTGGGAGGCGAAGGCCCGTCAGGTGACCACCCTGGCCGTCGGCCTCGAGAAGACCGACATCCGCGTGTCCAACCTGCACCTCGTCTGGATCCCCACCGCCTGAACCACCCCTTGCCCGACCGGAACAGAGCCGGATACCTTTACCTTCATGCGGGAAGTAAAGGAAGATCGGCGCCGGGTGACGACGATCAGCTCCAAGCACCAGATCACCATCCCGGTGGCCGAACTGCGAGCTGCCGGGCTGGAGCCCGGCGAGCGCCTCGTTGCGCGTGCCGATGGGCCAGGACGGGTCGTCCTCGAGCGCGAACATGATGTCCTGGCCGACTTCGCGGGCGCGCTGACCGGCGTCTACGAGGACCACGGCCTCGACGTGCTGCGCGGCGAATGGGAGTGATCCACCTCGACGCGGGCGTCGTGATCGGGCTGCTCGACGCCGGCGACGCCCACCACCGGGCCTCGACGGACGCGTTGGCCGCCGCGCTCCGGGACGGCCAACGCCTGGCAATGGCTGCGTCGGCGTTCGCCGAATGCCTGGTGGGGCCGTCCCGTCGCGGCGACCGGGCAGTGTCCACGGTGCACGACCTGTTCGATCGCCTACCCATCGAGATCGTCGCCCTCGATGCCGCAACGGCCAGTCAGGCTGCAGCGCTGCGCGCTGCGCACCCCAAGCTCCGCCTTCCGGACGCCTTGGTCCTGGCGACGGCGGGTCGCCACCACGCTGATCGGCTCATCACGACGGATCGCCGGTGGCCCACTGCACGCAAGCTCGGACTGACGGTCACCATCACCACCCTCTGAACCACCCCTTGCCCGACCGGGTCACCGGGACCTGACCCTCGTCGATCGCCCGAAACGGGTGTCCCGACACACGTCTGCCGGTGCTGCACTGGGAGCATTGCCCGAGCGCTTCGGCGCCCTGCACGCACGACCTGCCGACGACGCGCAACAGGAGAGACGGAACGTGGAACGAGCCGCCACCGACGCCACCCGCCGGAGCATCGCCGCAATGGCGTCCAGCCTGCCCTTCGACGACGTCCAGGACTTCGAGGACGCCACCCGAGGGTTCGTCGGCAAGTCCGACGTGCGCCAGATCCGCGCCGACGACGGCCGAGTCGTCTGGGACCTCGACGCCTACGACTTCCTCCGCGGTGCCGACGCGCCCGACACCGCCAACCCCAGCCTGTGGCGTCAGGGGCAGCTGCTCATCGAGGACGGCCTCTTCGAGGTGGTGCCGGGCATCTACCAGCTGCGCGGGTTCGACCTGTCGGTGATGAGCATCATCGAGGGCGACACCGGCGTGATCGTGATCGACCCGATGATCAGCAACGAGACCGCCGCCGCCGGGTTCGCGCTCTACGCCGCGCACCGCGGGGAGCGGCCGGTGAAGGCGATGATCTACACCCACTCCCACGCCGACCACTTCGGTGGTGTGAAGGGGATCATCACCGACGAGCAGGTGGCCGCCGGCGACGTCGCGGTGATCGCGCCCGAGGGCTTCATGCACCACGCCGTGGCCGAGAACGTGTTCGCCGGCACCGCCATGCTGCGCCGGGCCGGGTACATGTACGGCGCCGCGCTCGAGCGTGCACCGCACGGCCAGATCGGCGCCGGCCTGGGCCAGACCACCTCGACCGGCACCGTGAGCCTGATCGCGCCGACGATCGACATCACCCACACCGGCCAGCGGCTCACGATCGACGGCGTCGAGATCGAGTTCCAGGTCACGCCCGGCACCGAGGCGCCTGCGGAGATGAACTTCTACTTCCCGCAGTTCCGGGCGTTGTGCACGGCCGAGAACACCTCGCACACGCTGCACAACATCCTCACCATCCGGGGCGCCGTCGTCCGCGACGCCCACGCCTGGGCGCACTACCTCACCGAGACGATCGAGCTCTGGGGCGACGAGCTCGACGTGGTGTTCGCCTCGCACCACTGGCCGACGTGGGGCCGGGAGCGGGCGGTGGAGTTCCTGGCCATGCAGCGCGACATGTACCTGTACCTGCACGACCAGACCCTGCGGATGATCAACCAGGGCTTCAACGGCGCGGAGATCGCCGAGATGCTGGAGATGCCGCCGGCGCTCGAGCAGCAGTGGCACACGCACGGGTACTACGGGTCGGTCAGCCACAACGTGAAGGCGATCTACCAGCGCTACATGGGCTGGTACGACGGCAACCCGGCGAACCTCTGGCCGCACCCGCCGCAGGGGTCCGCGGAGCGGTACGTGGCGGCGATGGGCGGCCGCGACGGCGCGCTCGCGGTGGCGCGCCGGGCGTGGGACGACGGCGACTACCGCTGGTGCGCCGAGGTCGGCAAGCACCTGGTCTTCGCCGACGACACCGATTCCGAGGCCCGGGACCTGCTCGCGAACGCGCTGGAGCAGCTCGGGTTCGGGGCCGAGTGCGGCACCTGGCGCAACGCCTTCCTCGCGGGCGCCACCGAGCTCCGTTCGGGCAACTTCGGGACGCCGGCCACGACCTCCGGCGACATCGTCTACGCGCTCAGCGTCTCCCAGCTCTTCGACAGCGTGGCGGTGCGCATCGACGGTCCCCGCGCCTGGGACGAGCACCTGCAGATCGCGTGGAACGTCTCGGACGAGGGCACGACCTATCTGGTCGAGCTCCGCAACGGTGCGCTCCACCAGCGCACGGCGACCGAGGCACCCGACGGCGTCACGGCGTTCACCCTCACGCGGCACGCGCTCATCGGGCTCGTCACCGGCGAGCTCGACCTCGTGGCCGCACTCGGCGACGGCACCGTGACGGTCACCGGCGACCCCGGCGTGCTCGCCCGCCTCGTCGCCCTGGTCGGCCCCGTGGACCCGGGCTTCAACATCGTCACGCCCTGACGCGCCCGCCGGGGCCGCGCCGCCGGCTCAGCCCCGGTCCGGGTGACGGACCGGGACGACCTCGAGCCCGTCGATCCCGCGGAAATCACCGGGGTTGCACGTGTGCACCGGCAGCCCGCACGACACGGCGATCGCAGCGATCATCGCGTCGTACGACCGGGCCGCCGGCTTCCGCGCCACCAGCGGCCCGACCGACAACGCGGCCAACGTCACTGCAGTGATCAGCGGTTCATCCGGGAGCGCGGAGATGTCGGCGATACGGCCGAGCAGGATCAGCGTGCTCGTGTCGAGGACCCCGCGATCCGTCACAGCGCTGTATCCGTCGCGGCGACGACATCCCGCCGAAGCGCCTCCGGGCCGACGACGGGCAGATTGGCGGGTCTACGCGTTTCCCGCGGCTGGGGGCTGTTCGGCTGGCTCGGGGGCCGAGGGTAGTCGGGTGCAGCGGTAGAGGATCTTGAGCCGGTAGTTCTCGGTGTTGCGGTGGCCGAACCCGGTGCGCTTGACGTGCTTGATGATCCGGTTCACGCCCTCGGTCCGGCCGTTCGTGGCCCTGGTGTGGAAGGAGGCGAGGAACTGCGGCTCCCACGCCGAAATCGTCTCCGCGAGGGTCACGAGCTCGGGGTGTCGACGCCGACGTAATCCGCGACCAGACCCGTCAACGGCTCCGCCACCGCGTCCAACCCGTCCCGAGCCGTCCACGAGAACCGATGCGACCCCACCGCATCCACCCGCTCCACCACACGCCCCGCCTGGTCGTACCGGAACACCGCACCACCCGCCGGACCCGACGACCCGACCAACAACCCCGGTCGCCTCGGCGACGTGCAGGCCCATCTCCTGTGCATCGGGAACCGCACGCAGTTCCCGGCGTCTCCGCTCGTGTCGACCCGAGCGACGCCCACCAGCGTCCGCGTTTCGTATTACGATACGGGGGTGGAGTTCCACCGATCAGCGTGCACACACGGAGTCGACCAGGCATCGATCGTGCACGCAGTCGAACACGCACTCGTCATCGTGGACCTCGACCCCGACACCGACCCGCCGAAGGTGTTGGCGATCGGCCCCGACGCCGACGGGAACCTCCTCGAGGTGATCTGGCTCGAACTCGCAGATTCCACGCTCGTGATCCACGCAATGCCGCTTCGCCGCAACCTCCACGACCTGCTCCCCGACGAAGGACACCCACTGCCATGACCGAACACCGGACACGAACCGGCCGCATCCTCACCGACGAGGACATCGACCAACTCGCCACCGACGTCGAAACCACCGACTACGACACCACCACCCTCAAGAACCGCCGACGCGGCCGCCCCACCATCGGCAGCGGCCCCGCAGAGGTCGTACCCGTCCGCATCGACCCCGAACTCCGCGCCGCCATCGACGCACGAGCCGAAGCCGACCACACCACCACCAGCGACATCATCCGCAAAGCACTACGCCGCTACCTCAACGTCGCCTCACAACCCTGCAGCACCCCAGACGCAGCCGGACAGACCCCAGCCGCGGGAAACGCGTAGACCCGCTTTGTTGGTCGACGCTGTCAACGGAGATGTGCTCGAACACGCGGACGCGTGTTTCAGTGGCGCAGCCGGCGGCCGCCGACGTGGTGTCGACGCCGACGTAATCCACCGGGGTCTCGTTCACGGAATCCCGCAGCTGGTTCCGGTGTGTGGTTCTACTCGTTGGCGGCTCCTTTGTCGTCGGTGCTGTGGCCGGGGCGCTTGTTGGGTCGGTAGCTGCGGCCGTCGAGGTGGAGGTGGTGGGCGGTGTTGATGAGCCGATCCAGGACGCTTTCGGCGACGACGGGGTTGGGGAACAGCGGATACCAGTCGACGGCTGACCGGTTCGAGGTCAGCACGAGCGATCCTCGGTGTTGGCGTTCGGTGACGAGCTCGTAGAGGTCGTCGGCCTGCGCGGCGGTGAAGTCGCGCATGGCGAAGTCATCGAGGATGAGCACGTCGGGTCGGGCCCATCGTTTGAGCCGGGCGCCCCAGGTGCGGTCGGCGTGCCCGCCGGCGAGGTCGGCGAGGAGTCGGCTGGTCTTGGTGAAGACGGTGGTGTAGCCGCGCCGGCAGGCGTGATGGCCGAGGGCTTGGGCGAGGTGGGTCTTGCCGACTCCGACGGGTCCGTGGAGGATCACCGCCTGGTTCGCGTCGATGAATCGGAGGGTGGCGAGGTCGCGGATGTGGGCGGCGGGGATCTTCGGGTTGTAGGTGAAGTCGAAGTCCTCGATGGTGGTGGCCTGCTCGAAGCGGGCCTGGCGGACCCGGCGGATGACGGCGGCGGCGTCTCGGCGGGTGATCTCGTCCTCGCAAAGCACTTGGAGGAACTCGAGGTGGCCGAGTTCTCCGGCGCGGGCCTGGGCGAGACGGGCGTCGAGGGTGTCGAGCATGCCGGAGAGCTTCAAGGTCCGCAGCGTCGTCTCGAGTTGGTGGCGGCGGGTCATGACGCGATCCCTTCACCGTCGATGGCGAAGAGAAGGGCGGGGCCGTGCAGGTGCGCCGGCGCGTCCGGCACGGTTGGCGTCTCGGTGACGGTGGTCTCGGTCCCGGCGGCGAGGATGCCCTTGATGGTCCGATAGGTCGGGTCGCCGACCTCGATCGCTCGTCGGCAGGCAGCGTCGAGCCGGGCGGCGCTGTGCTTGTCGGCGAGGCCGAGGATGCCCTGAGCCGAGCGGAGCCGGTGCAGCGCGTTGGTCTCGAGCAGTCCGTCGATGACCTCGACGACCGCGGGGCCGAGCTCGCCGGCGCGACGCCGGCACCAGGCCGGGTTGCGCATGAAGAACGCGACCTTCTCGGGCGGGTAGTCGGCGTAGTCGGTCTGGCGGCCCCGCTCGATCCGCGCCCAGGTCTTCACGAGGGTCCCGTCGACGAACACCTCGACGGTCCGGTCGGCCTCGCGGGCATCGACGTGACGGCCGATGAGGCGCCACGGGACCGAGTAGAGCGCCCGGCCGACCTTGACGTGACAGTCCGGATGCACCTTCGGCCGCGACCATGCAGCAAGCTCGAACGCCTCGCTTGGCAACCCGCCCAGCGCAGGGGCCTCGACAGCGGCGAAGACCGCAGCGGGCTGGGCGCCATCGAGGGAACGATGCGGGCGCCGGCCCGCGACATCGGCGCACCACGCGAGCGCGCCGGTCTGCATGTGCTCGAGGTCCCGCCACTCGCGACCGCGCCACATGCTGTCGCGCACATACGGCATCGGCCGCTCGACGCGGGCCTTGTCCTTCGGTTTCGACGCCCTGGCCGGGTCGATCAGACAGCCGTAGTGAGCGGCCATCTCCGCGTACGCCCGGTTGATCCTGGGGTCATAGAGGTCGGGCTGGATGACCCCGGTCTTCACGTTGTCAGGCACAAGCCGCTCGGGGACCCCGGCGAAGAACTCGAACGCGGCGACATGGCATGCGACCCAGGTCCGCTGGTCCATCGACAGGACCGGCCGGACGAACATGTGCCGGCTACAGGCCAGCACCATCACGAACGCCCACACCCGCCGGGCCCGCTCAGCGACCGGCTCGAACCACGAGCCCAGGTAGCCGTAGTCGATCTGGGCTTCGCTGCCGGGACTGACCGGCGGGCGCCACACCGTCACCGCACCAGGGTTCGGGCGGTCCCCGAACTCGAGCCACACGTAGCGGCGGAAGCTCGATATCCCCGCCGCCAGACCGTGCTCGTCACGCAACCGCTGATGGACCGTGGTCACGGTGTTCGTCTCGAGCATCGACTCGATCCGGTCTCGGTGCGCGTTGATCCCCGGATAGGTCAGGCTCCGCGCCTTCGCGTCGACGAGCTCGGGGAACCAGCCCCGGACCAGCTCGACCCACTCGGCCCGAGACAAGCTCGGACCACCCGGCCTCAGCCCCGCCGCCTCCGCCGGGGCCACGTACTTGCGGACCGTTCCCCGGTCCACGCCAACGCTGGCAGCGACATCGGCCTTGGACCGACCCGCATGCCAGTGCTGCAGAACTTCCACTACATCGATCACGTCGAAGGTTCTCCTTGCCATCACACCTCGCTCCTCCGGGGAGCAAGATCGCTACGTGGACAAGGAACCGAGCTGGTGGACCCCCCGCCGCTCGCCACCGCCCTCAACGCGGTGGATTACCTGAACGACGGGCCGGTGGATTACCTGAACGCCACCCCCAACACGCGGTGGACTACTTGAACGCCGACACGTGGCGCCGGGGCCGAGGGTCGACACGAGCGCCATGAGCAACACGAGCGGCGAAAGAAGAAGCCGACAACGATCGCTCACGGGTGCAAGTCTCGCAGCCCGACGTCGCCCGACTCGACCATCACATCGCCAGCGACCACGTCCGGCGGTGTGCTGCGGTATGAGGTCGAGGGTGTCGGGTTGTGTAGTCGCCGTTGCCCTGGTGTTGGTGGTCAGGGGACGAGGTCGAGGGCGTCGCAGTGGGCGGGTCTGACGACTGCGAAGTCGCGGTGGTTGAGCGTGGCGATCTGGGTCATTTTGTGGCGTTCGGCAATGGCGATGATCGAGGCGTCAACGAACCCGAGTCCGAGCTCGGTGTAGGTGCCGATCAGGGCGATGGCACGCTGGTAGTCGGTGGCGATCAGGTCGATGATCGTGAACCGGGGGCTGGTGACCAAGGCGAGGAAGCGTGCTTCGGCGGCCGGTCCGAGGCGGGTTTCGATCAGCCAGGCGGCTTCGGGGATCACGGTCGCAGTGACCGCAAGATCGGTGCGGCTGCGCAGCAGAGCCGCGCAGTCGCTGTGGTGGGGTTCATCGCGATCGGCGGCAGCAACGAAGATGCCAGTGTCGATCAGCAGCACCGTTGACCGTCAGATGCCTTGGGCGATCTTCTTGCCGGCGGCGTCAACACGTTCACGGTGGATGTCGAACGGTTCAGTCCTGCCCGACGCTGCGCAACCAATGAACGCTTCCAACGGGTCGTCGAGCCGGGCCGCGAGTTCGTCGATGAGCGTCTCGATGGTGATCCCACGACGCTCTGCTTCGGCGGTGAGCCGTGAGGCGAGTTGCTCGATCGTGATCGACATGACCGCAGCCTACGCGTTCCGCAAGCGTTGCTGCTCGCGTTCAAGCCGTCGCCGTTCGGCACGCGACATCAACGGCTGGGGCACCCGTGAAGCGCCCCGGGTTTCATAGAGGCTTGGGGGTTTGAGTCCCGGCCGGGTCGGCGGGGACCGCTTGACGGTAGTGGGCGGTCTCGAAGGCTGCCGGGGTGGTGTAGCCGGGGCCGGGTTCGATCTCGCCGTGGAGGCGCTGGTTGTTGAACCAGTCGACGTAGGTGAGGGTCGCGAACTCGACGTCGTCGAGGCCCCGCCAGGGGCCCTTCGGGTAGATCAGCTCCCACTTGTAGAGCCCGTTGAACGACTCGGCCATGGCGTTATCAAACGAGTCGCCCTTGGAGCCGACCGACGCGACGATCTGGTTGTCCGCGAGCCGCTGCGAGTAGCGCACCGACAGGTATTGCACGCCCCGATCGCTGTGATGGGTCAACTGGGACAGATCCGCGCCGGTTCGCCGCCGGTTCCAGACGGCCATCTCGAGCGCGTCGATCGCCAGGTCCGAGCGCAGCGACCGCGACGCCTGCCAGCCGACGACCATGCGGGAGAACACGTCGATGATGAACGCGACGTACACCCACCCCGAGTGCGTCTTCACGTAGGTCAGGTCCGCGACCCACAGTCGGTTCGGGGCCGGCGCCCGGAACTCGCTCTGCACGAGATCCGCCGGCCGATCGAGCCGGTCATCGCCCTCGGTGGCGCGGACCCACACCCGACCGCGTCGGCAGCCCTGCAACCCCAGGTCGCCCATCAGCCGTTCCACGGTGCACCGGGCGACGGGGACGCCGTCGGTGTGGTTCAGGTGGTGCCAGATCTTGTTCGCGCCGTACACGGCGAGGTTCTGCTCCCACACCCGCAGGATCTGCGGCCGGAGCTCCGCGTCGCGGATCGCCCGCGCTGACGGAGGCCGCGTCTTCGCCGCGTGGTAGGTCGACGGGGCGACGCCAAGGACCTTGGCGATCGGCTCGATCCCCCAGCGCAGGCTGCCGCTGCGCCGGTCGCGGTGTTCGTCGATGAACCGGATCACTTCTTCGATTGGCGGTCGAGCTCCGCCCCGAAGAAAGTCGCCGCAGCCTTCAAGATGTCGTTCGCCCGGCGCAGCTCCGCGTTCTCCCGCTTGAGCCGCTTCAACTCGGCGAGCTCCTCGGTCGTCGCACCTGGCCGACGACCAGAATCGCGTTCAGCCTGGTGGACCCACAGGCGCACGGTCTCAGGCTTCGGACCCAGCTTCTCAGCGACCGAGCAGATCGCCTCCCACTGCGACCCGTACTCGTGACCGTGATCGAGGACCAGCCTCACCGCACGCTCACGCAGCTCATCGGGATACTTCCCATGGTTGGGCATCGCTCCATCCTCTCAAGGACTGGAGCCTCCACGAATCCCGGGGCGCTTCACGTAGACCCCCTTTTGGCCGTCATGGCGCGAGTGGCGCCCCCTTGCCAAAGCTCGACAACGGGATCTCCTCGAGGAGCCGGACTTGGATCAAGCCGCCGGGCTGACCGAACGCTTCACCCGCCACACCCACCTGGATACGCGTGCCAGCGGGCACGAGGACGGGACTGCCAATGAGCAGCCGAGTGGTCCTTGGGCCGAGCGTCAACATGTGACCACCATCTGGACAACCGTGCCATCCGGCAACCCTCAGGTCTCCATGCGGCAGCACACGCAGGTCGACGGGTTGCTCCCCAGCTCCTGCTGCCTCACCTCCACCCGACGATGACCTCTGTTCGTTCACTTCGAAAGCTCCACCATCACGGCTTGTCTCCAGAACGGCTCCGAGTCGACGGGTATGCCCAATTCCTGTAAGTACCGCCTCAACAACGCTGCCGGGAACCGGTCCGCCCTCCGCCGCAGGCCGTACGTCGAGTCATCCTCAAACCCGAGTCGGGCGCCGAAGGTCTCAAACACCCAACGGCCGCCATCATTGGCGGAAACGATTGAACGCCTGAGGAGGAGCGGCGGAGAACCGTCGGGACAAAACACCTCCAGAATCCGAGCGGGATACGGATCGTCATCGCCGGTGCAAACCGCCCTGACAGCACAGACTCCAAGCTCTCTCGCCGCCAGACTCGGCAGGACCCCGACGTCGGTGCCTAGGGGGCTGTTGTTGAACAGGGCTGTCCAGCCGTCAACCATCGGAACGCAGGCGTACCTCGACGTGGCAGCGGCTGGCGCCAAGGCGATGAGGAGGTCGCCCAATCCTGACCAATGAACAGGCGTAACTGCGCGTGCTCCCGTCATTCCATCGCTCAGCCATGAAGCCAGGATCATCGCTGGCAGATGGAAGAAGCCGACTTGTTCCGTCGTCTTCCCGCCTGCAGGCGACGGGGCGATCATGGTACGAGCCTCACGTCAACGGTTCCCGCCGGATCGTTCGCGAGTATGCGATCGGTGTGGGTCGCACCGCGAGGATTCGCAAGCCCCTCGTACTCAACGTAGTACCGCTGGCCATCAACGGTGTACTGCAGATCTGGTCTGTTCACACCTACCCGCTGACCGGCCGCATTCACCTGTTGCTGGTTGACCCTGATGTCTGTCGCCCCTCTCGGGAGTTCAGCGATGTCCGACTGAAGCGCCTGATTATGTGATGGCCGGCCAATCGACCGATTCAAACCCAATGCCCGCGGAGCCGTCGGGTTTACAGCTAGATCCTGGGATAGACGCACGCCCGCTTCTGTGGCGCTTCTTCCGAGGTTACCGAGGTCGTCGGTGGTGTGGGTGATGGTGTTGGTGGTGGCGCGGGTGGTGAGGCGGGTGGCGGCGGCGCCGGGGATGAGGAAGCCGAGGGCGGCGTCGATGATGGCGCAGCCGCTGCTGCGGCAGGGTGGTGAGCCACCCCGGGTTTGGTGCAGTGCCGATTCCTGGGCCTTCGGGTCCGGGGAGAGGAGACTGCTGTCATGGGACGACCGAGCAAGTACAGCGACGAGCTGCGCCGCCGGGCGATCGATGAGGTGATCGAGCGGGGAC
>JBEIFW010000116.1:0-11556 GCA_040382215.1 Acidimicrobiales bacterium
GCTGCGCCCACCGCCAAGGTGACGACGGCGAGGTACAGGCCCTTGATGCGTAGGGCAGGTACCCCCAGACCGACGCCGACCAGGAAGCACAACGGCACGGCGACGACGAAGGTGAGCAGATAGGGCCAGTCGTGATCGGCGACGAGGATCGCCGTCGTGTACATCCCGATACCGACGAACGCGGAGTGGCCGATCGAGAGCTGACCGGAGAAGCCGATCAGCAGGTTCAGCCCGAGGATCGCCACGGCGTAGCACATCGTCTCGGTCATGCGGTCGATGTTGACCGGAGCGATGAGGCCGAACATCTGGCCGAACAGCGCCGGGATCGACACCAGCACGATGGCGGCGATCGCCCAGGCAACCGCCAGATAGGCACGGTGCTTGGGTGTGTTCTGCGTGAGCTGGATAGGCACGGCGCTCCCCTAGACCCGTTCGACTTTCTTCGACCCGAACAACCCCGACGGCCGGACCACCAGCACGACCACGATGATCGCGAGGGCCACCAGCAGTGCCAGCTCCGAGCCGATCAGCTCGACGTACCCGCCGAGCATCGTCTCGGCCACACCGACCATCAGGCCGGCGATCACGGCACCGAGCACGGAATCGAGCCCGCCCAAGGTGGCGGCGGCGAAACTGAAGATCAGTACCTTGCCCATGAAGTTGAAGTCGATGGGCTGGTTGAACCGGGCCACCAGGCACGCTGCGAGCGTGCCGACGGCGGCGGCGAGCGCCCACCCGAACTGCAGTGTGCGACCCGTCGAGATCCCCACCAGTCGGCTCGACTCGAGGTTGGACGACACCGAGCGGAAGGCGAGACCGATCTTGGTCCGCTTCAGCAACAACGAGATGAGGAGCACGGCGAGTCCCACCGTGATCCATATCCCCAGGTTCTCGTAGCGGATCCGGACGCCGAGGAAGTTGAAGAAGTCATCCTTCGCCCCCGGGAACGGCGTGGGTACCGCTTCAGGGTCGATGCCGTAGAGCACGGGGACCAGACCGTTGATGATGAAGAAGATCGACAGCGTCACGATCGTGATCGACAGGTGGTTGCTCGGGTCGAACGGACGGATCAGCGTGCGCTCGATCGCCGCTGCACCGGCACCGCTGATGACCATGGCCCCGAGGATCGCCAGCCAGACCGGGAAGCCCCGGTAATCGTGGAGGTCGATCATGAGGAACGTGCCGAACATCGCCATCTCGCCCTGGGCGAAATTGATGACGCCGGTCGCTTTGTAGATCAGCACGAGCGCGATGGCGACCGCGCCGTACACGAAGCCGTTGTTCAAGCTGTCGAAGACGCGCTGCAGGTAGATCCTGCCGCCATCTTGCGCAATGGCGTACACGCTGAACGCGACGACGACGGCCAGAAGGATGCCGAGGTTGCGCACCCGCTTCGCCGAGAAGGCTTCCAGCGCTCGGTACGCCCCTCCGATCTGCTCATTCGCCTTGGCCACCACTGCGGTGGTGCCGGCGGACTCCGACGAGGTTTCAGTGGCCACGATGGTCTCCTAGTACCCGAGGTAGGCCTTGCGGACGGCATCGTCCTCGCGCAGTTCGGCCGCGCTGCCCGACAGCGCGATCTGGCCTGCCTCGAGGACGTAGGCGCGATCGGCGAGACCGAAGGCCAAGTTGGCGTTCTGCTCGACGACCAGCATGGTCACACCCTGTTCTTTGTTGATCTCGCCGAAGCGGCGGAACAGGTCCTGCACGATGATCGGGGCGAGGCCGAGCGACGGCTCGTCGAGCAGCAGCAGTTCGGGCCGGGACATCATCGCCCGGGCGACGGCGAGCATCTGCTGCTCGCCACCCGAGAGGCTCCCGGCGAGCTGCGAACGGCGCTCGGCCAGACGGGGAAACACCGAGAACCACAGGTCGCGGTCTTGGCGCACACCGGCTTTGTCCTTGCGGACGAAGGCCCCGGCCTCGAGGTTGTCCTCGACGCTCAGGTCCGGGAAGGTGCCGCGCCCCTGGGGCACGTGGGCCACCCCGGCCCGCACGACGTCGGGTGTGGAGCGGCCGATCATCTCCTTGCCGCGCACCTTGACGGAGCCCTTTGTGGCGATCATCTGGCAGATGGCCCGCAGGGTCGTGGTCTTGCCCGCACCGTTGGCGCCGAGCACGACCACGGCCTCGCCTGTGTCGACGTGGAGGTCGATGCCGCGCAGCACCTTGATCTGGCCGTAGCCGGCCTCGAGCCCGCTCACCTCGAGCACTCGCTCGGTCATGCCGCGCTCCCCAGGTAGGCCTCGATCACTTTCGGATCCCGGGCGATGTCGGCCGGCACACCCTCGGCGATCTTGCGGCCGAAGTCCAGCACGACGATCCGGTCCGAGATGCTCATGACCATCGACATGTGGTGCTCGACGAGCAGCACCGTGAGCGAGTAACGGTCGCGCAGTTCCTTCACCAGTTCGCCGAGCGAGTCGACCTCGGAGTGGGTGAGCCCGGCGGCCGGCTCGTCGAGCATCAGGAGCTTGGCGTCGCCGGCGAGGGCTCGGGCGAGCTCGATACGCTTGAGCGTGCCGTACGGCAGGCCGGCGGCCGGCCGGAAGGCGAGTTCGGCCATTCCGAGATCCTCGAGGATCGCGTAGGCCTTCTCCGAGGTCTCCCGCTCCTCCCTGCGGACCCCGATGCGCAGCATGGCGGTGATGATGTTCACTCGGCCCTTGGTGTGGGCCCCCAGCATCACGTTCTGCAGCACGGTCATCGAGGGCCACAGCGCGAGGTTCTGGAAGGTGCGCATGATCCCGACCCGCGAGATCGTGTCGGCCCGGGCCTGCAGGAGGTCCTTGCCGTCGAAGGAGATCCGTCCTTCCGTCGGGTTGTAGATGCGGCTGATGACGTTGAACATCGTCGTCTTGCCCGCGCCGTTCGGACCGATCAGGCCGAGGATCTCACCCTGGTCGATGTGGAACGACAGGCGGTCGAGAGCGACGATGCCGCCGAACCGCACGGATACGTCGTCGACGGACAGGAGCGCCACCCGAGTACCTCCCCCTGAGATCGAGTGTCGGCGGAGAGTAGCGAGAGACGTTGGTCACGGCAACCACCAAGTACGCCGCAGATCGGGAAGTGGCAGCTTCGTGCCCTATCGTTCGCTTGCCGATCAGACGTCCCCCAGGGGAGGCGGACCATGCCCGAGTTGCCCGACCTCGAAGAGTTCCGACTCGAAGCCCGCGGGTGGCTCGAGCGCAATGCGCCGGCCCGTGTGGTGCGCACCGAGTCCGAGGAGGACACCGAGATCGCATGGGGCGTCGGCGAGTTCGACGTGGCCGTGTTCTACAACCTCACCGAGGAAGAGGAGCGGGCCAAGCTCGAGGCGTACCGTTCCTGGCAGCAGAAGAAGTTCGACGCCGGCTACGCGATGCTGTCGTGGTCCGAGAAGCTCGGCGGCCGCGGTCTACCCCGCACCTACGCCCGGGCATGGAACCAGGAGGAGGCCCGGGTCGAGACTCCGAGCGCCGGCGAGCTGCCGCCCACCTCCATGGGCCTCATCGCAACGACCGTCGGCGCCTACGGCACCCCCGAACAGGTGGCGAAGTGGGTGAAGCCGTTGATGCGCATGGACCTGCTCGGTTGTCAGCTGTTCAGCGAGCCGTCGGCCGGGAGCGACCTGGCCTCGCTCACCACCCGGGCGACGCGCGACGGCGATGAGTGGATCCTCAACGGCCAGAAGGTCTGGACCTCCGGCGCCCGGTTCTCCGACTGGGGCCTGGCGATCACCCGCACCGACTTCGACGTGCCCAAGCACAAGGGCCTCACGGCGTTCATGGTGCCGTTCGATCATCCCGGGGTCGAGGTGCGCCCCATCCGGCAGATGTCGGGCGGCGCCTGCTTCAACGAGGTGTTCCTCACCGACGCCCGCATCCCCGACGAGTGGCGCCTCGGCGGCGTGGGCGACGGCTGGCGCGTTGCGCTCACCTGCCTCGGATTCGAGCGCGATCACTCCGGTGGCGGATCGAGCATGGGCGGTGGATTCAAGATGGTGCTCGCCACGGCTCGCCAGCTCGGTCGCGTCGAGGACCCGGTGATCCGCCAGACGCTGGCCAACGTCTACGTGCACAGCAAGGTGGCCCAGTTCACCAACCGGCGGGCGGCTGCGGCGCTCAAGGCCGGGCAGACCCCCGGACCGGAAGGCTCGCTCGGCAAGTTGATGTGGACGGCGAACATGCGCCGTACCTCCGACGCGGTGTCGCAGATCCTCGGACCCCGCCTGATCGCCGACACCGGCGAATGGGGCACCTACGGCTGGTCCGAGCAGGTGCTCGGGGCGCCGGGCTACCGCATCGCCGGCGGCTCCGACGAGATCCAGCGCAACATCATCGGTGAGCGCGTGCTCGGGCTGCCGGCCGAGCCGCGCGTCGACAAGGATGTGCCCTTCAGCGAGGCCCAGCGCCTCGCCCGCAAGGGCTGACGGCGCAACCCCTGGGCGTCGGGCCGATCGAGGGCCCGGCGGTCAAGACGGCTCGTCGCCGTCCTGCTCGCGCAGGAACGCCTCGAGTTCGGCGGCCAACTCGTCGCCCGACGGGACCGGTCGAGACGCGTCGTGCTGGCGCTCCAACTGCCGCACGTGCGCCCGCGCCGCCGGGTCGGCCACGACGGCGGCCTCCACCCGCGCCTCCCACTCGATCGATGCGCCTGTGAGTCCGGCGGCACCGAGCGGGCTCCCGCACAGGTGCTCCAACCGCTCGAGCAACGCCATGGCCGCCTTGGGGTTGTCCGCTCCCGAGACGTAGTGCGGGACCAACGCACGCAGCGACACCACCGGCATGCCGCGCTGGCCGAGCAGGTCGTGCAGCGGTCCGACGACCCCCGTCGGACCCTCGTAGCTCGGGGGGTCGAGGCCGAGTCGGGTAGCGAGCGCACGATCCTGGGCGCTCGCGGTCACCGGGACGGCTCGTGAGTGCGGCACCAGGGCGGGCAGGGCCCCGAGGGTGACGACCAGTTCGGCGCCGACCGTGGCGGCGACGTGAGCCACCAACTCGGCGAAGGTCCGCCACCGCAGGTGCGGTTCGACGCCGGCACACGCCACCAAGTCGTGACGGGAACCCGTGCGCCGCAACAAGAACTGGTTCGCCGGCCAGGACACCGTGCGTTCCCCGTCGACGATCACCGCCTGCGGGCGCTCCTTCGAGAAATCGAAGAACCGCTCGGGATCGATGCTCGCAAGAGACTCACCGCCATCGATCGCACGGGCGCAAGCGGTCGTTGCGGCGGCCGCCGCGTCGAACCAGCCGCGCAGCGCGACCGCAACGATCGGTCGAACGGCGCCTTCGGCACGGCCCGACCAGACGAGTTCGGGCATCGGCGCTATTCGATCGAACCGATCTGCGTGCCGACCGGGTACGTCTCGCCCTCGACCCCGCTCTGACGGACGACACCGGCCACCGGGGCCTCGATGTCGTTCTCGACCTTGTCGGTCTCGATCCGGTAGAGCACGTCGCCCGGTGCGACCGTCGCCCCGTCGGGCACCATCCATTCGACGAGGGTGCCCTCGGTCATCGAGACACCAAGCTTGGGAATGCTGATCGGAACGGCCACGAACCGGTCCTACCGGCCGGGATCGAACCCCCGCAACTCGTAGGCTCGTCGGGGTGACCTCCGTGCTCGAACCTCCCCGTGCTGGTGACGCACCGCCCCCGCTCGAGGACCCTGGCCACCCCGGTGACGAACCAGGCGATCCTGACGAGCCGTGGTGGCACAGCCGGTGGCGGCTCGCCGTGCTCGGCGCGGCGCTGGTGTTCCTGGGGATGGCCGCTGCGTATGCCTGGACTTCGCGCCCCGACCATCCCGGCGCACGCAGCGTCGACGTCGGGTTCCTGCAGGACATGCGGGTGCACCATGCGCAGGCGGTGCAGCTCTCCCTCGCCGCCGTCGACCGGGCTCGCGACACCCACGACCCGGCGGTGCGCCGCCTCGCCGCCGGGGTCCTGCTCGACCAACAGGCCGAGATCGGCGTCATGACTGCGTGGCTCGGCCGGTGGGGACAACCGATAGAGGGCGACCGCGAGGCGATGGCCTGGATGGGCATGGCCGGTCACCCGATGCCCGGGCAGATCAGCGACACCGACCTCGCGCAGCTCGCGTCGTGGTCCGGCCGGTAGGCCGACGTGTTCTTCCTGCATTCCCTGCGGGGCCACCACGAAGGCGGGATCCACATGGCCGAATACGCCCGTGACCACGCCGAGACCACCGAGGTGCGCTCCTTCGCCCGGGCGATGATCGGGGCCCAGGGCGAGGAGCTTGGGATCATCGACACGATCCTGCGCCGCCTCGGCGGCGTCTAGACGGGGACGGAGAGCCCGACGGCCAGCAGCAGCCCGAACACCAGTTGTACCCGACCGGTCTCGCCGAGCACGGTCACGAGCCCAGGGCCGCGCACGCCCTCGATCACACGCTGCAGGGGCCGGCGAGCGATCAGCACGCTGATCAACGCGAGCGCCGCCACCGGGCGGCCGAACAGGCCGAACGGCGGCACGAGCAGGTACGGCGCAACCAGCAACGCCACGTACAGCGCGCGGGTGCGCCGGTCCCCCAAGCGGACCGCCAGGGTGCGCTTCCCGGCGCCGATGTCGGTCGGGATGTCCCGCAGGTTGTTGACCACGAGCAAGGCGCACGGCAGGCACCCGACGGGCAGCGAGGCATACAGCGACAGCCAGGTGACCTGATCCAGCACCACGAATGTCGTACCGACCGTGGCGACCACGCCGAAGAACACGAACACGAACACCTCGCCGAGCCCGAGATAGCCGTACGGCCGGGGGCCGCCCGTGTACGCCCAGCCCGCCACCATCGACACGGCCCCGACCACGAACAGCCACGGGGTGACGACGAGGGCGAGCACGGCGCCCGCCACGCCGGCGACCGCGAACGCCACCATCGCCGCTCGCTTCACCTCGCTCGACGAGGCCAACCCCGAGGCCACCAGCCGGACCGGCCCGACCCGGGCGTCGTCGGTGCCCCGTACGCCGTCCGCGTAGTCGTTGACGTAGTTGGTGGCCACCTGCAGCGCGAGCGCCACGACCAACGCCGGGACCGCCCGCCACCACGTTGCGCCGTCCACCCCGGCCGCGCAGGCCGTGCCGACTGCGACCGGCACCACGGCGGCGGGCAGCGTGCGCGGGCGCGCTCCGAGGATCCAACGGTTCGACGACGGTGCGGCAGCGCTCACCCGGGCATGATGGCCCCTCGTGGCCCGCCTCGTCGCCGTCGACCTCTCGGGAGGGCCAGCGTTCGTCGACGCCCTGCGCCGGGCATGGGACGACGGCGACGCCGTGTTCCCCCTTGACCGGCGCCTGCCTGGCCCGGCCCGCGCCGCGGTCATGACGGCGATGGCCCCGTCGGTGGTCGTCGACGCCGGGGGGATCACCCGCCTCGACGGCGGTCGCCCAGTCGAGCCCGGCGACGCGCTGGTGGTGGCCACCTCCGGCACCACCGGGATCCCCAAGGGCGTGGTGCTCACCTACGACGCCGTCGCTGCGTCGGCGCGGGCAACCTCGGCCCGCCTGGGGGTGGACCCCGGCCGCGACCGGTGGCTGGCCTGCCTGCCTCTCGCCCACGTCGGCGGTCTGTCCGTGGTCACGCGCGCCCTGCACACCGGGGTGCCGCTCGTCGTCCACGACGGCTTCGACGCTGACGCGGTCATGGCCGCCGCGCACGACGGCTGCACGCTCGTCTCACTCGTCGGCACGGCGCTCGCCCGGATCGAGCCGGCCCGGTTCCGCACCATCGTGCTGGGCGGGTCGCGACCGCCGGACCGGCTGCCCCCCAACGCCGTCGTGACGTACGGGATGACCGAGACCGGCTCGGGCGTCGTGTACGACGGCCACCCCCTCGACGGGGTCTCCGTGCGCCTCGACGCCGACGGCGGGATCGAACTGCGGGCGCCGATGCTGCTGCGCGCCTACCGCGACGGCACCGTCCCCCTCGACGGCGACGGCTGGTTCGCCACCGGCGACGTCGGCGCCCTCGACCTCGACGGTCGTCTGCGGGTGTTCGGCCGCCTGGGCGACGTGATCGTCACCGGCGGGGAGAAGGTCTGGCCCGAACCGGTCGAGGCGATCCTCGCCGGGCTGCGCGGTGTGCGGGACGTGGCGGTCACCGGTCGCGCCGATCCGGACTGGGGCGAGCGGGTCGTCGCCGTGGTGGTGCCCGCCGACCCGACCGACCCGCCCGGCCTCGAGGCCCTGCGCGACGCAGTGCGCGCCGTCCTGCCGGCATGGTGCGCCCCGCGGGCGCTCGAACTCGCCGACCGGATCGAGCGCACCGCGCTCGGCAAGGTGAACCGGGCGGCGCTCGCCGGTCGCTAGCGTCGCCGACCGACGTGAGGAGCAGCCATGGGGAACGCATTGCAGGGCAGGGCCGCGCTGGTCACCGGCGCCGCGTCGGGCATCGGGCTCGCGATCGTCGAGCGATTCGTGGCCGATGGCGCATCCGTGCTCGCCGTCGACGTCGACCGCGACGGGCTCGCCCGGCTCTCCGATCGCCTCGGGGTGGCCACCGCCCTCGCCGACGTCACCGACGAGGACCAGCAGGCCGCAGCCGCCGCCGCAGCCCTGCAGGCGTTCGGGCGCCTCGACATCGCGGTGGCCAACGCCGGCGCCGGCTACTTCTCCCCGCTGCTCGAGCATCCCGTCGAGGAATGGCGTCGCATCCTGGAGCTGTGCCTCACCGGGGTGTTCCTCACCGTCAAGCACGCCGGCCGGGCGATCGTCGACGCCGGCGACGGCGGCTCGATCATCGCCATCGCCTCGCTGAACGCCGTGCAGCCGTCCCGGGGCATGGCCGCCTACTGCGCCGCGAAAGCCGCGGTCACGATGCTCGTCGAGGTGGCCGCGATGGAGCTCGGTCCGCACGGCATCCGGGTCAACGCGATCGCCCCCGGTCTCGTGCGGACCAACGCCACCTCCGGGTTCTTCGCAGCGCCGGGCGTGGTCGAGGAGTTCGTCGAGAACACGACCGTGGGCCGCTTCGCCGAACCGTCGGAGATCGGTGCGCTCGCCGCGTTCCTTGCCGGGCCCGAGTCGTCGTTCGTCTCGGCCAGCACCTACGCCGTCGATGGCGGCGCGCGCACGGGTCGCTACCCGAACCTGTTCCGGTTGCTCGCTCCCTGAGCCTCCGGACCGCCCCCGCAGGACAGGGGCAGCCGGAGCGACGAGCTCGGATCAGGCCACACCGCGGACGCCGGCGCCGCCGTCGAGCACGTAGGTCTCCCCGGTGATCCACGAAGCGGCGTCGCTCGCCAGGAACGTCACCAGGTTTGCAACGTCCTGCGGCTCTCCGAGGCGCCCCAGCGGCATGCTCTCGGCGAGCTTGTCGCCGAAGTTGTCGACGAGGAACTTCGCGAAGTCGGTCTTCACCAGACCAGGGGCCACGCCCACGACCCGGGTCGGACCGAGCTCGGAGGCGAGCTGGCGGGTGAGGTGGATGAGGGCGGCCTTCGTCAGGTTGTAGACGCCGAGGCCGCCTTCGGCCCGCAGACCGCCGACCGACGCCACGTTGACGATCACCCCTGGGCGCGCCTTCATCGAGGCCTCCCACGCCGCCTGGCTCCAAAACAGCGGACCCCGAAGGTTCACCTGGAACGTCTTGTCGAACCGGCTCTCGTCCACCCCGAGGGTCCGTCCGTAGTACGGGTTGGTCGCAGCGTTGTTGACCAGGATGTCGAGGGAACCGAAGCGCTCGACCGTCTCGGCGATCACCCGCCGGCCCGCCTCCACGTCACCGGTGTTCGCTGCGACCGCGAGCACCCGACCGGGCATCGACGCAGCCGCCTCGTCGAGCTGGTCCTGCTTGCGCGACACCAGCACCACCGTCGCTCCCGACGCCGCCATCGTCGCAGCGACCGCCCTGCCGATGCCCTTCGATGCGCCCGTGACGAGCGCGACCTTGCCGTCGAGTCGGATCTCCATGGCGGCGACGGTACACAACGGCCCGCGCCGCTCACCCGTCCCCGGGCGCGACGATGGGCGGGCCGCTGCGCAGCCCGCCCATCGTGGACTCGTGAACGCTCAGCTCGCTGCGCGCTCGAGGATGTGGATCGCGCAGGCCGAGCCGAGCCCGATCACGTGCGTCAGGCCGACCTTCGCGCCCTCGATCTGACGATCGCCGGCCTCACCGCGCAGGTGGGTGGACACCTCGAAGATGTTCGCGATCCCGGTCGCGCCCAGCGGGTGCCCCTTCGACAGCAGACCGCCGGACACGTTGACGGGGATCTCACCGTCACGCCACGGACCCCGCTTGTCGATCCACTCGCCCGCTGCGCCCGGCTCGCACAGGCGCAGGTTGTCGTAGTGCAGGAGCTCGGCGGTGGCGAAGCAGTCGTGCAGCTCGACCAGATCGAGATCCTTCGGGTCGACCCCGGCGATCGCGTACGCCTTGTCGGCCGCGCGGCGCGTCAGGGTGTTCACGTCGAAGTTGACCTGGCCGCCGTCGACGTACGGGTCGGAGGTCATCACCGACGCCGAGACCTTGACCGCTCGGCGCTGCACCTCGGCCGGCAGGCTCCGCAGCTTCTCCTCCGACACCAGCACGGCCGCGGCCGCACCGTCGCCCGTGGGGCAGCACATCAGCAGCGTGTTCGGGTACGCGATGACCTCGCCGCCCATGATCTCGTCGAGGCTGAACTGCTTGCGGTACTGCGCGAGCGGGTTCAGCACCGAGTGGGCGTGGTTCTTCTCCGCGACCTTGGCGAACTGCTCGAAGCCGACGCCGCCGTGCTCGTAGGCGTACTCCATCCCGGCCTGGGCGAACGTGCCCGGCATCAGGTTCGTGCCCAGGATGCCCTCGGTGCCCATCACTGCGCCGTACCGGCCGCTGGGCTCGTAGACGAGCTCCTCCTTGCGGGCCTGGCGCCCGGCGCCGAGCATGCCCATCTTGCCCATCTGCTCGCTTCCGACCGCGAGGCCCATCTCGGCCTCGCCGGCCTTGATCGCCATGTAGACGGTACGGAACGCCGTTGCCCCGGTCGCGCACGCATTCGACACGTTGTAGACGGGGATGCCGGTCTGGCCGATCTGCTTCTGGATGCGCTGACCAACCCCGGCGTTGGCCTCGTACAGGTTCCCCGAGGCCAGGATGTCCATGTCCTTGACCGTCGCCCCGGCGTCGTCGAGCGCTGCGATGCAGGCCTCGGACGCGAGGTCGATCAGGTCCTTGTCCTTGTACCGCTTGAAGGGGGTCATCGAGACCCCGATGATCCAGACGTTGTCACCGCTCATTGGTCTGCTCCTTGTGGGTGTCTCGACGGGCTCAGGCGGGGGCGAAGCCGAATGCGACGGCTTCGATCCCCTTCGAATCGGTTCCTGCGACGAAGGTTGCCAGCTTGACCGGCATGCCGAGCGTGATCTTCTCCGGCACCGGCTCGACGCCGACGATGTTGGCCTTCACCTTGCCGCCGCCGTCGAGGTCGATCACCGCCGACACGAACGGGGCGGGCACGCCGGGGGCGGCGCGGTGCACGATCGTGAACGAGCGGACCTTCCCGGTCGGCGGGATGTCGACCCGGGCGAAGCTGCGCCCGCCGCACGAGGCGCATGCGTTGCGGCGGTCGAAGAA
>JBEIFW010000117.1:0-11502 GCA_040382215.1 Acidimicrobiales bacterium
GGTCGGGCAGCGCCCGCTGCGCGCGAAGGGGGAATCGCACGATGGATGAGACAGGGACCCAGCCGCTGCTCGAACTGCTGGGGGTGAACAAGAGCTTCGGCCCGGTGCACGTGCTCCACGACGTCGACTTCCGGGTCTATCCGGGGACGGTCACGGCGCTCGTCGGCGACAACGGCGCGGGCAAGAGCACCCTGATCAAGTGTCTGGCCGGCATCTACGCCATGGACTCCGGGCGGATCCGATTCGCCGGGCGCGACGTTGCCGTGCGCGGTCCCAAGGATGCTGCGGCGCTTGGGATCGAGTTCGTGTACCAGGACCTCGCGCTGTGCGACAACCTCGACGTCGTCCAGAACATGTTCCTCGGCCGGGAGTCGAAGCGTTCCGGTGTCCTGGACGAGGACACCATGGAGCGCCTCGCGCGTGAGACCCTTGCGGGACTGAACGTCCGCACGCTCAAGAGCGTGCGGCAGAAGGTGTCGAGTCTCTCGGGTGGTCAACGCCAGACGGTCGCCATCGCCAAGGCGGTGCTGTGGAACTCGAAGCTCGTCGTCCTCGACGAACCGACCGCAGCGCTCGGGGTGGCCCAGACGGCGCAGGTGCTCCGGTTGGTGCGGCGGCTCGCCGACCAAGGCCTCGGCGTGGTGATCATCTCCCACAACATGGAGAACGTGTTCGAGGTGTCCGACCGGATCGCGTGTCTCTACCTCGGCCGCCTTGCGGCCGACGTCGAGCGGCGCAATGTGACGCGCACCCAAGTGGTCGAGCTGATCACCACCGGGCGCTCCGGCGATCTCGGTCTGGCTCGCGCCGAGGCGGTCGGGATCTGATGGAAGACGCCCCCGTCACCACCGCCAAGCAGGACTTCGCGCTCGACACCGAGCAGGTCACCCTTGGCGAGCAACTGCGCAGCTACCTGCAGCGCTTCCGTACCGGTGGCGATTTGGGCCTCGCCCCGGCCGTCGCGGCGCTCGTCACCCTCACCGTCGTGTTCGGCGTGTTCGCCGACGACAGCTTCCTGTCCCGGTTCAACTTCGGGAACTACTTCCAGCAGGCCGCTCCGATCTGCATCCTCGCCATGGGTGTCAGCTTCGTGCTCCTGCTCGGTGAGATCGACCTCGCCGCCGGATACACCGCCGGGGTGTGTGCCGCCGTGCTCGCCTCCCGGCTGAAGGCCGACTGGCCGCTCGTCGCGTCGCTCGGGCTGTCGCTGGTCGCCGCCGTCGCCATCGGCATGCTCACCGGGTGGCTCGTCGCCAAGATCGGGATCCCCAGCTTCGTGGTCACGCTGTCGTTCTTCCTGTCGTGGCAGGGCGTCGTGCTGCAGATCACCAAAGAGGGCGGCACGATCCGCATCGAGGACTCGTTCGTCATCGCGCTCATGAACGACAACATGCCGGTCTGGCTCGGTTGGGCACTCTGGGCGGTCGTCACCTTCGGGTACCTGGCGCTCGGTCTGCTCCGGGGATCGCGCCGGCGGGCCAAGGGTCTGGCCGCGTCGCCCCTCGGCGCTGTTCTGGCGAAGACCGTCGGTATCGGTGTGCTGTGGGGGATCACGACGGCGTTGCTCAACAGCGACCGAGGGCCGGGTGACAACGTGATCGAGGGTGTGCCGTGGGCGGTGCTCGTGGTGCTCGGCCTCACTGCGCTCCTCACGTTCGCGCTGAGTCGTACCGCGTGGGGCCGCCACGTCTATGCCGTCGGTGGTAACGCCGAAGCCGCTCGGCGCGCCGGTATCGACGTCGCTCGGATCAAGATCTCGGCGTTCGTGGTCTGCAGCCTGCTCGCCTACGTCACCGGTCTCACCCTCGCCTCGCGTCTGAACTCAGTCGATCCGCAGACGGGCGGCAACGACACCCTGTTGATCGCGGTCGGTGCGGCGGTGATCGGGGGTACCAGCCTGTTCGGGGGCCGGGGCCGCATGGTCAATGCCGTCTTCGGCGGTCTGGTCTTCGCGCTCATCAACAACGGGCTCCCGCTGCTCGGCGAGCAGGGGCCGGTGGACTTCTCGAACGCCGGTCCGAAGTTCATCATCAACGGTGCCGTACTGCTGTTGTTCGCGTCGATCGACGCCCTCTCGCGCAAGCGCGCGGCGGCCGGCGCCTGAGCGTCGTGGACCGCCGACTCCTGTCGCCATCTGCTGCGTCGGCTCCGGGCTCCCCGGCGGACCATTCCGGTATGCGGCGTCACAATCTTGCGCTCGTGCTGCGGCTGCTCCACGAGCATGGACCGCGGTCGCGGGCCCAAGTCGCCGCCGAGACCGGTCTGACCAAGGCGACCGTGTCGAGCCTGGTCGCCGACCTCGCCGCGCGCGGCCTGGTGCGTGACGCAGGAACCCTGGCGGCACGGACGGGGCGACCGGGCACGCTCGTGGAGATCGATGGTCGGGCGGTGGCGTCGGTGGGCATCGAGCTGAACGTCGACTACGTCGTGCTCCAGGTCAACGACCTCGCGGGTCGCGTGATCCAACGCCGCCAGCGGGCGATCGACGCCCGCCGGTCCGAGGAAGGCGCAGCAAAGGTGATCGTCAGCGCGGCCCGCCAGGCCGTGGCGGCGGCGAGTCGTGCCGGGGCGACGATCGTCGGGGTCACGCTCGGGGTACCCGGAGTCGTCGACCAGCCGACGGGCACGTTGCGGTTCGCGCCCAACCTCGGTTGGCGCGACGTCCCCCTCGGGTCGATGCTCGAGGGTGCGCTCGGCGGTGGGGTGCCGGTGCACGTCGACAACGACTGCAACCTCGGCGCCTTCGCCGAACTGCGGGCCGGCGGTCATGACGGGGTGCGCAACCTCGTGTACCTGGCTGGCGAGATGGGGGTCGGGGCAGGCATCGTGATCGACGGGCAGGTGCTGCGCGGTCGCGCCGGGTTTGCCGGCGAGGTCGGCCACATGGCCCTGGAGCGCAACGGGACCCGGTGCGGTTGCGGTGCGACGGGATGCCTGGAGACCGTGGTCGGCCTGGAGCGCTTGCTGCGCAGCGCTCTGCCCGATGTCGCCGAGGAGGTCCTCGCCTCCCGGATGCATCCCGAAGCGAAACTCCGCCTGGTCACCGATCGAGCCCGGGCCGGCGACGGCCGGTCACTCGAGGCGCTCGACGAACTCGGGGCCTGGTTGGGTCTCGGGATCGCCTCCCTGGTGGCGCTGTTCGACCCCGAGGTGGTCGTGCTCGCCGGGTTCTACCCGTCGGTCGGGTCCTGGGTGCAGCCGGTGGTGGAGCGCACGGTCCGGGCGCGGGCGCTCACGCCGGACCCGGTCGGATGCCGGATCGTGTGCTCGAGGCTCGGGTACTCCGCAGCGGCGCTCGGCGGGGCGTTGCATTCGATGTCCCGGGTGTTCGACGATCCCACCGTCGTGCCGTTGTCCCTCTCGCTGGCCAAGGAGCTGTCATGACCTACGAACCCCGCCCCGAGCACCGGTTCGCGTTCGGACTGTGGACCGTCGGCCACCCGGGCCGGGACCCGTTCGGCGATGCCGTGCGGCCCTGGACCGATCCGGTCGACCTCGTCACCCGACTCGGTGAGCTCGGGGTCTGGGGGGTGTCGTACCACGACGACGACCTGCTCGCTCCCGGCGAAGGTGCCGCCGATCGTGCCGGTCGAATCGCCCGGTTCCGTCGCGCCCTCGAGACGAGCGGCGTGGTCTGCTCGATGGCGACGACCAACCTGTTCTTCCACCCGGTGTTCCGAGACGGGGCCTTCACGGCCAACGACCGGGCGATCCGTCGGTATGCGGTGCGCAAGGTGATGGACAACCTCGACGTCGCTGCCGAGCTCGGTGCGCGCACCTACGTCTGCTGGGGTGGACGCGAGGGCACGGACACCGACGCGGCCAAGGACGTCCGCACGGCGCTCGACCGGTACAAGGAGGCCTTCGATCTGCTCGGTGAGTACGTGGAGACCCAGGGCTACGACATCCGGTTCGCGTTCGAACCCAAGCCCAACGAACCGCGCGGCGACATCTTCCTGCCGACGGTCGGGCATGCGCTGGCGTTCATCGAGACCCTCGAGCGCCCCGAGCGTGTCGGCCTCAACCCGGAGGTCGGCCACGAGCAGATGGCCAACCTCAACTTCCACCACGGGGTCGCCCAAGCCCTCTGGCACGGCAAGCTGTTCCACATCGACCTGAACGCCCAGAAGGGCGTGAAGTACGACCAGGACTATCGCTTCGGTGCCGAGGGTCAGAAGGAGATGCTGTTCCTCGTGGATCTCCTCGAACGCTCGGGCTACGAAGGTCCGCGTCACTTCGACTGCCGCGCCTACCGCACCGAGGACATGAACGGGGTGTGGGACTTCGCACGTGGGTGCATGCGCAACTACCTCATCCTGGCCGAGAAGGCAGCGGCGTTCCGGTCCGATCCCGAGGTGCAAGCGGCGATGGCTGCGGCGGGCTGTGACGAACTCGCCGTGCCCACCCGGTCACCGGGGGAGACGCTCGCCGCACTGCGTGCCGAGGAGTTCGACCCGGATGCGCGCGCCGCCCGCGGTGCGGGGTACGACCGGCTCGACCAACTCGCCGTCGAACACCTCTTCGGCGTGCGCTGAGCCAGCGGTCGCCGGCGATGCGGTCAGTGGTGGCAGCCGCACGCCGCTCCGCACCCGCCACCGCTGGGTGCCGGGGCCGGCGCAGCCGATCCGCCGGTGGAGGCGCCCACCGATGCGAACACCGACAGCAGGCGGACGGACTCGACGTGGCCGTTCGGGCACGGGGCCGGGGCGTTGGACTCCCCCATGGAGCGGCGCAGCTCGAACGGGGTGTCGCAGGTGCGGCAGCGGTACTCGTACAGCGGCATGGCGATCAGTGTAGGTCCGACCGGTAGGGTGCCCGCCGTGCTGGGGGAACTCGAGGGCCGCGTGGCCGTGGTGACCGGGGGCGCGAGCGGGATCGGCCTGGCGATGGCCGAACGCTTCGCTGCCGAAGGGATGAAGGTCGTGGTCGCCGACCTGCGATCCGGTGCCGTCGATGCCGCCGCCGAGGGCCTGCGCGCCCGGGGTGCGGCCGCGGTGGGCGTGCGCTGCGACGTGACCTCGGCGGCAGATGTCGACGCCCTGGCCGATGCGGCCTACGACGAGTTCGGTGCCGTCCACCTGTTGTGCAACAACGCCGGGATCGTGAGCTACGGGACGGCCTGGGACGCCGACCTCGACACGTGGCGCTGGGCGCTCGACGTGCTGCTGTGGGGCCCGATCCACGGGGTGCGCAGTTTCGTGCCGCGGATGCTGGCGGCCGGCGAACCGGGCCACGTGGTGAACACGGCCTCGGTTGCCGGTCTGGTGTCGTTCCCGTCGCTCGCGCCGTACCTGGTCGGCAAGCAGGGGGTGGTCGCCCTGTCGGAGTCGATGCGGGTCGACCTCCGGGCCCGCGATGCCGCAGTCGGGGTGTCCGTGCTCTGCCCGGGTGTGGTGGCCACCAGCCTGGCCGAGACGACCCGGGTGGTCCGGCCGGGGGCCGATCCGGAGGAGGCGATCGGGGCGAGCCTGTTGAACGCCGGCGAGGCGATCTCGCCCGAGGTCGTGGCCGCTGCGGTCGTCGATGCCGTCCGTACCGACCGGTTCTGGGTGCTCACCCACCCGCGTTACGCCGAGATCTATCGCGACCGGGCCCAGTCGGCGATCGACGGCACCGAGCCGCCGGTGGCCCGGCCCCGGTGATCGGCGGCGCCGGGCTGCGCTCGCGGGCCGAGGCGCAGGACCGCGACGACGCTGACCCGTTGGCTCCGTTGCGCGAGCGGTTCGTCCTGCCGCCCGGGACGGTGTATCTCGACGGCAACTCGCTCGGCGCATTGCCCGTGGGCGTCGGTCCACGGTTGCGCGACGTCGTCGACCGGCAATGGGGTGTCGATCTGATCCGTTCGTGGAACGAACACGGGTGGTGGGCCCTCCCTTTGGCGGTCGGTGATCGGATCGCTCCGCTCGTGGGCGCACGGCCGGGCGAGGTGGTGGTGTGCGATTCGACCTCGGTCAACCTGTTCAAGCTGCTCGAAGTCGCCGTCACCTTGCGGCCGGGCCGCCGCGTGCTGCTCACCGAGGCGGAGAACTTCCCGACGGACCGCTACCTGATCGACGCCGTGGCCGCCCGGCATGGTCTCGCCGTACGTGTGGTGGACGCGCAGGAACTCGCCGGTGCGCTCGACGGGGACGTGCTCGCGCTTGTCGCGACCCACGTCAACTACCGGACCGGTGCCATGCACGATCTCCGGGCGCTGACCCAGGCCGCGCATCGAGTCGGCGCGCTGGCGCTCTGGGATCTGGCGCACTCGACGGGGGCGGTCGACGTCGACCTCGATGGCGCCGGCGTCGACCTGGCCGTCGGCTGCGGTTACAAGTACCTCAACGGTGGTCCGGGTGCGCCGGCGTTCGCCTACGTGGCCCGCCGGCACCACGGGGGACTGCGCAATCCGATCCCGGGTTGGCACGGCCATGTCGAGCCCTTCGCCATGGCGCCCGGCTACGACCCGGCACCCGGCGTTGCCCGCCTACTCGTGGGCACGACACCCATCCTGTCCCTCGCCGCGCTCGACGCTGCGCTCGATGCGTTCGGCGGGGTCGATCTCGCTGCGGTACGGGCGAAATCGGTCGCACTCACCGAAGCGTTCATCGAACTGGTCGACCACCGGTTGGCTCGACACGGGCTCAGCGTGGTGACGCCCCGGGACCCGTCACGCCGCGCAAGCCAGGTCTGCCTGTCCCACCCCCATGCCTTCGGCATCATCCAGGCACTCATCGCCCGAGGGGTCATCGGTGACTACCGGGCCCCGTCGATCTGCCGGTTCGGGTTCGCGCCCCTCTACCTGCGCTTCATCGACGTCTGGGATGCGATTGGACATCTCGGCGCCATCCTCGACGGCGAGGAGTGGCGCGACGTGTCGGCCGGCTCGGGCACCGTCACCTGAGCATGGCTCAGGCGGTCATCGCCTTGATGTGGGCAGAGATGGCGACCATGGCGTCGACCGGCGGGGCCGTCTGCATCATCATCAGCTTGCTCATGTCGCCGGCGACTTTGATCTTCCCGGACATGAAGGCCTGCATCGCCGCCGCCTGGTCCTGGTCGACGAAGAGCTTCTTGGCCGTCGCGTAGTCGGTGGTGAGGGTGACGTCCGGCTTGTCGAGTTCGCCCTTTTCCATCCGTGGCTCATCGCCGGAGGTGTCGATGAAGGTCCGGACCTCGCCGCCCCACGGCACATCGGTGACGACCTGCTGCATCCGGATCGCGAACGGCGGCTTGACCCCCTTGCCGTGCTCCTCGTAGACGGCCTTGGCGGCCTCGAACCAGTCGTCGCTCAGGAACTCGTGCGCCATGCGCGGGCACGGTAGCGGCCCGGCCCGCGATGATGGGCACCGTGCTGCGCCGGTTCCTTGCCCTGCTCGTGGTCGTGACGGTGGTTGCGACCGCCTGCGGCGACGACGGGACGGTGGCTCAGACCCCGATCTCGACCAAGGAACCGACCCTTCCGACCGACCCGCCGCCGACGACGACCACCACCACGGTTCCGGTTCGCAAGCGCGATGTGTTCGTCGTCGGTGATTCGCTCACCGTCGGTTGTCTCGACTTCTTCACGGAAGCGGCGGCCCGGGTGGGTTTCGAGTTCGATGCCTCCGCCGAGATCGGCCGCGAGATCCCCGACGGAGTACCGGAACTGCAGGCCAATAGCCCGGGTCGACGGCTGGTGGTGATCGCGCTGGGGACCAACGACTCGACGGCGGGAGCGAAGGACGAGGAGCTGATCGGCCGGATCGACGCGGCGCTCGCCGCCGTGCCCAAGGCCGTGCCCGTCGTGTGGGTCCCGCCCTACCGGGACCCGAAGACGGCGTCGGGCAAGGTGGCGGACCGGTTCAACCAACTCGTGCGCCAGGCGGCGACCCGCCGGGGCAACGTGCTCGTCGTCGACTGGGTGGGGTTCGTGAAGCAGGACCCGAAGATCATGGACTCCGACCGGATCCATCTCACCGACGCGGGGTACCAGAAGCGGGCCGATTGGCTGGCCCGGGTGATCAAGGCCCAGCTCGAACTGCGACCGGTGGCGGGTTCGTGAGGTCGCCCCGAGCATGGTTCGTGGCCATGGTGCTCGCAGCCGGCGCATGCTCGGACGGCTCGACGGCGCAGCCGACGGGGCCGAGCACCTCGGCTGCGTCGCGTTCGACGACGGCTTCGGTGGTGGCATCGGCGACGGCGCCGTCCGTGCCTCCGGTCGATCCCACCGACTACTGCGCTGCGGCGCGCCGGTTTGCGAACGTCGATCTGGCGGCGTCCCGTGAGCCTGGCCAGTTGCGGTCGGCCTTCGCCGAGCTTCGGGCGGTGCTGCCGGTGATGGCGTCCGCTGCGCCGACGGAACTCCGTGAGGATCTCGGCATCGTCGTGACCGGCTACGGCAAGCTCGGTGCCGCCACCGAGCAAGGCGGCTGGCAATGGGGCACCCTCGCCGGTGCGGTGCTCGCGATCGGGGAGGACCCGACGTTCACCGCGGCGGGCGAGCGCGTCGACGCGTACAACCGGCGGACCTGCGGCGTCGTACCGATCGGATCGCCGGCGACCACCGCCCGCTGAATCCGCTCGCCGGGTACGGTGCCGAACTCATGGATCGCACCCTGTTCGACGACACCCACGAGCAGTTCCGCGCCAGCGTGCGCAGTTGGCTGGCCAACGACGTCGCCCCGCACGTGGTCGAGTGGGACGAATCCGGCATCGTGCCCCGAACGGTGTTCACCCAGGCGGGGTCGCTCGGGTTCCTCGGCTTCCAGATCCCCGAGTCCTACGGTGGGGGCGGCTCGGACGACTTCCGCTTCAACGTCGTGTTGGCCGAGGAGATCGCAGCGGCCGGTGCCAACTCCGTCGGGCTCGGACTGACGCTTCACAACGACATCACCACCCCGTACTTCCTGACCTACTGCACCGACGAGCAGCGGTCGCGTTGGCTTCCGGGGATCGCGTCGGGCGACCTTGTCACCGCCGTCGCAATGACCGAACCGGGGATCGGCTCCGACCTTGCCTCGATGTCCACCACGGCGATCCGCGACGGCGACTGCTACGTCGTAAACGGCGCGAAGACGTTCATCACGAACGGGATCAACGCCGACGTGGTGATCACGGCGGTCAAGACCGACCCCTCGCTCAAGCACAAGGGGATCTCGTTGCTGGTCCTCGAGCGTGGGATGGAGGGCTTCGAGCGGGGTCGGAACCTCGACAAGATCGGGCTCCACGGCCAAGACACGGCGGAGTTGTTCTTCACCGACGTGCGGGTGCCGGTCACGAACCTGCTGGGCGAGGAAGGACGCGGCTTCACCTACCTCGTGTCGAACCTGCCCCAGGAGCGCCTCTCGATCGCCGTCACCGGTGTGGCCACGGCCCGCCAGGCCTTGGCCTGGACGCTCGAGTACGTGCGGGAACGGCAGGCCTTCGGCCAGCGCATCGGGTCGTTCCAGAACTCGAAGTTCGTCCTCGCCGAGGTCGCCACCGAGATTGAGGTCGCCCAGGCGTTCGTCGACAAGTGCATCGAGGCCCTCGGTCGGGGCGCCTTGAGCGCCGAAGAGGCGGCCATGGCGAAGTGGTGGTGCACGGAACTGCAGAAGCGGGCCGTCGACAAGTGCCTGCAGCTGTTCGGCGGCTACGGCTACATGCGCGAGTACCCGATCGCCCGGGCGTATGCCGATGCCCGGATCACCACGATCTACGGCGGCACGACCGAGATCATGAAGGAGATCATCGGTCGGTCGTTCGGGCTTTGAGCGCATCCCGGCGGAACTCGCCCATGCCCATCGCCCAGCGCCGGTGGAAATCCGGTTCGTAGGCGTGGAGGGGGTCGGCGCGGACCATCTCGTCGATCAGCACGGCATCGGGCCCCACCAGGATCCGCCAATCGTCCCGGCGCACGGCGTCCAGGATGATGGTGGCGGCCTCCGCCGCAGTCGTGATCGCAGAGGTTTCGAACGATTCGGCCCGGCGCCGGGCTCGGGCGAGGAGCTCCTCGTCGCTCAGGTGGTCGGCGCTGCGCCCGGCTGAGGCGTACCTATCCCGGAGCCGGGCAGGGTCGTCGAGCCCGAGGAGCGCATCGGAGTTGGCCTGGATGGAGGTGCCGATGTGGCCCGGCATCACGACGGCGGCCCGCAGGTGGGGCGCGTTGACGGCGAAGTCGGTGATGAGGGCCTCGGTGAAACCCTTCACGGCGAACTTCGCTGCGCTGTAGGCAGTGTGTGGCAGGTCGGGACCGATCGAGGCGTAGAAGCCGTTCACCGAGCTCGTGTTCACGACGACACCGGCGTCGGCCCGTAGCAGCTGGGGGAGGAAGGCGAGGGTCGAGTAGTAGACGCCATACCAGCAGACGTCGAAGACCCGCTCCCACTGGGCGCGATCCCCGGCGACGATCGTGCCGCCCCCGCCGATGCCGGCGTTGTTGAACAACAGGTTCACTCGTGGGCGCCACCGGGCGACCGCCTCGGCGAAGGCGAGCACCTGGGATTCATCGGAGACGTCGGCGGCGAAGGTGAGCACCGAGCCGGGGTGCCCGTCGGCGGCGCAACGCGCGGCGGTCTGCTCGGCATTGTCGATGATCACGTCACAGGTCGCGACGTCGCACCCCTCGGCGGTCAGTTGGTGGACGAGCTCCCGGCCCATGCCGGTACCGCCACCGGTCACGACCGCCGTGCGGCCCTTGAACCCGTCTTCGAAACGTTGCCCCATGCGGGCGACGCTACTCAGCCGAGTCTGATGGCCCGGCAGGCCGATGTTGCGCACGGCGTGGCGAGATGGCTCGGCTCGAGTCGGCCGAGGAGGGAGTTCGTTGGCGGCGCAACCAGGGTCAGCGGGCCGCGCGGGACCCGTGGTGCCAGTAGCCGCCCTGCGGTGGTCGGAACCGGTGCCGGACGAGTCGTCGGCGGTGGTGGCGCCGGAACGGGGGCTGGTCGGCTGGTCGGGCCGGTCGTCGGTGGCGTGGGCACAACGGTGCCGGGGGGCCGGGCGGTCGTCACCGGGCTGGGGGGTCCGGTGGTGGCGGGGCTCGTGGTGGCGGGGCTCGTGGTGGCGGAGGGAGCTGCCGGGCGTGCCGGCTGCGGGCCGCCGACCGCCGATCGATCGGAGGCGGCCAGGTAGGTGAACGACCCGGGCCGGGTGAGGGCGATCAGGCGGCCGCCGTCGTTGAAGCGAACCGAGACGTCGACGGGTCCCGGCGTGGCGGCCCGCGGTGTGTGTACCACCAGGCTGCCGGCCGTCGGTGCGACCGCTTGAGCGACACTCGCACCGAACCAGACGTAGACGGTTCGGCCCACGGGGAACCGGCCGTGGAGGGTCAGCGCGGTCCCGCCGGCCGTCGGCCCGGCGGCAGGCACCGCCGACTGGAACGACCAGGCGCCGGCTTCCACCGGGGGGCGGGTGTCCTCGATCGGGTCGACGGGCGGCGAGCCCGTCGGCGCTGGCCCGTTCGATGGTGTCCCGCCGGGGGGGATCGGTGCTGCGCCGGACGCAGGTGTGCCGGCCGTCGCGCCGACGTTCGCTGCCGGCGCGGCGCTGGAGCCGACGGCA
>JBEIFW010000118.1:0-11315 GCA_040382215.1 Acidimicrobiales bacterium
CGCGGGTACGACCTGTCGGGCGGCCAACGGCAACGGTTGTCGATCGCCCGGACGCTGCTGGCCGATCCGACGGTGCTTGTCCTCGACGACGCCACGAGCGCCGTCGACGCCCGGGTGGAGGAAGCGATCCACGAGGCACTGCATCGGCGCCGGGCCGGCCGAACGACGCTGCTCATCGCCCACCGGCTGTCGACGATCCTGCTCGCCGACCGGGTCGTGCTGATCGACGCCGGGCGGGTGGTGGCCGAGGGCACCCATGCCGAATTGCTCACCAGGGAGCCCCGGTACGCCGAGGTGCTCGCCCGGGCCGAGGAGGCGACGCCGTCATGATGGGGGGCGGCGGCGGTGGCTTCTTCGGGCCGGGCGGGGCACAGGTGAGCGCCGCCAACGGCCTGCCCTTCGCAGGGGTGCCCAGCGAGCTGCGGGAACGGGCCGAGCGGATCCTGGCCCGGGAGCCCGAGCACCCCGAACCTGACGTCGCCCACCGGCCGCGCCTCGAGGACCGGCGGCCGTTCACCTTGTGCAGCTTCCTCGCCGAGCACCGGCTCGGGCTCGCCGGCGCGCTCGGCCTGGTCGTGGTCGAGGCGCTGGCGCTCCAGGCCGGCGGGGTGCTGACCCAGCGCGGCATCGACGACGGCGTTCGAGCGGGGAACACCGGAGTACTTTTCACCGTCGCCGGCCTCTACGTGCTCACCGTCGTGGTGTCGGTCGCCGCCGGCGCGGCGCGCGTCGCATGGACCGGCGTGCTGGGTGAACGGCTGCTCTACCGGCTGCGCCTACGGGTGTTCGACCATCTCCAGCGCCTGTCGGTCGACTACTACACCGACGAAAAGGCCGGGCGGGTGATGACCCGAATGACGAGCGACATCGATGCGCTGTCGCAGTTGCTGCAGGACGGGATCGTCAACCTGATCGTGCAGGCGCTCACGCTGGTCCTCGTCACCGCCATCCTGTTCGGCCTCCAACCGGTGCTCGCCCTCGTGACCGTGGCCGTGGTCCTTCCCCCGCTGCTCGCCCTCACGGTCTGGTACCGGCGGGCGTCGGACCGCTCCTACGGCGTCGTGCGGGACCGCGTCGCCGAGGTACTTGCGGACCTCTCGGAGAACCTGTCGGGGATCCGCATCATCACGGCGTTCAACCGGCGGGCCTACAACCTCGTGTCGCACCGCATGGTCGTCGGCCGCTACCGGGAGGCGAACGTTGCGACGGCCACACAGAACGCCACGTTCAGCGCCGCTACCGACCTCGTCGGTGCGCTCGGTCAGGTCGTGGTCCTCGGCGTCGGCGGCACGATGGTCATCGACGGCTCGCTCTCGATCGGTGAGCTGGCGGCGTTCGTGCTCTACCTCACTGCGTTCTTCGCCCCGATCCAGTCGCTCGTGCAGCTCTACACGACCTACCAGTCCGGGCAGGCGGCGGTGGCCAAGCTGCGGGACCTGCTGGCCACCGATCCTTCCGTCGCCGATGCCCCCGACGCCCCGGCGCTCGGGCAGATCGACGGCGCGATCACCCTTGAGGGCGTGACGTTCGGGTACGACCCGGGCGTGCCGGTCCTGCGCGACGTGTCGCTGTCGATCGCGCCGGGCGAGACGGTCGCGTTCGTCGGTACCACCGGCGCCGGCAAGTCGACGATCGCGAAGCTCATCGCGCGCTTCTACGACCCGACGGCGGGCACGGTCGCCGTCGACGGTGTCGACGTGCGTACCGTCACCCAGGCGTCCCTTCGCCGCCAGCTCGGCATCGTGCCGCAAGAGCCGTTCCTGTTCGCCGGCTCGCTGCGGCACAACCTCACCTTCGGCCGACCGGACGCCACCGACGACGACGTGCGCGCAGCGTGTCAGGCCGTTGGACTCGACGATCTCGTGGCGCGGCTGCCCGAGGGCCTCGACGCACCGGTGCACGAGCGGGGCGTGTCGCTGTCGGCCGGCGAACGTCAGCTCCTTGCGCTGGCCCGCGCCTTCCTCGCCCGCCCACGCGTGCTGATTCTCGACGAGGCCACCTCCAACCTGGATCTCGCCTCGGAGTCCCAGGTCGAGCGGGCGCTCGATGCCGTCCTCGCCGGGCGGACCGCGGTGTTGATCGCCCACCGGCTGGCGACGGCCATGCGGGCCGACCGCATCGCAGTGGTCGAGCGGGGCAGGATCGTCGAGCTCGGCACCCACGACGAGCTCGTCGCGCTCGGCGGTCACTATGCCGCCCTCCACGTCGCCTGGGCTGCTGCCGGCGGCACCGGCCCGGACTGCGCTGCGGCCGCCCAGGGCTAAGTTCGCCGCCATGGCCCGTTCCGGACGCGACGCCCTCCTCGAAGTCCTGCGCACCGAAGGCGTGCGCTACCTGTTCGGCAATCCCGGCTCGACCGAGCTGCCGCTGATCGACGCCCTGGCCGACGCCGAGGACCTCCACTACGTGCTGGCGCTCCAGGAGGCGACCGCGGTCGGCATGGCCGACGGCTACGCCCAGGCGACCGGCCGGCCGGCGTTGCTCAACCTCCACACCTCGGCCGGTGTCGGCAACGCCATCGGCAACCTCACCAACGCCCAGGCCAACAACTCGCCACTCGTGGTCACCGCCGGCCAGCAGCATTACGGCCACATCGAGGCCGATCCGATGCTGTCCGGCGACCTCGTCGGCCTGGCGCGCCCGGTCACCAAGTGGGCCCACGAGGTGCGCACCTTGCGGGAGTTGGGGACCGTGATGCGCCGCGCCTTCCACGACGCCGCGGCGCCCCCCGTCGGGCCGGTGTTCGTGAGCCTGCCGATGTCGACCCTCGACGAGGAGGGCGACGCGCCGGTGCCGGCCGCCTCGACGATCCACGGCGGCGCCACCGCCGGCGCCCTCGAAGAGCTCGCCGACCTGCTCACCTCCGAGCCGATCGGCTCGGTGGCGCTGATCGCCGGCGACAGCGTGCACGACGAACGGGCCCACGCCGAGCTCGCAGCGCTCGCCGAAGCGCTCGGCGCCCCGGTGTTCGCTGCGCCGCTCCACGGCACCGGGGTGTTCCCTGTCCAGCACCCGCTGTTCGCCGGAATGCTCCCGATGCTCGCCTCGGGGGCACGCGCTGCGCTGGCCCGGTACCGGCGTCTGTTCTACGTCGGCCGCCAGCCCTTTCTCGTCTACCCGTACAGCGACGGCTCACCGCTGCCCGAGGGCACCGAGCTGCTCCATCTCGCACCCGACCACCAGCACCTCGGGCGCACCTATCCGGTGCGTTGGGGGGCGGTGGGCGATGCCCGGGCGTCGCTGCGGGCGCTGTCGGCGCTCGTCGTCGGCCGGGTTGATGCGGCGGCCGCCGCCGATGCGGTCGCCGCCGCAGCCACCCGGCGGCAGTCCGAACTCGAGCACTTCGAGGAGTCGGCACGAGCACGGTACGGCGCAGCGCCGTTCGACCCGATGGCCGCCGCCCACGCCGTCTTACGAGCCATGCCACCGGGCGCAGCCGTGGTCGACGAAGCGATCACGACGGGCGGCTTCGTGCGCAGCTTTCACCGTTGGAGCGACCCGGGCCGGTACTTCTTCTGCAAGGGCGGCGGTCTCGGCTGGGGCATGCCTGCGGCGCTCGGTGTCGCCCTCGCCCACGAACGCACGCTCCCCGTGCTGTCCGCCGTGGGCGACGGCTCGGCCATGTACTCCCCCCAGGCGCTGTGGACTGCGGCCCACGAGCAGCTGCCGGTGGTGTTCACCGTGTTCAACAACCGCCAGTACCGGATCCTGAAGAACAACGTGCGGGCCATGAAGGGCGATTCCGTCCGCACCGGCCGGTTCGTCGCCCTCGACCTCATCGACCCGGCAGTGGATTTCGTCGGCCTCGCCACGTCGCTCGGCGTGCCCGCGGTCCGGGTCGACTCCCTCGACGACGCAAGCGACGCCGTGCGCACCGCATCGGCCAGCGGCCGACCGGCGCTCGTCGAGCTGCCGATCTCGGCCGAATGACCGCCCGACCGGACCCCGCCGCCGTCGCCGACGTGCCGGCGCTGCGCCTCATCGATGTCCGGCTGGTCCGGGGCCGGCGCGCGCTGCTCGACGGCATCGACTGGACCGTGCGACGCAACGAGCGCTGGGTGGTGTTGGGCCGCAACGGCTCCGGCAAGACGAGCCTCGTGCGGATCGCGTCGCTGTACCTGCATCCGAGCGCCGGTGTGGTCGAGGTGCTCGGCGAGACCCTCGGCCGCACCGACGTGCGCACCCTGCGCACCCGGGTCGGAGTGGCGTCCTCGTCGCTCGCGCAGCAACTCCGCCCGCAGCTCACCGCCGTCGAGGTCGTGATGACGGCCAAACACGCCGCGCTCGAACCGTGGTGGCACCGCTACGACGATGCCGATCGAGACCGGGCCGTGGCCCAACTCGAGCGTCTGGGCGTCGCCCATCTCGCCGAGCGGGAGGTGGGCTCGCTGTCGTCGGGCGAGCAGCAGCGCACGCTGCTGGCCCGCACGTTGATGACCGACCCGGGCCTGCTCCTGCTCGACGAGCCGACCGCCGGGTTGGACCTCGCCGGCCGGGAGGAGCTCGTCGCCTCGCTCGCCGGTCTCGCCGCCGACCCCACCGCTCCGGCCACCGTGCTCGTCACCCACCACGTCGACGAGATCCCCCCGGGGTTCACGCACGCCCTGCTGCTGCGCGAGGGCCGCGTGCTCGCTGCCGGGCCGCTCGAGGAGACGCTGACGGCCGACGCGCTGTCGGCGTGCTTCGGACTCTCGCTGACGCTGGAGCGCCGGGGGCTGCGCTGGTCGGCCTGGTCAGCCGGGACGGACTGACAACCCCGAAAGCGAGCGGCCTCCGAGGGCCGGACCCGTGGTCTGCAGGTGGCACGCCACGATCCCGCCCCCGTCGACGGGCGTGGGCTCGGGCATCGTGGTCCGGCACACGTCCATCACGTAGGTGCAGCGCGCGGCGAACGGGCAGCCCGGCGGCGGGTTGCTCGGGTCCGGCGGCTCACCCGAAAGCACCACCCGGGCTCGCTGGCGCTGGACGGCGGGGTTGGGGATCGGGACCGCCGAGAGCAACGCCTCCGAATAGGGGTGGGCCGGGGTCTCGAAGATGCGCTCCGAGGGCCCCTCCTCCATGACCCTGCCGAGGTAGAGCACCACGGTGCGCCGCGCGATGTGGCGCACCACGGCGAGGTCGTGGGCGATGAACAGGAACGAAACGCCGGTGCCGTGCTGCAGGTCCTCGAGGAGGTTGATGATCTGGTTCTGCGTCGACACGTCGAGCGCCGACACCGCCTCGTCGAGGATCACGAGCTTGGGGCGGTTCGCAAGCGCCCGGGCGATCGCGATGCGTTGGCGCTGCCCGCCCGAGAACTCGTACGGGTAACGCTGAAGGTGCCGCGACGACAGACCGACGTTGTCGAGCAACTCGGCCACCCGCTTGTCCCGCGCCGCGCCCGTGATCCCTGCCTGCACCTCGAGCGGCTCGCCGATGAGGTCGGCGACCACCATCGAGGGGTTCATCGACGAGTACGGGTCCTGGAACACCATCTGGACGTCCTTGCGGGCGTTGCGCAGATCGTCCCCCCCCAACGTCAACAGGTCACGCCCGTCGAGGACGGCGCGGCCCCGCTCGGCGGGCACCAACCGCATGACGGCCCGGGCGATGGTGGACTTCCCGGACCCGGATTCGCCCACCACCCCGATCGTCTCCCCGCGATCGAGCGTGAAGCTCACCCCGTTGACCGCCCGCACCGGTCGGTCGGTCCGGCGTCGCCGGAACGTGACGTGCAGGTCCTCGATCGACAAAAGGACGTCGCCGCCGGACGCCACCGTGGTTGCAGGCTCGCTCACTTCGTCCCCACCAGGGTCAGGTCGTGGACACGGACACAGCGCGACGCCCGGCCACCGCCGAGCTCGGTGAGGGGCACGGGACCGCTTCGGCACTCGTCGAGGACGTACGGACACCGGGGACTGAACGCACACCCGGCCGGCAACGACGACGGCACCGGGGTGGAACCCGGGATCGACGCCAGCCGGCCCGACCGGGGGCCGATCTGCGGCATGGCGGTGAGCAAGCCTTCGGTGTACGGGTGGACCGGCCGGTAGTAGAGGTCGTCGATGCCGGACTGCTCCATCACACGGCCGCCGTAGAGCACGACCACGCGATCACACACCTGGGCCACGACCCCGAGGTCGTGGGTGATGAACACCACCGACATCCCGAACTCGGTCTGCATGTCCTTGAGCAGCTCGAGCACCTGGGCCTGGATGGTCACGTCGAGCGCCGTGGTGGGTTCGTCCGCGATCAGCAGCTTGGGTTCGCACGACACCGCCATGGCGATCATCACGCGCTGGCGCATGCCGCCGGAGAACTGGTGCGGATACTCCTTCGCTCGGCGAGCCGGGTTGGGGATGCCGACCCGGTCGAGCATCTCGACCGCACGGGCCCAAGCCGCCTTTCGGTCGATCTTCTGGTGGCGGCGCACCATCTCGGCGATCTGCTCACCGACCGTGAACGCCGGGTTCAGCGACGTCATCGGCTCTTGGAAGATGTTGGCCACCTGTGCGCCGCGCACCGACTCGAGCTCTTTCGGGCTCAGACCGACGAGCTCGCGACCGTCGAGTCGGACCGATCCGGCGCTGATCCGGCCCGGTGGCATCGGGATCAACGCGGTCAGCGCCATGCAGGTGACGCTCTTGCCGGAGCCCGACTCACCGACGAGGCCGAGGGTCTCGCCCCGGCCAACGGTGAAGCTGACGGAGTCGACGACCTTCTCCCAGCCGGTGCCGGAGTAGAACTCGACGGTCAGGCCGTCGACGACCAACAACGGATCGGTCATCACTTCCCCCGACGGATCTCTTTGCCGAGCGAGTCCCGGAGGCCGTCGCCGAGCAGGTTGAACGCAAGCACGCAGATCATGATCGCCACACCGGGCGGGATGGCCTGGAAGGTGTTCTGGCTGAGGTTGGCGTAGGCCACCTGCAGCAACGAGCCCCACGAGGCCTGCGGCGGTCGCACCCCCAGGCCCAGGAACGAAAGGCCGGCCTCGGCCAGCATCGAGAACCCGAGCGCGAGCGAGATCTGGACCACCAGCGGCGACAGGATGTTCGGCAACACGTGTCGCCGCAGGATCCTCGCCGTCGGGGTGCCGATCGATCGGGAGGCCTCGATGTAGGTCTCCTCCCGCACGGCGAGCACGAGACCGCGCACCAGGCGGGCGAACCGGGGCGCCGAAACGATGCCGACCGCCAGCATCGCGTTGCCGAGGCCGGGGCCCCGCACGGCGACGATGGCGATGGCGAGCAGCAACGGCGGGAAGGTCATGACCGCTTCCGCGATCCGCATGATCGTCACGTCGATCCAGCGGCCGAAGTAGCCGGCGACGAGACCGGGGATCAGGCCGAGCAGCAGAGCGATCCCAACCGCCTGGAAGGCCGCGATCAGCGACACCCGGGCGCCGAAGAGCATGCGGCTCAACGTGTCACGGCCGAGCTGATCGGTGCCGAGCCAATGCTTGCCCGAGGGCGACGCGAACCGCTCGAGCACGTTCGTCTTGTCGGGATCGAACGGTGCGAGCACCGGGGCGAAGATCGCCACCAGGATGATGAACACCAGGAACCCGAGCGAGATCAGCGCCAGGCGCTGCCGCAGGACCCGGCGCAGTAACCGCTTCCGGGCCTAACCCGGCCCGGAGGACTCGTCGATCGACTGCTCGACGACGTGCTCGGCGGCGTGGCGGCGCCACACCTCGGGGCCGGTGGGCACGACGGGGATCGACACCTCACTCATTGGGCACGCACCTTCGGGTTGAGCCAGCCGTAGGCCAGGTCGACGAGCAGGTTGCTGATCGTGACGACGAACACCGACATCAGCACGATCCCCTGGATGATCGGCAGGTCGCGGTTGACCACTGCCCGGATGGCCAGGGCGCCGACCCCGGAGAACCCGAACACCAGCTCGAGGGCGATCGCGCCACCGAGCAGCGCATTGACCTGCAGGCCGATGACCGTGACGACCGGGATCGCCGCGTTCTTCAGCGCGTGCTTCAGGATCACGAGGCGCCCGCTCAGGCCCTTGGCCCGAGCGGTGCGGACGTAGTCCTGCTGCATCGTGTCCCGCAGCGAGCCACGCAGCTGGCGGGTGACCTCGACGATGCCGGCGAGCGACAGCGCGAACGCCGGCAGGACGAGGTGGTAGAGCCAGTTCAGCGGATCCTCGGTGATCTTCACGTAGAGCCCGGTCGGGAACCAGCCGAGGTTCAGACCGAACACGATGATGAGGATGATCCCCACCCAGTACCCCGGTGCGGCGACACCGAGCGCCGCCAGCACGGTGAGGATGCGGTCGGCGAGCGATCCTGGCCGGGAGCCGGCCAGGAGCCCGAACGACACGCCGAACAGCACGACGAACAGCAACGCCAGCCCGGCGAGGGACAGCGTCACGGGGAGGGCGGTAGTGATCGCGTCGGTGACCTTCTGCTCGGAGTAGAGCGACGTCCCGAGGTCACCGGTGAACACCCCCTTGATGAGGCGACCGTATTGCACGATCGCCGGATCGTTCTCCCCCAGCCGTTCGCGGATCTGCTCGATCCGTTCGATCGTGGCGTTCTCGCCGGCGATGGTGACGGCGGGGTCACCAGGTACCAGCTTGGCCAGACCGAACACGATCAGCGACACGACGAACAGCAGCGGGATGGTCAGGAGCAACCGCCTGACGATCAGCTTTCCCATGACGATGTCCCTCGCCGGAGCCGGAGCTACGGGCTACTTCGTGAGGCCGACGCCGCGGAACTCGGGCTTGCCGTTCAGCCACGCCGTGAAGCCCGCGAGCTTCTCGGTCGCAGCGAACGACGCCGAGCTGTGGAGCAGCACGACGTTCATGGCCTCGTCGGTGATCTCCTTCGACGCAGCCTGGACGGCGGCGGCACGGGCCTTCTGGTCACCGGGCTCGTTCGCCTTCGCGACGAGCTCGACGATCTTCGGCGTGGTGTGGCCACCGGGGTTCTGGATCGGGCCCTTGGTGAACAGCGAGTTCAGCAGCTGGGCCGGGTCGGCGCGGCCGCCGAACACCGAGATCAGCAGGTCACCCGAGGACTGGACGTAGAAGATCGGGGCGGTCTGCACCGGGTCGACTGGGCGGAGCTTCAGGTTGATGCCGGCCGCCGCCATCTGGTCCTTCACCGCCTGCGCGAGCGTCAGGTAGTAGGTGAGGTTCGGCACGACGGTGTCGAGCTCCCAGTTGTCGGGCACGCCGGCCGCCTTCAGCATCTCCTTGGCCTTGGCGGGCTCGTACTTGTACTGGTCGATCGAGATCGCCTCGTTGTACCCGAAGTAGCCCTTCGGGAAGTACTGGTTGTTCGGTGCGCCGTAGCCGTAGTTGGCGAGCTTGACGAGCGCCGCACGGTCGACGGCCATGTTCATGGCCTGACGGACTTCCTTCTTGTCCAGGAACGGCTTGGACCGGTTCAGCTGGACGTGCATGAGGCTCAGGCTGAGGCCCTCGGTGACCTTGATCCCCGAGATCTTCTTGAACTCGTCGATCTGGCTCGCCTCGATGTTGGCGATGTCGAGCTGACCGGACTTGAGCGCATTGGCCCGGGCGTTGTTGTCGGTGAGGATCAGGATCTCGACCTTGGCCGCACCCTGGGCCGTCTTGTCCCAGTAGTCGGCGAATCGCTCGAGGACGATCTTCTGGTCCTTCACGAACTCGGTGACCTTGTACATGCCGGCACCGACGGGCATGAGGTCGAGCGCCTTGGTCGCCGCCTCATCGGCGAAGGACTTCGGGCTGGCCAGCACGCCGGGGCGGTCCGTCAGCACGCCGGGAAGCGAACCGCCCGGGGCCTTCAAGTTGAGCTTGACCGTCAGGGGGTCCGGCGTGTCGATCGTGTCGATCGGCGCGAGCTCGCCCTTGGACGCGCCCGCCGCGTTGCGCAGCAGGTTCGCCTTGACGGCCTCGGCGTCGAGGGCGGTGCCGTCGTGGAACTTCACGCCCTTGCGCAGGGTGAACGTGAGGCTCTTGCCGTCGGGCGAGAACTCCCACTTCTCCGCGATGCCGGGGATCGGGTCGGCACCCGGGTTGAGGTGCACGAGCCGGTCGTAGGCGAAGAACGCCGTCGGCGTGTCGAAGCTCGACGACATCTTGGCCGGATCCCAGCTGGTGGGACCGACCTGGTACGAGAACCGCAACGTGGCGCTCGTGTCGATGGGCTTGGCGGCGGCGGTGGTGGACGGCGCAGCGGTGCTGCCGGCAACCGTGGTGGTAGAGGCCAACGTGGTGACCTCTTGGGCCACCTTCGTCGTGGCCGTGGTCTGCTCGGAGCTCTTCGAGTCGTCACCGCAGGCGGCGACGACCAGCGAGGCTCCGACCAGTGCGACGAGCGATCGACGCACGAGTTTCCCCCTGTGTGGTCCCGGCGTGAGCCGGACCGGATCCCCTCGGAACCGGTCCGAAGTTCCTAGCACACGGTCGATTGTCACGCAGGCCGTAACGTGAGGGAGCACTCTCGCTTTTCACCTGAGGACGGTCGCGGGCTCCACCGCTGTACGTCCGAGCGCGGCGGCGACCACCGGGTTGACGAGGACACCGGCAACGCAGTTGAGCCCCAGTGCCAGAGCGGGATCGGCGGCCGTGGCCGCAGCCGCACCCTTCATGGCCAGGGCCTGCAGGTAGGGCAGCGTGGCGTTGGTGAGCGCGTAGGTAGAGGTGTTCGGCACGGCGCCGGGCATGTTCCCCACGGCGTAGTGGAGCACCCCGTAGCGCTCGTACACCGGGTGGGTATGGGTGGTCTCGCGGGTCGTGGCGATGCAGCCGCCCTGGTCGACGGCCACGTCGACGACCACGGCGCCCAGCTTCATGGCCCGAACCAGGTCCTCCGACACCACCACCGGCGCCCGGCCGCCGGCGACGAGCACGGCGCCGATCACCAGATCAGCGTCCATCACGGCCCGTTCGATCGCCCCCCGGTTCGATGCGATCGTGACGATCCGACCCTTGTGGATCTGGTCGACGAACCGCAACCGGTCCATGTTGCGGTCGAGCAGGAGCACCTCGGCCTCCATGCCCGCCGCGATCCAGGCCGCATTCCACCCGACATTCCCGGCGCCGAGAACCACCACGCGGGCCGGGCGGACACCCGGTGCTCCCCCGAGTAGGACCCCGCGGCCGCCGTGGTGACGGGAGAGGTAGTTGGCACCGACCTGGACCGCGAGGCGACCGGCGACCTCGCTCATCGGTGCCAGCAGCGGCAGCGTGCCGTTCGGGAGCTGCACGGTCTCGTAGGCGACCGCCGTACACCGGGAGGCCAAGAGCGCGTCGGCCACCTCCGGGTACGCGGCGAGGTGCAGGAAGGTGAACAGGGTGAGCTCGGGTCGCAGGAAGCCGAACTC
>JBEIFW010000119.1:0-11208 GCA_040382215.1 Acidimicrobiales bacterium
GGGCGTTGCGGGTGGCCACGTTCGTGCCGGCGGCGCTCGCGGGCAGCCGGTCGGTCCAGCCGGGCAAGGCGCCGCCGGACCAGCACGCCGCCCAGGCCGAACGATCGCCGGTCCAGGTGTCGAGGCGGGCCTGCCAGGCGGCGCGAGCGGCGCCGCCGCGGGCGGCGACCTCGGCCCGGTAGCGCTCGACGACGGAGTCAGGGGCCCAGAACGGTTCGTCGGGGATGCCGAGCACGGCCTTGGTCGCGGTCACGTCGGTGGCGGTGAACGGATTGCCGTGCGCCTCGTGCTCGTCGGTCCAACGCGGGGACGGGGCGCCGATGTGACTGCGCAGGACGACCAGCGACGGCTGGTCCTCGACGGCCATCGCGGCGCGCAGCCCGGACTCGATCGCGTCGAGGTCGTCGGCGACGTCGCCGAGTTCGAGCACGTGCCAGCCGTACGCCCCGAAGCGGGTGACGGCGTCGTCGCCGCAGGACAGCCCGGTCGTGCCGTCGATGGTGATGCCGTTGTCGTCGAACACGACGATCAACCGGCCCAGGCCCAGGTGCCCGGCGAGCGACGCCGCCTCGTGGCTGATCCCCTCCTGCAGGCAGCCGTCACCGGCGAGCACGAAGGTGCGATGGTCCATCACCTCGGCCCCGAAGCGCGCCCGTAGGTGGGCTTCGGCGATCGCCATGCCCACGGCGTTGGCGAACCCTTGGCCGAGGGGACCGGTCGTCACCTCGATCCCGGGCGTGCCGTGGCCGGCCTCGGGATGCCCAGGGGTGCGCGACCCCCACTGCCGGAACGCCCGGAGATCTTCGAGCTCGAGGCCGTAGCCGGACAGGAACAGCGCGGCGTACTGCAGGATCGACGCGTGCCCGTTGGAGAGCACGAACCGGTCGCGGTCGGGCCACGACGGGTCGGTGGGGTCGTGTCGCATGACCCGGTGGAACAGCACGTGGGCGAGCGGTCCGAGGGCCATCGCCGTGCCCTGGTGGCCCGAACGCGCCGCAAGCGGGGCGTCCATCGCCAGACCGCGGATGATCGCAACGGCCTGCTGGTCGAAGGGGTCCATGCCGGTGTCCTTGGGGTCGATCGTGTCGGGGCGGGCCCTCGGCGGCCGGCCGGGTGCTGGGCCGAGCGCACCCTAGGCGGCGGCGTCTCCCGGACCCGGTGCATCACGGAACAGCGCAACAGAGGCGGTGAACCCGTGGAGGACGTTGCGTCGACCGATCGGGCCGAGCTCGCCGGCGCAGAACATCCCGGCGACCGCAGCTCGGGGGCCGAGCAGCTCCTGGACGAGCGCCGGGTCGTGGTCGGCGGTGCCGAACAGGTGGGCACCCCGACCGTTGCAGGTGAAGACCAGGGCGGCGTCGGCGGTGTGCGGCGCCAGGAGCGCAGCGAGATCCTCGCCGGCGGAGCCGGCGTCGCGGACCTGGAACTGGACGGTGGCGCCGACCGGGACCGTGTCGCCGATCGCGACCGCGCCGCGGTCGCGATCGATGCCTACGACGCCGCGGATCACGAAGTCGCCTCGCTCGTAGTCGAGCTTGGCGTCGTCGACGACGATGCCGCACTGTGGGCCGCGGGCGAACGCGGCGCGGTCGATCGGGTCGAGGGCGTCGAGCACTTCGTAGAGCCGCTCGAGCGCCGGTCGGCCCCCGAGTTGCACGACGACGTTGCCCTCGGCCGCGGTGACGGTGAACGGTTGGCCAACCGGGCGACACCCTTGGGACACGACGGTGGTGGGGGTGGCGTCGACGTCGAGCAGCACCCCCACTGCGCCGTGGTCGACCACCCGGCCGTCGAGGACGAGCCGGTTGACCCCGGGCCCGCCGGGGGCCGACGCGAGGCCGCCGATCACGCGCAGGTTCGGATGGTCCCGGCCGAGGTGGGCCAGGATGCCCTCGAGCGGGAGCGAGTAAGGGTCGACGACGACGAGCAGGGTTCTGGCCCGATCGAGCCGCTCGGGATCGAGGCCCCGCACGGCGTAACCGCCCTCGCTGCGTTCGGCCCGGATCCAGGTGGTCGCGATCGTGCCGGGGAAACGCCCCACCCACAGCGCCAGGCCGGGCGGGCCCTCTATGCCGTGGCTGCCGCCGAGCACGGCGACGGCGCTGGCGCCGAGGAGATGCCGGGGTTCGAGGGTGGCCTGGATCGTGCTGGTGATCGCACCGAGGGCGTCGAGGTGGTGCGGGGTGACGAACACGACGGCGAGATCGGGTTCGGGCCCGATGCCTTCGAAGCACTGGCCGATCGCTTCGCCGGCGGCGACGGCGGCATCGGGGTGGTGCGAGAGGGCGGCGGCGAATGGCACGGCGGTCAGCCGGTGGGCGGCAGCAGGGTGAGCGGTACGGGGTGCCAATCCCCGCGCCCGATGCGGCAGTCGGCGACGATCTGGCCGTACTCGGTGAAGGTGAGTTCGCCACGCACGAGCCGGTAGGTGAACTTGCCCGGCTCGACCGTGAACGGGCTCACGTTGCGGGCGAGTTCGTTGTCGCCCTTGCGGAACACCACCTCGAACACGCCCTGGCCGGGCTCGTCGGGGGGGCACCAGATCAGGGCGATGAGGTGCGGATCGATGGTGACCGGCACGGGAGCGGGCGCCGCGACCGAGAACATCACGCCGGTCAGGTCGATACGAGTGGCGGGCCCGGCCGCCTGTCGCATGGCGAAGTTCTCGACGAAGAGCGCCGACACCAGGTGCATGCCGGGCACGGTAGTCAGCGAGGCTCGTTGCCCGTCGAGGCGGCTGCGGCGGCGGACAGCTTCACCTTGTCGAGCCGCACCGTGACCTGGCGCAGCACCCGGAACACCCGGATGGCGAACCAGCCGAGGTCGATCTCGCCGCGGTGCAGGGAGAAGCGGGCCGAGGTGGGGGCGGCGTGGTGGTTGTTGTGGAGGCCTTCGCCGCCGGAAAGGAACGCCAGCCACTGCAGGTTCGTGGCCGAGTTCGGGTACGGGCGCCGGCCGAAGTGGTGGGCGAGGGCGTTCACGGCGCCGGACATCCACAGGTAGAAGGCCATGTGGAACGCCGCCGCGAGCAGCCCGTAGAACGGGCCGAGCACGAGGATCAGGAACGTGATGCCGAGTGCGAGGCCCAGCCAGCCCCGGTCGAACAGGACGCGGTCCCACCGGTCTGGTGCGAGGTCCTTTGCGTAGCGGTCGACCGTGGCGCGGTCCCGAGCGACCCGTCGGTACATGGCGGCGTTGGCGAACTGGACCCGCAGGACACCGACCTGCACGGGGGAGTGGGGGTCCTGCTCGGTGTCGGTGAACGCATGGTGCTTGCGGTGCACGGCGACCCATTCGCGCGGGCGCATCCCGGTGGTGACCCAGACGACGAACCGGAACAGGAACGTGAGCGGACCACGGACGTTGAGGGCCCGGTGCGCAAGGGCCCGGTGCAGCCAGACCGTCGTGGCCAGGGTGGCCAACTGCGAGACCGCGAAGCCGGCGAGGACTGCGACGAGGATCGGCACAGGACCGGAACGTAGCAGCCTACCGACCGGCCGGTAGGGCGCAGGGATACACTTCCGGCGTGACCGATGGCGTGCCGCCGACGACGCGTGAGGCGCTGCTCGAGGTTGCGCGCCGGCGCTTCGCCGAGGCCGGGTACGAGGCGACGTCGCTGGCCGAACTGGCGCAGGCCGTCGGCATCCGCAAGGCCAGCTTGCTGCATCATTTCGCCTCGAAAGAGGCGTTGTACGGCGAGGTGTTCGAGCGGCTCCTGTCGGACTGGATCGACCGGGTCGAAGTGGCGGTCGGCTCGACCGACGCCGTCGGCTGGGAGCGGGTCGAGCAGATCCTCGTGGAGGGATTCCGGTTCTTCGAGCGCAACGCCGATTACGTGCGCCTCGTTCGGCGGGAGGCGCTCGACGGCGGGACGCACCTGGGGATCGACCTGTCGGCGGCGCTGCGGCCCCTGTTCGACCGGGCGGAGGCGTGGTTCCTGGCGGAGATGGACGCCGGTCGGTTGCGGCGCCACGACCCGGCGCAGCTGTTGCTGACCGGGTACGGGGCGCTGCTCACCTATTTCAGCGATGCGCCGTTTCTCGGCGGGTTGCTTGACGACGACCCGCTGTCGGCCGAATTGTTGGCGCAGCGACTCGACCACGTCCTCGCCTTCTTCCGGGCCGCGCTCGTCCCCTGATCGGCGGGGCCGTCCCCAGGACCGGCGGGCCCCACCGGGTTGGAGCGTCTCGCCGCCACTGCCTACCGTCCGCCGGGTGAGTCGAGCCGACCAGCACGCCCCGCTGCCCACGCACCGAACCGAACGCTGGGGCCGGTTCGGCCAGGCCGAGGGCGACGGCGGGGAGTACTTCATCAACATCGTCGGGATCGAGGTCGAGGAGATCCGCACCGACTACTGCCGCATGCGCCTGCCCTGGCGCCGCCAGATCACCCAGCCGGCCGGAGTGGCCCACGGTGGCGCGCTCGCCACCCTGCTCGACGCCGTCGTCGTTCCGGCGATCGGCTCCGGGTACGACGAACCGATGGGCTTTTCGACCGTCGACCTGCACATCCAGTACCTGAACGCGCTCGTCGGGGAGGATGCCGTCGCCGAGGGATGGATCGTGCAGCGCGGCCGTTCGATGGTCTTCTGCGAGGCCGAGATCACCGGGGCGACGAGCGGCAAGCGGATCGCTCGCAGCGTGCTCACCTACAAGCTCCTCGGCGCCCGCAAGGACCAACCGAGCGCGTAGCGTTCGGCGCGCATGTCCGGCCCCACCCTTTCCGAGGCCGCGTCGAAAGCCCTGCTCGCCGCCTACGGGATCCCGTTGGCCGCCGAGGCCCGGGTTCCTGACGCCGCCGCCGCCGTCGTCGCCGCCACCGAGATCGGGTATCCGGTGGTCCTCAAGCTGAATGGTGACGCCATCGCCCACAAGACCGAGCGGGGCCTCGTTCGGCTCCGGCTCGCAAGCGCCGACGCCGTGCGCGATGCCGCCGAGGCGCTCTTGGGTGCAGCCCGGCCAGACGACGGTCCGGTCGACCTGCTCGTCGCTCAACAGGTGCGCGGCAACCGAGAGCTGATCGCCGGACTCGTCGACGATCCCGTCTTCGGGCCCACGGTGATGCTCGGCGTCGGGGGCATCCTCGCCGAGGCGATCGCCGACGTGGTGTTCCGGGTGGTTCCCGTCTCGCGGCTGGACGCGGCCGAGATGATCGAGGATCTCCGCACCCAATCCCTTCTCGGCGCGTTCCGTGGGGAGCCGGCCCTCGATCGGGAGCGACTCGCCGACGTCCTCGTCGGCCTGTCGCGCCTCGCCGAAGCCCGGCCCGACGTCGCGTCGGTGGACGTGAACCCGCTCATCGTCGGCGACGGTGGGATCCCCGTCGCCGTCGACGCCCTCGTGGAGCTGCACCGATGACCACCGCACCCCGCCCCACCCTCGAGCAGTTCCGGGCGCTGTTCGACCCACGCGGCGTGGTGGTGGTCGGCGCGTCGAGCCACCCGGGCAAGTTCGGCTTCGTCAGCCTCCACAACATCCTGGCCTGCGGCTACCGCGGCGCGGTCCACGGCACCAACCTGTCGGGCGAGACGGTGCTCGGCATCACCACCGTCCCGTCGGTCGACGACCTGCCGGCCGGCGAGATCGACCTCGCTGTCGTGTGCACGCCGGCCGCTACCAACCTCGAGGTGCTGCGGGCCTGCGCCCGCAAGGGGATCCGGGCGGCGTTCATCACCTCGGCAGGTTACGGCGAGGCCGGCGAGGAAGGCCGCCGCGCCGAGACCGACCTGATCGCGCTGGCTGCCGAGTTGGGCATCCTGGTCGCCGGGCCGAACGGTCAAGGGCTCGTGTCGACACCGGCGCAGCTCTGCGCGCAGATCGTCGCCCCCTACCCGCCGGCGGGTGCGATCGGGATCGCCAGCCAGTCGGGCAACTTCGCCTCGTCGTTGCAGAACCTGGCCACCGCGACCGGCGTCGGGGTGTCCCGGGCGATCTCGGCGGGCAACGCCGCCATGGCCGGCGTCGTGGACTACCTCGAGTTCTACGCAGCCGACCCCGCGACCCGGGTCGGTCTCGCCTACGTCGAAGGGATCGGTGACGGCCGTTCGTTCCTCGCTCGCATGCGGGCCGTCACCGAGCGGATGCCGGTCGTGATGGTGAAGGGCGGGAGCACCGCCGGGGGCGCTCGCGCCGCAGCGAGTCACACCGGTGCGCTCGCGGCCGACGACAAGGTCTTCGACGGGGCCTGCCGCCAGGCCGGGATCGCGCGGGCCGCGACCATGGAAGAGGCCTTCGACGCTGCGGCGACCTTCGCCACCCAACCGCTACCCGCCGGGCCGAACGTCGCAGTGCTCACGACCGCAGGCGGGTGGGGGGTCGTCACGGCTGACGCGATCACCAACGATCGGGATCTCGTGCTGATGCCGCTGCCCGAGGATCTGCGGGCCCAGATCGACACCAAGCTCCCGCCTCGCTGGAGCCGGGCCAACCCGGTCGACCTTGCGGGCGCCGAGACCCGTGACACGATTCCTGACGTGCTCGAACTGCTCGCCCGGCACCCCGACGTGCACGCCGTGATCCACCTCGGGCTCGGGATCCAGTCGAACCAGGCCCGCCTGGCCAAGCGCGGCCCGTACTACCCGGACCACGGTCTCGAGCGGATCGTGGCCTTCCACGAGCGCCAGGACGCCCGGTACGCCCAGGTCGGCATCGAGGTCTCCCAGGCCACGGGCAAGCCGGTCCTCGTCGCGTCCGAACTCGCGATCGCCGATCCCGACAACCCCGGTCCGGCCACGATCCGCGCCGCCGGTCGGTTGTGCTATCCGTCGGCGAACCGGGCGGTCCACGCGCTCGGTCACCTCTACCGCTACGCCCGCTACCTGGAGCGGCGCCGCCCATGAGGATGGCGGCCCGGTGGGCCGTCGTCACGCTCGCCGCGCTGGCGCCTGGGTTTGCGCTCTGGCAGATCGCAGCGGCCACGGAGACGACGATCGAGCGCGGCGAGGTGACGATCGCAGCGCCGGCGCCGCGCTCGGGTCCGCAGCTCGTGACGCCGGTGTTGTCCGCCCGTCGCGTCCCGGGCCTGTTGCTCGGTCAGACCGCGACGTCGCAGGTCGTTCCGGCACTCCGATCGTTCGCAGCAAAGGTGCCCGCCACGGGATGCCTCGTCGCTCGCAGCAACGGCCAGGTGCTCGTCGAGCGCAGCGGTACGGCGACGGTGATCCCGGCCTCCACGGCCAAGATCGTCACCGCAGCCGTCGCCCTCGACGTCCTCGGCCCCGACCATCGGTTTCGCACCACGGTGCGCGGTACGCCGACGGGGGAGACGGCGGCCGAGTTGTTCCTCGTCGGCGGCGGCGACCCGAACCTCACCTCCCCGGCCTATCCGGCTGCAGGCGCACTCGACGCCGACGGGATCCGCAAGGCTCCGGACCATCCGACCTTGCTCGCTGCGCTCGCCGACCAGGTCCGCGATGCCGGCATCCGCCGGGTCGGACGGCTCGTCGGCGACGAGTCCGCCTTCGACAGCGACCGGACGGTTGCGGCCTGGGGGCGGACATACAGCCCCGACACCGTCGGCCCGCTCAGCGCTTTGCTCGTCGACGACGGGCTGCGCGCCTTTCGGCCGGCGGCGCTCACGACCAACCCGCCGCTCCACGCGGCCGGCCGCCTGGCGGAACTCCTGCGGGCGCGCGGCGTCACCGTCGACTCCACCGCCACCGGCGTCGCGACGGCTGCTGCCAAGGTCGTCGCCACGGTCGAATCGGCCCCGTTGACCGAACTGCTCGCCGACCTGCTCACCTGGAGTGACAACACCAGCGCCGAACTGTTGGTCAAGGCGATGGGCAACGGCACGACCGCCGGCGGTCTCGCCGTGGTGCGGGACCGTCTCGCAGGGTGGGGCATTGCGGGCGTCGCCCTCGCGGACGGCTCCGGGCTGGCTCGCAGCAACGTCGCGACGTGCGCCGGGCTGGTGCAGGTGCTCACCCGGCTCGGCGCGACCAGTCCGGTGGTGCAGGGCCTCGCAGTGGCGGGCCGGACCGGGACGCTGGCCGGTGCGCCGTTCGCAGGCCCCCCGGCCGACGGGGTGTTGCGGGCCAAGACCGGAACCCTGACCGAGGTCAAGGCGCTCGCCGGTGCCTATCTGCCCGCCGGGGTCGCGCCGATCGACGTGGCGCTCGTCGTGCTCGGTCCGTCGGCGGCCACCACCGAGGCCCAGCTGTGGCCGGGGCTGGCGGCAGCGCTCGGCACCTACCCGTTCCGGCCCGACCTGAGCCCCTTCCTGCCGCTCCCGCCGGCCTGACCCCACGGCACCGCCCGGACGCGGCAACGATGGGTGGATGGCGGTGACGATGCCGATGTTCCCCCTCGGAACGGTCCTGGTGCCCGGTGCAGTGCTGCCGCTCCACGTGTTCGAGCCGCGCTACCGGGCGATGGTGGCGGACTGTCTCGCCGCCAAGGAGCCCGAGTTCGGGGTCGTGCTGATCGAGCGGGGTTTCGAAGTCGGCGGCGGCGACGTCCGGCGGGCGGTCGCCACCGTCGCCCGGATCGCCTCGGTCGGCGAACTCGACGACGGCCGGTATGCACTCGTCACGCACGGCACCCGCCGGATCCGAATCGTGTCCTGGCTGCCCGACGCCCCCTACCCGAGGGCCGAGGTGGAGGACTGGCCCGAGCCCGAACCGACCGGCGATCTCGTCCCGCAGCGCGATGCCGCCGTGCGACAGCTCCGGTCGTTGCTGGCGCTGGCGAGTGAGTTGGGCCTCGACGGGGCCCCCGATCCGGACCAGGTCGCCCACGACCCGGTCACGGCCTCCTACCACCTGGCGGCGATCGCCCCGATCGGGTCCGACGACCGCTACCGCTTGCTCGCCGCTCCCGACGCCGAGCAGCGGTACACGGTGCTCGACGGCCTGCTCGCCGAGGTCGCCGACGTGCTCCGCTTCCGGTTGCAGACCGAGTCCGGCGACCCATTCGAGGGGCTCGGCGGTCTCGACGAGACCTGAGCGGGTCGTGTTCGCCCTGCTCGACGCCGCCCGGGCGTGCTAGGAACATGGGGTGCCCGAGCAGCGCCCCGCCCCTGACGGCTCGGTCGGCCAGGCCATCGATCTTGTCAAGCGCTACGCCAAACAGGAGACCCTCGACCCGTTGCGGGGGGTCGGCCGGTGGCTGGCGTTCGGTGCCGCCGGCTCGCTCCTGCTCGGCATCGGGCTGCTGTTGCTCCTGCTGTCGCTGCTGCGGGCCCTTCAGTTCGAGACCGACGTGTTCGGTGGCAAGTGGAACTGGGTGCCGTACCTGATCACGCTCGTCGTCACGGTCGGCATCACGGTGCTCGCACTGTCCCGGGTGCGCAAGACCACCCTGGCCCGACCGATCCCGGGCACCGAGCAGGACCGCACGTGAGGAGCGAGGCGTGAGCCAGCAGCGCATCACCCGTGACGACATCGAGCGCTCGTTGCGCCAGGTCCAGTCCGGCGTGGAGGACAAGGTCGCCGACAAGCGCAAGACCATCCTCACCGCCGGCGGGATCGCGCTGGCGGTCTTCGTCGTGCTCGTCTATCTGACGGGCCGCCGGGCGGGGAGGAACAAGACGACGCTGGTGGAGATCCGGCGCCTGTGAGGCGGAAGCGGCTCGGGACGTACCTGCGACGGTCTGCGTTCCACCAGGGGGTGCTCGGCGGTCGCCGGGGCTGGCTGGTGGTGTTCATCCTCCTCGCCGCAAGGCGGTCGGCGTCGAAGGTGATCGGGCGCCAGGAGCGGTTCGTCGCGCTCGAGAAGCTCCAACCCGGACAGTCGATCCAGCTCACCGCGCTGCGGCCGCCCACCCGCCGCGAGCGGCGCTCGGCGTCGAAGGCGTGAGCGTCGAGTGAAGGTCGTCCTGCGCAACCCCCGCCGCGAGCTCGCCATCCCCGGGCCGATGTCGGTGACCAAACTGCTCGGGCGGCTCGAGATCGTGCGGGAGTCGGTCATCGTGATCCGAGGCGGCACCCTCGTCCCCGGCGACGCCGTGCTTGCCGACGACGACGAGATCGAGATCCGTCCGGTCATCTCCGGGGGTGCCGGATGAAATGCCGGGTCTGTCGGGGTCCGGCGGTCATCGACCTACCCCGACACAACGCGAACTTCTGCGTCGAGCACTTCTTGCGGTTGTGCCGCAACCAGGTTGTCAAGGCGATCGAGGACTTCTCGATGCTCAGCCCGGGCGACCGGGTGCTCGTCGCGGTCTCCGGCGGTAAGGATTCGCTTGCCCTGTGGGACCTGCTCGTCGAGCTCGGCTATCGCGCCGACGGGCTCTACCTCGGGCTCGGGATCGGCGAATACTCCGACGTCTCGGGCACCTACGCCCGGGCCTTCGCCGAGGAGCGCAACCTCAGCTTGCAGGTGCTCGACCTGCGCGACACCTACGGCTACGACGTGCCCACGGCGGCCGCCGCCACCCGCCGGGTGCCGTGCTCCGCGTGCGGGATGTCCAAGCGGCACCTGTTCGACCGCGCAGCGATCGACGGCGGCTACGACGTGGTCGCGACCGGGCACAACCTCGACGACGAAGCCGCCGTGCTCTACGGCAACACGCTGCACTGGGATCTCGAACACCTGGCCCGCCAGTATCCGGTCCTGCCGGCCCGGCCCGGGTTCCCCAAGAAGGTGAAGCCGTTGGTGCGCCTCACCGAACGGGAGATGGCGGCGTACTGCGTGCTGCGCGGCATCGACTACCAGGTGGAGGAATGCCCGATGGCGGCGGGCAATACCCACCTCGGGTACAAAGCGCAGCTCAACGCGCTCGAGGCAACCTCGCCGGGCACCAAGGCGGCGTTCGTGCTCGGCTTCTGGGACCGGATGTCACCGGTGGTCGCCGGGCTTCGGGCTGCAGCCGACGAACCCCCCGACGCTACGCAGCGCTGCGTCCGGTGCGGGGCGCCGACGCTGGCCGAGACGTGCGCGTTCTGCCGCCTCGTGGAGACCTCTGCTGCGCACGTTCCGGTGCCGGTCCCGAGCCCGCGGCGGCGGGGCCGGCGGTGAGCGGTCCGGGTCGCCCGTTCGCCGAGGGTGAGCGAGTGATGATCGTCGACCGCAAGAAGCGGCACTACCTCGTCACCCTCGCGCCCGGCAAGGAGTTCCACACCCACAAAGGGGTGGTGCGCCACGACGACCTGATCGGGCTCGCAGAGGGGTCCTGGGTGACGAGCACGCGCGCTGAGCGGTACGTCACCCTGCGCCCGACCCTCGAGGACACGATCCTGCTGATGCCCCGCGGCGCGCAGGTGATCTA
>JBEIFW010000120.1:0-10971 GCA_040382215.1 Acidimicrobiales bacterium
CCGCCGTCACCGACGACCGACCGTCACCCGCACCCGACGGCACCTGCGCCACCGCCACCCGCCGCTGTGCACCACCCACCGCCGACACCACCGCCAAACCCGTGGCAAGCAACGCCACCACACCCAACATCCGATGCCACAGACGAGGGCCCGGCTCGTTCGACCTTGCGATCACCTCACCGAGTGTGGTCACGGATCGGTAAGGCCGTCTCAAGACCGCGTCCTGAGCTGCGAAGTGTTCGACGAGGTCACACCGGATGCGCGCGCTCGTGCGCCGCTAGCGTTTGGTGCGCGTGCGTCACTTCACCCGTCACGGACTCCTCGGCACCGTGGTGGAAGTCCTGGTCGGCCCGTTCGAGGACCCGTTCGAGGACCCGGTCGGGGATCCCTACTACGAGGACCCGGCGGCGGCGCAGGCCGCTGAGGTTGCCTTCGCAACGATCGCCGAGCTCGAATCGGTTTTCAGCGCCTACGACGAGGCGAGCGATCTCCAGCGCTGGAAGCGCGGTCAACTCACGGACCTGAGCTCGTCGTTCTGCCGGGTGATGGCCGACGCCCTCGCCTGGCAAGAACGCTCGGAGGGGGCCTTCAACCCGCTGATCGGCGTGCTCACCGATCGCTGGCGCCGGGCCGGGGATGTCGGCGCCATGCCCAGCACGGACGAACTGGGCCACCTCGCCGACACGATCCGCCGTCCGCGCTTCACCCTCGACGTCGACGGTCGACCTCGTCCGATCGGTGACGTCGGGCCGCTCACCCTCAACGCATTCGCAAAGGGATGGATCGTCGACCGAGCCGCCGAGGCCGCGCTCGCCGCGTCACCGAGCCTCGGGGTGGTGGTGAACGCCGGAGGCGACCTGCGCCATACCGGACCGGGATCGGTGCCGGCGGGGGTGGAGAACCCGTTGCGGCCGTTTGACAACGAACCCCCAGTGGCCGTCGTGTCGATCGCCCGGGAGGGCCTCGCAACGAGCGGACGGGCCCGTCGCGGGATCCACGTCGCCGGGCGATGGTTCGGCCACGTGATCGATCCGCGCACCGGCTGGCCCGCCGATGCCGTCGCCTCGATCAGCGTGATCGCCGCCGACGCCGCGACCGCAGACGTGGTCGCCACCATCGCCGGCGTCGAGCCTGCGGTCCACGCCCCGGCTCGGGCCGACCGCGTCGGTGCCGCCTGCCTCGTGATCGGCGCCGACGGCGCCCACCACCCCAACGAGGCGTGGGCGGCCCGGGCAGAGCGGGAGTGCTAGCGCAGCGTGAGGAGTGCGAGCAGCGCCACGAGGACGGCGCCCGCTCCCATCACGATCATCGCCGCAACGCGGCGCTTGCGCAGGAACAGCTGCAGCAGCAGGCCGGTGAGGGACACCACGACGAGGAAGACCGCCGAGACATCGATCAGCCAACGCCAGGACGTCCCCGCATCGCGACCCTTGTGGAGGTCGTTGAGAACCCCAACCCATCCTTGCTGTTCGACGCGCACCTCGTAGGCGCCTGTTCCGACGTCGAAGAACACGTCGGCGAGGTATCCCGGCTTCTTGTAGGCGATCGAACCCTTCCCGTTGGTGACCCCGTAAGAGCTGACCGATCCACGGACCCCGTGGGTCTCACGCACGAACTCGGAGATGGCGAGGAATTCCACGGCGCCGGCCGGTCCGGTCGTGGCCATCGGGAGCGCGCCGGTCACCGTGGAGGTGCCGACGGCGTCGCCAAAGGTCCAATCCGGGTGGTTGAGGGTGAGGCCGGTGATGCCGAAGAAGAGCACGACGACGAAGGCGATCATGCTCGTGTACACATGCACGAGGCGCGACCACTTCTGACCCTCGCGTTTGGCCGAAACCGACGTCGTCACCGGGTCAGACCTTCAGCGTGGCCGACAACCTGGTGAGTTCGCCCCTGTCGGCAAGCGGGACCGTGAACCCCGCAGCCCCGATGGTGATCGGCGCGCTGGTGATCTCGTATGGGCCATGCTCGCGTGCGGCCTCGACGAACAGCACGTAGTTCCCGGCGGGCACCGGCTTTCCGTCGGTACCGACGCCGTTCCAGGCCACCGAATACGCGCCGGGTGCCCGGGTGGCGCCCGTGGTCACCGGCACGCGTCCGTTGCTCGCGGAGTACCAGGTGCGCAGGTCGCTCAGCCACTTTTGGCCCTTGCCCTGCTGAAACCAGAGACTGATCGTCTGGACGAGGTTGCCCGCCTGATCCTCCACCCACACCGCCACGTACGGGTTCCGGATCTGACGCCCGGGCTGCGCCACGGCGAACGTGAATTCGACGACGAGTTGCCCACCGGAAGGGAACATCCCCGAAGCCGAGCCTCCCGCCGGTGACGTCGTGGTGGCCGGTGACGTCGTGTCCTTCGGCGTCGTCGTGACGGCCAACGAGCCCGGGGTGGTCACCGGCGCGGTCGTGGTGGCCACCCGGCTCGTGGGCATGGCCGTGGGCGCTGCGGCGGTGGTGCCGACCATCACGCTGGACGCCGAGAACACCTGCGCGTCGTCGTCGCCACAGGCTGCAAGGGGGAACAGGGCGACGGCGCTCAGCGCAGCGGCACGCCCGAGCCGAGACCGGCGAACGGCTGCGGCGTAGCGCGACGGAGAGTCCTCGGCGGGGGGCATGGCGCCGCAGGTTAGGAGCCCGACGTTGGCCGGTCCTTGGAGGCGGTTTAGAGCTTGGTGAGGATCGCGCCGATCCTCAGCCGCCGAGGGCCCCGAGGAACGCCGTGGTCGCGTCGCTGCGGGCCAAGAAGGCAAACGTCACCTCTCGGCCGCCGTCGGCAAGCAGCCGTCCCGGCACGTCGACGGGCCGCATGAGCAGGGCATGACTCGTTCCGTCGACGCGCGCCAGGAGCGCCGTCACCGTGCCAGCGGCCCCGGAGTAGGTCCGTCGTGGTTCGAAGCGCAGCACCACGCCACCAGCGGTGCGTTTCAGGATCGAGGCCGACAGCGCGACCGCGCCACGCGACGTCTCGAATGCCACCGTCACCTGCACGGGTCGCCCGCCGATGCTCATGCCGCCTCGCCGGTGCGCATCTGCTCGATCTCGGCGCGGCGCAGATGGGCCGCAAGCCGTCCGGAGCCGGCGGGGTCGACCTGGGTGAAACGCACGCGGACGTGCTGGTCGGCGGCGCTGATCACCGTGCCGACCGCGAGCAGGTTGCCATCCGGTAGGTGGATCGAGGCAAACACCGGCGAGCCGGGATTGCATGCGAGATCCACCCGTGCCGATAGCCCGGCGCTCGACAGGTCGAGCGAGGTGCCGGCGGCCGATTCGGCGGCCGTCTCGGATGCCACCACAAGGTGGACCGGGACCACCATCGCCACCCGGAACGCCGACCGGTCGTTGCGGAGATGGAAGAAACCCGGGTCGGTGACGTGCAGTTCGTGAGGATCGGTCCGGTAGCGCTGTACGAGCGCGGTGCAAGTCAGGCGGCCCTTCGGGTCGACGGCGGCGATCTCGAGCGGATTACCCTCTGCGAGTTGGGCGCCCAAGGTCCGCGCGGCGCTGCTGTCGGGGATCAGCACCAGGTTGCCGACGACGACCCCGGCGAGGACGAACGGCACCGACTCGGTCGTGCCGGGTCGCGTGACGACGACCACTCGGCCGTTCAGCTCACGCACCTCCCGCCGGTCCGCGTCCACTGGTCGGTCCATCGACCGTTCCCCGCAGGACTTGAGCGATTCCTGGCTCAAGATGTCCTCGCCAGTGCGTCGATGGGAAACTGACCGTCCGCCCGTACGCTGCGCCCGGTGATCCGAGATGCCGAGCGTTGCCCGGACCCGGTGCGGAGCGCCGTGATGCGGCAGCGTTGGCTCGATCTCGCCTACGTGCACTGGCGCTACGACCCTGCAGCGGTGCAGGCGCTGCTGCCCGAGGGTCTCAACGTCGACACCTTCGACGGTGCGGCGTGGGCGGGGCTGATCCCGTTCTCGATGCGCGACATCGGCCTGGCGCGGGGCCCTGCCGTGCCCTACCTCGGATCGTTCGCCGAGGTGAACGTACGCACTTACGTGCGGGTCGGTGATCGGCCCGGGGTGTGGTTCTTCTCGCTCGACGTCGACCGCATGGTCCCGGCGGCAACGGCCCGGCTCACCTACCGGTTGCCGTACTGCTGGGGCCGCACCTCGCACCGGCGCTCCGGCGACACGCTGACGACCGTGGTGCGCCGTCGCTGGCCGGACCGGGTGGCCGACTCCGAGCTCGTGATCGAGATGGGCGACCCGGTGGTGGCCGACGACCTCGACGTGTTCCTGACCGCCCGCTGGGGTCTGTACTCCCGCGCTCGTCGTGGCCTGCGCTACGCCGCGGTCGACCACGAACCGTGGCCCCTACGAGCGGCGACGCTGACCGCCATCGACGAATCGCTCGTCGTTGCATCCGGCCTGCCCGCACCGTCAGGAACGCCGCACGTGCGCGCCAGCGACGGGGTGTCAGTGCGCATCGGCCGACCCCGGCGCACACCGACGCACTGACGCACGCTTGCCGGTACCGTGCGCCGGAACGGGCCGCCCGGCGCGCCCCCGGTGGAGGGCGTCGCGATGTGTACCGGGATCTCGTTGCAGGCCAGCGACGGCAGCGTCGTCGTGGCGCGCACGGTCGAGTGGGCGTTGAGCGACGCCCACCACGACCGTTTCGCCTTGTTCCCGCGGGCGCACCCGTTCACGGCGCTCACCCCCGACGGCCGGACCGGGATGCGCTGGGAGGGCCGCCACGGGTTCGTCACCGTGACCGCCTACGGCCAGCCCTACGGGCCCGACGGCCTCAACGAAGTCGGCCTGTACGTGGGCGTCTACTACTTCCCCGGGTACTGCTCGCTCACCCCCTACGACCCGGCCGATGCGTCCCGGAGCGCCAGCGTCGGCGACTTCATGCAGTGGCTGCTGTCGAGCTTTGCGACCGTCGCCGAAGTCCGGGCGCATCTCGGCGACGTCCGGGTGGTGCAGGTCGAGGACCCCCGCTTCGGCGGCGCCCCGTTGCCCTTCCACTGGAAGATCGCCGACCCGACCGGCGAGGCGATCATCGTGGAGATCGTCGACGGCGGACGGGTCGAGGTGTACGACGCGTTCCTCGGGGTGATCACGAACGCCCCCGCCTACGACTGGCACCTGACGAATCTGCGCAACTACGTCGGGCTCTCTCCCGCTCCGAGCGCGCCGCTCACGATCGATGGCATTCGGCTTTCGCCGCTCGGTTCCGGTTCCGGATTCCTGGGGTTGCCCGGGGATTTCACCCCGCCGTCACGCTTCGTGCGAGCGGCAGCGCTCACGGCATGCGCCCGCCCGCTCGGCGACGCCGCCGACGCCGTGTTCGAGGCGTTCCGCATCCTCGACAGCTTCAACATACCCGTCGGCGTTACCGGCCCGGCCGGTCACACCGCCGCCGACATCGTCAGCGCGACCCAGGTGACGACCGTGTCCGATCTCGCCAACCGAGCCGTCTACTTCCACACGATGGCCAACCGCCAGGTGCGACGGATCGACCTGGGCCACATCGATTTCGCCACGGTCCGGCACCAGATCCTCGAGTCGGGCGCCGGGCGCCGACAGGCCGTGCTCGACATCGTGCCGACCTGATCCGGCGTTGGTGACGTGCCGAACGCGGGTGGCAACGCAGTCAGCGTGTTTGGATCGGGGAACGCGATGAGGAGGCCATCGAGTGCCGACGATCACGTGGGGGACTGCCGCGGCTGGAGGTGACAGGTTGGATTAGGCGGCGGTTGCTGTCTGTGCGGTGATGATGGTCCCGTACTCGATGGGGGTCAATCGGCCGAGTCGGGGTTGGCGGCGGCGCCGGTTGTAGGTGCGTTCGGTCCAGGTGACGATGGCGATCCGGAGCTCGTCGCGGGTGGTCCAGCGCTGTCGGTCGAGCACGTTGTTCTGCAAGAGCGCAAAGAACGATTCCATGGCGGCGTTGTCGCCGGCCGCGCCGACTTGGCCCATCGAGCCGACCAGGCGATGGCGGGTCAGGGTGCGCTGCACCTTCCGGGAACGAAATTGCGACCCTCGGTCCGAGTGGACGATGCACCCGGCGACATCACCTCGTCGGGCGACGGCCATCTCGACGGCGGCGACGACGAGACGGGCCTTCATGCGGCTGTCGAGCGCCCAGCCGACAATGGCGTTGGAGCACAGGTCCTTGATGGCGCAGCAGTAGAGCTTGCCCTCGTTGGTCCAGTGCTCGGTGATGTCGGTGACCCACACCTGGTTGAGACGCTCGGCGCAAAACGCCCGGCGCACGAGATCATCGTGGGCGGGTGTGCCGGGCTTGCCCGCTTTGCTGCGCCGCTTGCCGAACGTCGACCACCAGCTGTTGTCGCGGCAGATCCGCCATACCGTGCGGTCCGACACCTCGATCCCGGCGTGGCGGACCTCATCGGCGAGGAACCGGGAGCCGAGGTTCGGGATCGTCGCGGTGAGCGTCGAAGATCGCGTTCGCTGCCCACGCCTCGTCGAGCTCGGCGTCGGTGAACGGCTCGGCGAGCCACCGGTAGTACTGCTGTCGGCAGAGCTTGAGAACCCGGCACGTCACCGTGACGGGGATCCCGTCGACAGCGAGCTCGCGCACGACCGGGAACGTCATTTTGTGGAGATGTTCGCCTGCGACAGATACGCGGCAGCGCGTCGCAGGACCTCGTTCTCCTGCTCGAGCATCCGAATCCGACGCTTCGCGTCGCGCAGCTCGGCCAACTCGCCGGTGGTTGGGCCAGGACGGATTCCGTCGTCACGATCGGCACGGCTCATCCAGTTCGCCAAACACGACTCCGTGATCCCGAAATCATGCGCGACGTCCTTGATCCGCACCCCCGGCTCACGCTTCCGGGCGACCCGCACAACCTCCTCGCGGAACTCCTTCGGATACGGCTTGGGCATGTGAACATCCTTTCAGCGGCACCTCCCGGCACCGCACATCAGATGTCACCTCCAGCCGCGGCAGTCCCGTCCCTCGAAGGGGACCTTGGTGTAGGCGTTGATGGTCGGGCTTCTCTGCGAAGCAGCGTGCGCGAACTCAGGTGGCGCCAACGAGAATGCTGGCGATGGTGTACACGGTCACAACCGCGAGAAGGGCGCCGCCTCGCCACCGTGGGATGAGGCCGGATCGTCCGGGCACCGCGAGCGCCAGACCGGCGAGGCAGGCCACGACAGCGACGACGACGTCGGTTGCTGCGACCTCGATGGGCTGGATCATGCCCGCGAGCCCGACGATCCACAGGTTGTTGAAGACGTTGCTGCCGAGAACGGTCCCGAGGCCAACATCGGCGTGACCGCGGATCCGGGAGATCACCGCTGTCGCGAGTTCGGGTGCCGACGTCCCGGCTGCGACGAGCGTGGCACCGAGGACGAAGGGGTGGAGCCCGAGCGAGTCGCCGATGCCCTTGGCAGCACCCACGATGAACCGTCCGGCGAGGACGAGCACGGCGAGACCGACAATCGCCGCACCGACCGCAACGAGGCGCCGAGGCGCCTCGACCGTCACGTCGATTGCCGACCGTGTCGTCCAGGCGTCCCGGGTGACGCTGGTCAACCACGCGCCGAACGCAACCGCGAGCACCACGGCCTCTGCTGTGGTCATCTTCCCGTCGATGAGCACCGCAACAGTGAGGAGTGGTGAGGCCGCAGCGACGAGCAGTTCTCGACGGATTTCGCGACGCTCGACCCGCAGGGAGCCGAGCGCAACGGTGATGCCGAGCACGAGGCCGATGTTGATGACGTTGCTGCCGAGTGCATCACCGAGGGCGATCTCCGGCCGGCCATCGCGTGCAGCCTGGATGGCCACGGACATCTCGGGACTCGACGTCGCGAATGCTGCGACGGTGGTACCGATCACGCCCGCCGGGACACGCGCCCACGCCGACAATCCAACGGCGCCCCGGACGAACAACTCACCACCAACGCCAGCGAGGGCGACGCCCACCAGCAGGATCACAATGTCGGACACGGGAGCCTCCACAGCCAGTTCGTGCCGACCAGACTTCCCGGCTCTCCGCTCAGGAAAGGCTACCGACGCCCCTGCGAGCGGGATGCCGATCAGTCCGTGAACCGTGGCCCGAAGATCGCCTCGTAGGCGGCGACGAGTCCCTCGAAGGGGACCTTGGTGTAGGCGTTGATGGTCGGGCCACTCGCGTCGGTGTGGCCGGCGTAGGTGTGGGCGGTGCGTTCGTCGGCAACGGTGCGCACATCGTCGAGTGTGGTGTGGCGCACCCAGTGGATCCCGACGTCGAGCATTCCGCTCCAGGAGGTGCGCGCGTCGAGACGGTTGTACAGGTACTCGTAGCGCTTGCGGCTGATCGGGTTGCCGCTGCGGCTGCGGAACACCCTGTCGGCGGGCTGGGTCGCGCCGCGGCTCTCCGCGAACGTGCACAGCCTTGCGACGAGGTCGGCGTCGAGGGGGAGGCGGCGAGTGCGGCCGAACTTCTCGGTGAGGGTGACCGCACCGTTGCGTGCGTCGAGGTCGCAGATCCGCAGGTTCAGCGCGCCTTCGCGTCGGGCGGCGGTCTTGCGGTGGAACTCGAAGATGAGACCGTCGAGGAGCGGGTCGTTGCCGGTGGTGCACGCGACGAGCGCGAACTCCTCGAGCTCGCACGGGGTGAGCGGCCGCTCGGGTGCGGGCGGCCGGGTCGGCACCTTGACCGCTGCTGCGGGTGAGTGGGTGATGAGGCGCCGGTCGACGGCGAGCTTGAACAGGAACCGTGCGGCGCGCACGAAGTTCTCTGCGGCGCCGTGGCCGTGCGCGTCGGGGTCACCGGAGACGAGGAGCCGCCCGGTGCGCGCGGCGCGCGCAACCTTCGCGTCGGCGACGTCGGCACGGATGCGGTCGCGCAGTTCGGCGAGGTCGTCGGTGGTGATCTGGTCGAGGCGGCGTTCGCCGAGCGCGTCGACCATGCGGCGGATCGGTGTTGCGTAGCAGGGGCGGGTCTTGGGGCTGCAGCGCTCGAGCGCGGCGGGCGCGAACTCGGCGAGGGTCAGCGTGGAGGGCGACTCGAGCTGTGCGGCGATGCGGTACAGGTCGGCGGGGCCGAGGCCGAGGCTTTCGGCGACGCTGCGCAGTACGGCGTCACGGTCGGGTGCGGCGCTCACCGTGCACCGCCGTTCGCGTGCCGCGCTCCCCCGGTGTGCTGCGCGTCGTCGTCACGTTCGCTGTCTGTGGGGTCTTGGTCGCCGGCGCCGCCGAGGACTGCCTCGAGGGCGCCGGCGAGGGTGCCGAGGTTGACGAGCATTACCCGGCCGCTTGCCGGGTCGCAGGTGACGAGGACCTTGGTGCCGGGTTGTGCGCACAGGCGCGCGGCGAGGCCGGCGGTGAGGCGCAGGCGTCGCTGGGCGTCGACACGCAACGGTCGCAGCACCCCGGGCTCGACACGGTCGGCGGGTGCGAGCTCGATGCAGCCGGTCGCGAGGCGCACGACAGCGAGGTCGCCGAGCACGGCGGCGGTCTCGTCCGCGAGGGTTGCGAGGCGCAGGCACATGTCGGTGCCGAGGGTGACGAGCACGGCGGGGTCGGTGGCTGCGGGTACGACGACGGCCGGGTCGACCCGGGAGATCGTTTTGGCTGCGGCGCGCAGTCCCGGGGCGGGGCGGGTGGCGACGCCGTGGCTGCGCAGCGGGCGGGAGAGGAAGGTCGGGGCGGGCACCTCCGGCACCGTCCCGATGGGTTCGGGGTCGGCAACCCGCCGCAGCGCGCACACGAGCGCGGGCCCGGTGTCGGGGGGATGGTTGCGCAGCGCCACGGTGCCTGCACGGTGTGGGGCAGCGCGCCGTCCCGGGCCGATCCGCCAGGCGCCCTGTGGGTGCCGGCGGGTTCCCGTGCCCGTTCCGTGTTTGGTGGTCAGCCGACCATCCAGGAGTGTCGAAGGGGGGACTTGAACCCCCACGGGATTACTCCCACTAGCACCTCAAGCTAGCGCGTCTGCCATTCCGCCACTTCGACGTGATGAGGCCGAGAGCATACCCCTCGCCGTCGGCCTCACTCCAACAGCATGCCGAGCGCCAGCGTGGAGAACACCCAGGCCAGGGCGATCACGAACGTGATCCGGTTGAGGTTCCGTTCGGCCGCCGTGGAGCCGAGCGCCGCCCCGGACGCCCCGCCGAACATGTCCGACAAGCCACCGCCACGACCCGAGTGCAGCAGCACCCCGGCGATCATCCCTACCAGCGTCGCCAGGTTGATGATGGCGGTGAGCCACAGCACGACCGTTCGCACGGGTCACGACCCTACCAGCCTGCTCCGTCTCCGGACCGGACGCGGCGGGCCGTCACCCAGGCGAACCCGAGCACCCCTCGATGCTGGGCCTGGTAGATCGCCCACCGCTGGTCGGCGAACGCCTCTGCGTCCGGAGTCCCAAGCGAGCGGACCCCGGCGCACCAGAGGTGCTCGAACTCGTCCCACTCCTCGAGGCTCGACGTCGAACAGTCGACGACCGACCAGCCGGCCGCCTCGGCGAGCGATCCCGCACCGGCTGCGCCGGCGGGAAGTTCGCCGAACCGGTCCCTGGTTTCGGCATCGGCGGTGGCCGCCCACACGACGTCGGCGACCAATACCCACTCGAGCGCAGGCCAAGCGGCAAGGTGCGCCCAGGTTGCGGCCCAGCCACCGGCGATGTGGGTCGACCCGATGCACAGCGCGCCCGTCACCGCCACCGACGGCACCCACGTCGCCGCATCGCGCTCGACCAGCTCAACCCTCGGATGCGGCGACCGACCCACGACGAGATCGATCCCGATACCTCGCCCGCCCGGGACGGCTCCTACCACGAGCGCCAGCAGCGCCGCCCGGCCGCAACCGAGATCGACGACCGTGGACCCGGCCGGCAACCCGGCCGCGAACTGCGCCGCGCGCCGTTGCGCCACCTCGGCGGCGAGAGGGCAGTTGAAGCGGACCGACGCTGCGCCTGCGACCCGCCAGGCCGCAACGCTCACGACTCGGGGAAGTGGCAGGCCGCCTGCTGGCCGCCCGGTCGAAGAGTCAGCGGCGGCACCTGCA
>JBEIFW010000121.1:0-10945 GCA_040382215.1 Acidimicrobiales bacterium
CGGTGAAGGCGGCGGCGGCCAACGCTGCGCCGGTGAAGGCGGCGGCGGCCAACGCTGCGCCGGTGAAGGCGGCGGCGGCCAACGCTGCGCCGGTGAAGGCGGCGGCGGCCAACGCCGCGCCGGTGAAGGCGGCGGCGGCCAAAGCTGCGCCGGTGAAGGCGGCGCAGAAGGCGGGCTCGGAGCCGGCTGCTCCGGCGAAGGCGCCTGAGGCGAAGGCCGTGAAGGCGCCCGTGGCGAATGCTCCGGCGGCGAAGGTCGAGCCCGCGCCGGCGGCCAAACCAGCGAAGAAGGCCGAGACGAAGCCGGCGAAGAACGCCGGGACGGCCAAACCGGAGGCACCGTCGAAGCCGGCGAAGTCCACGTTCGACGCAAAGTTCTTGAAGGAACAGCGGGAATTGCTCGTGAGCGAGCGGGCGAAGCTGCGTCACCAGGCCGATGTCCTGGAGGGCGAAGCCGCAGCGCTCATGGAGGATCTCGATCCGGGCGACGTGCAGTTCGACGACGAGTCGGGCGAGGGCGATTCGCTGGTCGTCGAGCGGGAACGGGATCTGGCCCTGAGCGCGCAGGCGAGGGACATGATCGCCTCCATCGACGCCGCGCTGTTGCGGCTCGATGCCGGGACCTACGGTCTGTCGCTGATCTCGGGGCGCCCGATCCCGCGTGAGCGGCTCCAAGCGATCCCGTGGGCGACCGAACTCGTCGAGGAGAAGGTCGGAGGCTTCGGCACCCGGTGACCGCGATGGGATCGAACCCGGCGTCCCCGCGATGGGTCGGGCGACCGTGGTGGGTGGTCAGCCTCACGGTCGTAGCGGCCGTGCTGGTCGCCGACCAGGCGACGAAGGCATGGGCGTTGCAGGCGCTCGCTGACGGGCACGTGATCGATCTCGTGTGGACCCTCCGCTTTCGACTCACGTTCAACAGTGGCATGGCCTTCGGGGCGGGCAGCGGGCTGGGCCCGGTGATCGGGGTCGTTGCGCTCGTGGTCGTCGTTGCGTTGCTGTTGTCGATGCGAAAGACCTCGAGTCTGTTGTCGGTCGTGTCGGTCGGGTTGGTGATCGGCGGTGCCCTGGGAAACCTCGTCGATCGGGTGTTCCGGGCTGATGGCGGGTTGTTGACGGGGCGAGTGGTCGATTTCGTCGATCTGCAGTGGTGGCCCGTGTTCAACATCGCCGACGCCGGGATCGTCGTGGGCGGCGCACTGCTGGTGCTGGCGAACTGGCGAGCGGGTCGACCCGTCCCGGCCGGACCAGCGGCGCCGACTGGGCCGCGGGACTCCGCCGAGCCGCCTGCGGTGTCGTCGGCGCCGGTCGAGGAGCCGTGATCGAGGAGTCCATCCCGGCGGCGCTCGCCGGGGAACGACTCGACCGGGTCGTGTCGCTGGTGACAGGCGCGAGCCGTGCGGACGCCGCAGCCCTCGTCGCCGCGGGAGGCGCAACGCTCGACGGCGACCACGTGCCGGGCAAGCACCGGGTGCGCGCCGGGCAACTCCTCGCCGTCGACCCCGAGTTGCTCCCACCGGCTCCGCTACCGGCTGCCGACCCGGCGGTGCCGGTCCCCGTGGCCCACGTCGACGATGCCGTGATCGTGGTCGACAAGCCGGCCGGTCTCGTCGTGCCCCCGGGGGCCGGCGCACCGGACGGCACGTTGGTGAACGGCCTGCTCGCGCTTTTCCCCGAGCTCGCAGCGGTCGGCGACCCGGCTCGGCCGGGGATCGTGCACCGCCTCGACAAGGGCACGAGCGGCCTGATGGTGGTCGCTCGGACCTCCTCGGCCTACGAGCATCTGGTCGATGCACTCGCACGACACGAGGTCGTGCGCGACTACGTGGCACTGGTCCGAGGTGTGCCGGCCTCGGCGTCCGGGCTGATCGACGCCCCGCTCGGGCGGTCGCCGCGCGACCCGCTGCGTCGAGCGGTCGTGACCGGTGGGCGACCGGCGCGGACGCGCTACGAGGTGCTCGAGCCGCTCGGCTCGCATGCGTTGCTGCGCTGCTCGCTCGAGACCGGTCGTACCCATCAGATCCGAGTCCACCTGGCTGCGATCGGCCACCCCGTGGTCGGCGACCCGACCTACGGCGGCGCGCACGATGCGTTCGGGCTGGACCGTCCCTTCCTCCACGCCGCCCGGCTCTCGTTCGAGCACCCGGCCGACGGACACCGTGTCACGGTCGAATCCCCACTCCCGGCCGATCTCGCCGGGGTGCTCGAACGGCTCCGTCCGCACGAGCCAACCGGTCAAGACCTCGTCTGATCCGGGTTCGGTGTCGCCCGGGCCGTGGCACGATGCGTCCCTATGGCCGTGTGGATGAGCCGATCGACCCTTGTCGCCGGGGCCCTGGCTGTAATAGCGGTGGGCGTCCCAGCGACGGCGTCGGCGCAGAGCCCGACCGAAGTGGTCGCCCGTACCGATGCGGCCACCGACGCCTCGACGCCGACGGCGTCGCTCGGCCGCTCGCGGCTGCTGCTCGCCGACGCCGCGCCGCAGCGCATCAGCTACCTCCGCTTCGAGGTGCCGGCGGCAGGGGCGTCGGTCCGGTTGCGGGTGCGCACTTCCGCCAGTGCCGATGCCGGTAGCCGGGGCGGATTCCAAGTTGCCCGTGTCGGTCTCGGCGCCTGGTCGGCCGACACCGTCACCTTCGCGACCCGGCCCGCGGTGGGTGCGGTGCTGGCGCGAAGCGGACCGGTCGAACGGGATCGCTGGGTGGAGGTGGCGCTTACCGGGTTGACCGTTGCGCCGGGTCCGGTCGAACTGGCGCTGCTTTCCGACAACGCCGACGGTGTCTACCTCGACAGCGTGGAGACGGGGAACGGCCCGCGTTTGCTGGTGATGTCCGGCCCACCGGCCGGGCCGGTGACGCTATGGGCCGTCGGCGACATCGCCTCATGTGCGACGACCCGCGACGAGCAGGTGGCGGGGCTGCTGGCAGGCACGACGGGTCCGATCGCGCTCCTCGGCGACACGGTGTACCCGAACGGCACCCCCGACGAGTTCGCCCGCTGTTTCGATCCCGCCTGGGGGCGCTACCGCAGCCGCTTGCGGCCGGCGCCCGGCAACCACGAGTACCTCACACCGGGCGCTGCCGGCTACGCCGGGTACTTCGGGCCCGTCGCCGGCGCCCCCGGGGCGTTCTGGTATGCCTATGACGCCGGCCCATGGCGGGTGTTCGTCCTGAACTCGAACTGTGGCGAGGTCGGCGGCTGCGGTCCGGGCTCGGCCCAGTACCGGTGGCTCCAGGCCGAGTTGGCGGCGTCGGCCGGGCGACGGTGCACGCTCGCCTACTGGCACCACCCCCGATTCTCGTCGGGCCAGTACGGCAACGACCGACGGACCGAGCCGCTCTGGCAGCTCTTCCAGGACGCCGGCGGCGACGTCGTGCTGTCCGGTCACGAGCACTTCTACGAGCGGTTCTCCCGCATGACATCCACGGGGCGTTGGGACGCGACGCTCGGGGTGCGGTCGTTCATCGTCGGCACCGGGGGGGCCGAGCTGCGCTCGCCCCGGACCGTGGCCGACGGCTCCAACGTGCGGATCCCGGAGGCGGTCGGGGTGCTGCGGCTCACGCTGCGGGTCAACGACTACGACTGGGCGTTTGTGCCCGTGGGCGGGGGCGTTCCCATCGACCTCGGCACGGGCGCCTGCCGGTGACGCTTGCGGCCTGATCGCAATCAGGGCGGCTCGATCAGGGCGCCGGAGCCAGGCCGACGGCGTCGGGCCAACTGCGTTCGCCACGCGACATCGCAGCGATGTCGGCGAGGGTGAAGCGGTCGAGCACCAACCGCATGTGGGCACCGACGGCATGCCACACCGCGAGCAGAACGCACTGGCCTTCGTGGTCGCAGGCGCCGTCGGCGTGCGGTTCGCCGAAGTCGCCGACGGTGATCGGGCCGTCGACCGCACTCACGATGTCGGACAGTCGGATGTCCTGCGCGGGCCGGGCCAGCACGTAGCCGCCACCGACCCCGCGCTTGGAGCGCACGAGCCCGGCGCCCTTGAGTGCGAGCAGGATCTGCTCGAGATACGGCTGGGGGAGGCCGGTTCGCTCGGCGATGTCGCGCACGGACGTTGGCCCCGAGGTGGCGGCGTGCAAGGTGAGCGACAGCAGCGCCCGGCAGGCGTAGTCACCGCGGGTGGAGACCCTCACGGCCGCCCATGCTACGACCCGGGATGTCGGCGAGGCCTGGATCGGGGTCGACCGCTCGGCGTAGTGCGGCTCGCCCGCACCCGAGCGGTTCGACGCCGCGCGACTCGCCGCGGCGCTGCGGCCGTGCTGGACTGTACGCCGGTGCCTTCGTTCGCCCCGACCCTTCCTGCGTACGGGGGCCCCTGCCTCACCGGGATCGTCCCTGCGTTGCTCGGGCCGCACGGCACCGACGGCCTGCCGGCGTGGTTCCCTGAGCCGGTGCGTGGCGTTCGCCAGGTCGTCGTGCTGGTGCTCGACGGTCTTGGCTGGTGGCAGCTCGACGCAGCGCGGGCCGCTTTGCCGACACTGGGGTCGATGGTGGGTGGCCCGATCACCTCGGTCGTGCCGTCGACGACGGCGACCGCGCTCACCTCGATCACGACGGGTCTCCCCCCGGGGGAGCACGGGTTGGTCGGCTACCGGATGGTGATGCGCGGCGAGGTCCTCAACGTCCTGCGATGGTCGACCGCCGCCGGCGACGCACGGATGCGGCTGCGGCCCCGACGCGTGCAGCCGGTGCCGTCCTTCCTCGGTGCCGCCGTGCCGGTGGTGAGCCGGGTCGAGCTGACCGAGTCGGGATTCACCGAGGCCCACCTCGTCGGCGCTCGCCACCATGGGTACCGCTCCGCCTCCGGACTCGCCGTGGAGGTCCGGCGCCTGCTCGCCGCTGGTGAGCGCTTCGTCTACGCGTACTACGACGGCGTCGACAAGGTCGCGCACGAGTACGGACTCGGCGAGCATCACCGGGCCGAACTGGTCGCCGCGGACCGCATGGTCGCCGACGTGGTCGACGCGCTGCCCGCCGGCGCAGCGCTGCTCGTCACCGCCGACCACGGCCAGGTCGACGTCGGAGACCGCGTGCTCGGGCTCGGGTCGGACCTGCAGGGCCTCGTCCGGCAGCTCAGCGGCGAAGGGCGGTTCCGCTGGCTCCACGCCGCCCCCGGGGCCCAGGACGAGCTGCTCGCCGCAGCGACCGAGCGCTTCGGCGACGTTGCCTGGGTGGTCGGTGCGCACGAGGCGATCGACGGCGGCTGGTTCGGGCCGTGCAGCCCGATGATCCGTGCCCGTATGGGTGACGTGGCCCTTGTGGCGGCCGAACCGGTGGCCTTCGAAGACCCGGCCGACCGGGGGCCGTTCCAGCTCGTGTCCCGTCACGGTTCGCTCACGGCCGACGAGATGGATGTCCCGTTGGTCGCCGTTGCGCGGTAGGAACAGGGCTCGACCGGGAGGCAGACCATGGACGCGGACATCGAACGGGCCGAGCTGATCGTGCCAGGCACCTCACCCGGAGCCGACGACGGCGCAGGGCCTGAGGCCGAGACGGTCGGTCAGCCGGCCAAGGTGATGCGGATCGGCTCGATGGTCAAGCAACTTCTCGACGAGGTGCGCGCCGCCCCGCTCGACGACGCGAGCCGCTTGCGGCTCGCAGAGGTCCACGCGACCAGCGTGGCCGAGCTCTCCGGCGCACTGTCACCGGACCTGCAGCAGGAGCTCCACGCCCTCGCCCTGCCCTTCGAGGAGGGCAAGATCCCGAGCGACGCCGAGTTGCGCGTGGCCCAGGCCCAGCTCGTCGGGTGGCTAGAAGGCCTGTTCCACGGCATCCAGGCGACGTTGTTCGCCCAGCAGATCGCTGCCCGCCAGCAACTCGAGCAGATGCGGCGGCTGCCGCCCGGCGCCCCCGAGGGGGATCCGGGCCGCCGGCCCGGCACCTACCTCTGACCGGCGCCGTGGCCCCTCGGGGCATCCTCGGGTAGGGTGCGAATCACAGCCGTGTGATTCGTCCACAGGTGCGTCCACAGTCTGGTCACAGCTGGGGCGGATGGTGTGGACAAGCTGTGGGTTCGCAGACCCGACGTACGCAGAGGCGGTGCCGTGGGCGACTCCTTCACCCACCTCCACGTCCACACCGAGTACTCGATGCTCGACGGCGCAGCGCGTCTGTCCGAGCTCGTTGCGGCGGCTGTGGCCGACGGTCAGCCGGCGATTGGCATCACCGACCACGGCAACATGTACGGGGTTCTCGAGTTCTACAAGGAGTGCCGAGCCCAGGGCATCAAGCCGATCATCGGTACCGAGGCGTACCTGGCCCACGAGTCGCGCCTCGAGCGCCCGAGCCGGCGCGGTCGGGTGGACGACACCGGCGGTGACACCGAGAGCGGGCGGAAGCTCTACTACCACCTGACGCTGCTCGCCGAGAACGAGGTCGGCTACCGCAACCTCATCCAGCTTTCGAGCCTCGCCTTCCTCGAGGGCTACTACTACAAGCCCCGGATGGACTGGGAGCTGCTCGAGCGGTACCACCAAGGGCTCATCGCCACCACCGGCTGCCTCGGCGGCCACGTGCTGCAGGCGCTGCTCAATGGCGACGACGCCGGTGCGCTCGCCGCAGCCGGGAGGCTGCAGGAGATCTTCGGCCGGGACAACCTCTTCGTCGAACTGCAGGACCACGGCATCCCGGCCCAGCACGACACCAACCCCAAGCTGATCGAGATTGCCCGGCGATTGCGGGCGCCGCTGCTGGCCACCAACGACTCGCACTACACGCACCGCCACGACCACCTCGCCCACGACGCGCTGCTGTGCGTGCAGACGGGCGCGTTGATGTCGGATCCCAAGCGGTTCAAGTTCGAGGGCGAGGAGCACTACCTCAAGCCCGCCGACGAGATGCGTCACCTGTTCCGCGAACTGCCCGAGGCATGTGACAACACGCTGTGGATCGCCGAGCGAGCCGAGCTCGACATCTCCTTTGGCAAGGCGCAGCTGCCCCGGTTCCCGCTGCCCGCGGGGTTCGTGGACGACACCGAGTACCTGCGCCATCTGACCTGGGCCGGGGCGACCGAGCGGTGGGGCGACGTGCTGCCTGACGCCGTGCGCGATCGCGTCGCCTACGAGCTCAAGGTCATCGCCGACATGGGGTTCAGCTCGTACTTCCTCATCGTGTGGGATCTCATCCGCCACGCCCGTGAGCTCGGGATCCGGGTCGGACCGGGCCGTGGGTCCGCGGCCGGTTGCGCCGTGGCGTACTGCCTGCGCATCACCGACCTCGATCCGATCCGGTACGACCTGCTGTTCGAACGGTTCCTGAACCCGTCCCGGGTGTCGATGCCGGACATCGACATGGACTTCGACTCCCGCTACCGGGACGAGATGATCCGCTACGCCGCCGAACGGTACGGCCGGGACCATGTCGCGCAGATCATCACGTTCTCCACGATCAAGGCTCGGGCCGCAGTGCGCGACGCCGCTCGGGTGCTCGGGTATCCGTACGCCGTGGGGGACAAGGTCGCCAAGGCGATGCCGCCGTTGGTGATGGGGCGCGACACGCCGCTGTATGCATGCTTGGAGGAGCACCCGAAGTTCGCCGACGGCTTCCGGGCTGCAGCTGAACTGCGCACGATGTACGCCACGGACCCCGACGTCGCCAAAGTCATCGACGTCGCCCGGGGCCTCGAGGGCCTGCGCCGCCAGGACGGCATCCACGCCGCCGCCGTGGTCATCACGCGCGATCCGCTGACGGAGTACCTCCCGATCCAGCGCAAGCCCGAACCGGGCCAGCCCCCGGAGGTGGCACCGGTCGTCACGCAGTACGAGATGCACGGCGTCGAGGAACTCGGCCTGCTGAAGATGGACTTCCTGGGGCTGCGGAACCTCGATGTGATCACCGACACCGTGGCGATGATCCGCGAGCGCCAGCACCCGGTGTTCGACATCGACCGGGTTCCGCTCGACGACCCGCTCACCTACGCGCTGCTGGCGCGCGGGGACACGATCGGGGTGTTCCAGCTCGAGTCGCCGCCGATGCGGGCGCTGCTGCGGGCCATGGCGCCGACCTCGTTCGAGGACGTGTCAGCCGTGCTGGCGCTGTATCGGCCCGGCCCGATGTCGGTGAACATGCACTACGACTACGCGGATCGAAAGAACAACCGGCAGCCGGTGGCCTACTTCCATCCCGATGCCGAGGAGGTGCTCGGCGACACCTTCGGGCTCATGATCTACCAGGAGTCCATGATGCGGGTCGCCCAGCGCTTTGCCGGGTATTCGCTGGCCGAGGCCGACAACCTGCGCAAGGCATGCGGCAAGAAGATCCGCGAGCTCATGGCCAAGGAGCGGGCGTCGTTCGAGGAGGGCTGCGAGCGAACCGGGTACGGCCGGGGGCTCGGCAAGGAACTCTTCGACGTCATCGAGAAGTTCGCCGACTACGCATTCAACAAGAGCCACACCTTCGGCTACGGGCTCGTCACGTACCAGACGGCGTACCTGAAGGCGCACTACCCGGTCGAATACCTGGCCTGCTTGCTCACCTCGGTGAAGTCCAACCTGGACAAAGCCGGCGTCTACCTGGCCGAGTGCCGGGCGACCGGCGTCAAGGTGCTCAACCCCGACGTGAACCTGTCCGAGCGCGACTTCGTGGCGCTCGCCGTCGCCGATGCGCCCGAGGGCACCAAGGTGCCGAGGGGATGCCCAGGGCTCATCCCGTTCGGGCTCTCGGCGGTTCGCAACGTCGGTGAGGGACTGGTCGAGCTGATCCTGGCCGGGCGGGCCCGCCGCGGGCCGTTCACGTCGTTCCACGAGTTCTGCGATCGGGTCGACGTGACGGTGCTCAATAAGCGCACCGTCGAATCGCTGATCAAGGCCGGTGCGTTCGACTCGTTGGGCCACAAGCGCCGGGGCCTGCTCGGGGTGTTCGAGCAGATCATCGACGCGACAATGGCGCGCCGCCGAAAGGAGGCCGAGGGCCAGTTCGACCTGTTCGCCTCGCTCGATTCGCCCGCCGAACAGGACCGTCAGCAGATCGCCGTCCCCGACGTCGAGTTCGACAAGGCCACCCGGTTGCGGTTCGAGAAAGAGATGCTCGGGCTCTACGTGTCCGAGCATCCGCTCGACGGCATCGAGGGGATGCTGCGCCGGCGTTCGGACTGCGCGATCGGCGAGTTGGCCGACCGCGAGGACGGCTCGACGGTGGTGGTCGCAGGGATCATCACCGGCCTGCAGCGCAAGATGACCCGTCGGGGTGACCCGATGGGTGTGTTCACCCTCGAGGACATGCAGGACGCCGTCGAGGTGACCGTGTTCGCGAGCGTCATGGAAGACGTCGGCCACCGTCTCGCCGACGACCTCGTCGTGCTGGTCAAGGGTCGCCTCGACAGCCGGGACGAGACGCCGAAGCTCATGTGCCGCGAGCTCACGGTGTTCGAGGCCTCGGCGCTGGCGGCGACGCCGCCGTTGCGCCTCCGGCTTCCGGCGAGTTCGATCACCGAGACCCGTGTCGAGCTGCTCAAGCGGCTCATCTCGGACTACCCGGGCGATTCCCCGGTCGAGGTGCACCTCGGCGACGGCGCGGTGGTGCGTCTGACCGACCGCTTCGCCGTCGATCTCGACCGGGTCGTGGGCGAGATGCGCGCAGCGTTCGGCCACGACGCCGTCGTGCTGTGATGGTCGTCATGGCCATTCTGCGAGGCGCCGGTCGGGGCGTTTCCCGGAACGGGCCGTGCGGTGGCAAAATGGCACGGCAGGGCTCGGCGCCGGGGTTGCCGGGTGGTCGAGCCGGGTGTGGAGTCGGTGCCGCCGGGTCACGGTCCGGCGTCTGAGGTTGCAGGGGAGCGATCGATCGATGGCCATCCAGGTCGAGACCAAGGACTGCACGGCGTTGACCGACGCCGACCTGGCCGAGTTGGCCGATCTCGGGGCGTCCGGCGCGGCCGACTTCGGGATCGGGCACCTCTCCAAGGCGAAGGAGGACTGGGTCCTCATCACCACCGCCCGGGTGGAGGGCAAGCTGCACGGGTACTCGTTCTCCACGCTGGAGCGCATCGGCGGCACCCCGTGCGTCCTACTGGGGCTGATCAGCATCCGGCGCAACTCGAAGCGGGACCAGGTGTTGCGCGGCGTCATGGGCGAGGAGTACCACCGGGCGCTGATGGCGTTCCCCGACGAGGACGTACTCGTCGGCTCCCGCCTCGCCACGGCGTCGGGCTTCGAGGCGTTCAAGGCGCTGACCGAGCTGATCCCCCGGCCCGGACATCGGGCCGTGGGCGAGGAGCGCGCCTGGGGTCGGCGCCTGGCCAAGCGGTTCGGCGTCGAGTCCACCTTCGACGAGAAGTCGTTCATCGTGCGGGGCAACGGTTCGGTGCCGAACCACCTCGACCACGAGTCGTCCAAGCCGGAGAAGATCGATCCTGACGTCGCCGGGCTCTTTGCCGACGTGCGGCCGGCCAAGGGCGACACGCTGATCGCCTACGGTTGGACGATGGCCGAGGATCTGCTCAAGCTCGGCGCGCTGCGCTGAGCCCACCTGCGGCGGGCCCGGGTTCGGCGAGCCCGTTCCAGCGGCTCGTGGCGACGCGTCGGATGCGGCGCGCGTTTCGCCCGGACGCCGTCGCCGACGCCGTACTGGACCGGATCCTGGCGACGGCGATGCGCGCGCCGAGCGCCGGCAACAGTCAGGGCTGGCACTTCGTCGTGCTCACGGGGGCCCAGACGGCGGTGTTCTGGGACCGGACCTTGCCTTCGGAGCGGCGCCGCGGGTTCCGGTGGCCGGGGTTGCTCGCCGCCCCGGTGATCGTGCTGCCGTTCGCGGACCCCACGGCGTACACGACCCGGTATGCCGAGTCTGACAAGGCGGCCACCGGCCTTGGGGCCGGTGCGCACGCCTGGCCGGTGCCCTACTGGACGGTCGACACCGCCATGGCCGTGCAGTTGCTGTTGCTCGCGGCCCACGACGAGGGCCTCGGGGCATTGTTCTTCGCCGTGTTCCGCGCCGAGCGC
>JBEIFW010000122.1:0-10936 GCA_040382215.1 Acidimicrobiales bacterium
ACCCGCGCCCTGCGCGACCGTTTCGCCGCCCGCACCGGCCTGGCCCGCACCGCGTCGGCGGCCGACGCCGTGGTGGCCGCGCACGCCGAGCTCGGTGCCGGTCCGGCCGTGCTCGTCACCGCCGGCCTGGAGGACCTGGTGGCCTCAGCGGACCGGGTCAACCTCCCCGGCACCACGACGGAATGGCCGAACTGGTCGCTTCCGCTGCCCGTCGCCGTCGAGGACCTCGACGCACACCCGGTTCTGCGGGCAGCCCTCTCGGCCCTGCGGTGGGGACGGTCGGCAGCAACGACGCATACCGGAGGCTGACCGAAACCGGACTCGGTACGGTAAGTCGTTCACCTACAGCGGCCCCAGCGGCGTGCCGATGAACACATGGATGCCGCGACCTGCTGCAGTGCCATCGCCAGCCGACCACCCGGCGCGCCGGGGGGGCGCCGCGGGGCGGCGGCCCGGGGGGCGGCGGCTTCGCCGGCTGGCCGCGGCCACCAAGTTCTTCGTCGTCGCGCTCGTCCTCGCGGCCCCGCTGGTCTGGCTCGCGCAGGCCTACGCCTCCGACAAGCTCGACCAGGTCCGCTTCTCGGAGTTCGAGCGCGTCGGGCTCGTGTCGCAGCGCGAACTGATCTCGGTACTGCTGGCCACCCTGGATCCCGATCGCGACCTGCGAGCGGCGATGCGCAGCGTGGACCGTGGGCGCCTGCGCACGTTACGTCTCGACGGCGACTGGTCCGATCTCGAGCGGCGCCTCGTCGCTGCGCCGCCCGCCTCCTCGGCAGATCGGCTGGCAGCCGGACGGGACATGGCCCGCATGATCATCACCGTCGGCGACCGCTCCAACCTCACGCTCGATCCCGAGGTGCAGACCTACTACCTGATGGACGTGCTGCAGTTCCGGCTGCCGTCGATCGCCATCCTGGGGACCGAGGCGCTCGACCGGTCGGGCGATCTAGCCACCGGGGTGCGAGGCGTCGTGCAGGCCGAGCGCCAGCGCACGGGTGAGGCCCTGAGCCGTGCCGTGGTTGCGCTCGGACCGGGGTCGGCTCGCACCGCAACGGTCACCGGGGTGGCCGAGGAGATCCGGACCCTCACCGGCACCGTTGACGCTGCGGTCGGCCGGCGGGCCGGCACCGACGAGGAGCGTCGCTCCCACCTCGCCGGCATCGAGGCCCAGTGGACGTCGCTCGCACCCGTGCTCGACGACCTGCTCGTCGAGCGGATCGACGGGCTTCGCGGCGAACGTTCGCTGGTGATCTGGATCGCGGTGGCCTGCATCGGATTGGCCGCCTACCTGTTCGCCGCGCTGGCGCTGTCAGTGCTCCATCCGATGAGCCGGATCCTGCAGGCGTTGCGAGCCGCCGGCCACGGCGACCTGTCCGGCGCGGCGCTGCGGTCCGAGGGGTCCGACGAACTGGCGGCCATCGAGCGTCAGGTGGGCGAGACCCTGGCCCAGGTGCGCGACACCCAGGACCTGCTGTCGCACCAGGCCACGCACGACGCGCTGACCGGCCTGCCCAACCGGCGCCTCGCCACCTTCCGCATCGGTGAAGCCATCGGGCGGGCGCGCCGTTCCGACGGCGACCTCGCCGCGGTGCTCTTCATCGACCTGGACCGCTTCAAGGTGATCAACGACTCGCTCGGTCACGAAGTCGGCGACAAGGTGCTGCGGGCCGTCGCCGATCGGATCCGCAGTTCGCTGCGTCCGATCGACGTGCTGGCCCGCCTCGCCGGTGACGAGTTCGTCGTGATCTGCGAGCACCTCGCGGACCGGGGTGATGCCGTCGCGCAGGCCGATCGGATCGTGCGCTCGTTGAAAGAGCCGCTGCTCATCGACACCAGCCACGGCCCCGTCGACCTCGTCGTGGGCGCGTCGGTCGGTGTCGCCACGGTCAAGCCGGGCGACGAGACCGACGCCGGCTCGCTGCTGCGCGACTCCGACGTCGCCATGTACACCGCCAAGCAGCACCGGCGCGGCTCGGTGGTCGTCTTCGACGCCAACCAGCGCGAGGAGGCCAGGCGCCTGCTCGACGTGCGCGAGGCCCTGCGACGGGCCATCGATCGCGACGAGATCTACGTCCACCTGCAGCCCATCGTGCCGCTGTCGAGGCCGGGACGGCTGTGCTTCGAGGCCCTCGCCCGCTGGGATCGCCCCGCCCTCGGCCCCATCACCCCCGGCGAGTTCATCCCGATCGCGGAGGACTCCGGCCTGATCGTGCCCCTCGGCCTCGCCGTGCTGAACCAGGCATGCCGATGGCTGGCCCAGCAGCAGGCCGCCGGCCACGAGGTCGAGATCGCCGTCAACCTCTCGCCCCGCCAGCTCGGGCATCCGACGCTCGTGCACGACGTGACCGAGGTGATCCGGGAGACGGGGGTCGATCCCGACGGTCTGTGGCTCGAGATCACCGAGACGGCGCTGGCCGACGAGACCTCGCACGTCACGAGCGTCCTGCAGCGCCTGCGCGACCTCGGCGTCCACCTGTCGATCGACGACTTCGGGACCGGGTACTCCTCGCTCGGTCACCTCAGCCGGTTCCCGGTCGAGCAGCTCAAGGTCGACCGGAGTTTCGTGGCCGGCATGCTCGACGGCGGCCGGGAAGGCGACATCGTCGCCGCCATCACCCGCCTCGCCCACGGCTTGGGGCTCTCCGTCGTCGCCGAAGGTGTCGAGCAGCCCGCGCAGGCCGAACGGCTCCGGGTGCTCGGATGCGACGACGCCCAGGGGTGGCTGTTCGGGCGGCCGCAGCAGCCCGAGTATTACCAGGCGATGGTCGAGCGGACCACCGACGGTGCCCCGAGTGGGACTCGAACCCACACTTGACGGATTTTGAGGCCGCTTCCTCTGCCGATTGGGATACCGGGGCTCGAAGCGCCGAAGCGTAGCGCGCACCGCCCGAGGCCTTGCGGGCGCCGAAGGTCGTGCCCCCGGTTCCCCGGGGCCTAACCTGACGGCGGACCGTAGGAGGCCACTCCCGCCGATGCTTGCGTTCATGTTCCCCGGACAAGGTTCCCAGCGGCCCGGCATGGGCCGCCCGTGGGCCGACCACGACAGCTGGGAGCTCGTCGAGGAGGCGTCGGCCGTCGCCGAGCGTGACGTCGCCCGGCTGCTCCTCGACGCCGATGCCGAGGAGCTGCGCGACACCCGTAATGCCCAGCTCACCACGTTCGTCACCAGCCTGATGGTCCTCGACGCCGTCGAGCGCCTCGGCGTGGAGCCCGACTTCTGCGCCGGTCACTCCCTGGGCGAGTACACGGCGCTCACCGCGACGGGTGCCCTCGGCTTCGACGACGGGGTCCGGCTCGTGTGCGAGCGGGCCGACGCGATGCACGTCGCAGGCCGCGACCACCCGGGCACGATGGCGGCGGTCCTCGGCCTCGACGACGACCAGGTCGAGATCGCGTGCCGCCTCGCCGACGCCGATGTCTGGGTCGCCAACCTCAACGCTTCCGGACAGGTGGTGATCGCCGGATCCGCCGACGGCGTCGAGCGAGCTTCGCGCCATGCCAAGGAGCTCGGAGCGAAGAAGGTGATGCCGCTGCAGGTCGCCGGTGCGTTCCACACACCGTTCATGACCCCGGCTCGTGACCGTCTCCGCAAGGCGATCGCAGCGGCAACGCCCCGCGACACCGAGGTACCGGTCGTGTCCAACGTCGACGCGCTCCCCCACGCCCGCGGCGAGGAGTGGGCCGCGCTGCTGTCGGCGCAGCTCTCCTCGCCGGTGCGTTGGAAGCACTGCCTGCTCACCCTCGTCGAGGCCGGCTGCACCGAACTGCTCGAACTCGGCCCGGGCGGGGTGCTCACCGGGATGGCCAAGCGCACCCTTCCGCAGGCCCGCACGCTGTCGATCGCCGTGCCCGAGGATCTCGACAAGCTGCTGGACTTCGTCGCCGTGCGCCGTGCGCTGTCGCCAGCGGGACCGGTCGGTGAACACCTCTTCGCGTCCGAGCGATTGGTCGTGTCACCGGCCGCCGGGGTGTTCACCCCGCTGGCCGGGCTCGGCGACGGCGCCCCCGTCATCACCGGACAGGTGATCGGCAGCGTGGCCGGTCAGGAGGTCCGCTCCCCATTCGAAGGCGTGTTCCAGGCCTATATCGCAGTCGACGGCGAGCGGGTCACCGCCCGCCAGCCCCTCGCCTGGCTGAGGACGGCCTGAGTGCCGCGGGTTCCCGACGGGGTCACCGGCTCCGCCATCACGGGCTGGGGCATCGCCCTGCCTGACAAGATCGTCACCAACGACGACCTCGCCGCCCGCATGGACACCAACGACGCGTGGATCCGGGAGCGCACCGGCATCCGGGAGCGGCGGGTCGGCGGCTCCACGGCGAGTCTGTCGGTCGAATCAGGACGCCGGGCGCTCGAGGTGGCTGGCTTGGCCCCCGACGACATCGACGTCCTGATCCTCGCCACGACCACGCCCGATCGCCAGGTGCCGGGCACTTCGGCTGCGGTGCAGGCGGCGCTCGGGTTGCGATGCGGCGCGTTCGACCTGAATGCCGCCTGTTCGGGGTTCGTCTACGGCCTCGTCGTCGCGCAGGGCATGATCGCCACCGGAGCCCGGCGGGCGCTGGTGATCGGCACGGACACGCTGTCGCGCATCACCGACTGGGACGACCGCAACACTGCGGTGCTGTTCGCGGACGGCTCCGGGGCGGCAGTACTCGAGGCCAAGGAGGGCCCGAGCAACATCCTGTCTTGGGCGATCGACGCCGACGGCACCGCCGAGATGATCCTCCACGCCGACATCGGCTCGACGATCGTCATGGAAGGCAAGGAGGTGTTCCGGCGGGCCGTGCGGATCATGGTCGAGCTTGGTCAGCAGGTGTTGCGCGAGGCCGGCGTCCGCATCGAGGACGTCGCGCTCGTCGTGCCGCACCAGGCGAACATCAGGATCATCGACGCCGCCTGCCAGCGGCTCGGCGTCGAGCGTGACCGCACGGCGATCGTGCTCGACCGCACCGGCAACACGTCCTCGGCGTCCATCCCACTCGCGCTGGTCGACGCCGTCGACGCGGGGCGCGTTGCGGAAGGCGACCTGGTTCTGCTCGTCGGGTTCGGGGCCGGGATGACTGGCGCGGCGTCGCTGATCCGCTGGGGACGCACGTGACCGGAAGGGTCGTGCTCGTCACCGGTGGCTCTCGTGGCATCGGGCTCGCGTGCGCACAGCGCTTCGCTGCACTCGGCGACCGTGTGGCGGTCACCTACCACTCGTCGCCCCCGCCCGAGGGGCTGTTCGGCGTCCGCTGCGACGTGCGCTCGGCCGCCGAGGTCGACGCGGCGTTCAAAGCGGTCGAGGCCGAATTCGGGCCGGTCGAAATCCTGGTGGCCAACGCCGGGGTCACCAAGGACACGCTCGTGCTGCGGATGAGCGAGGACGACTTCACCTCGGTGGTCGACGCCAACCTGACCGGCAGTTACCGGGTCGCGAAGCGCGCCGCGCAGGGCATGCTGCGGGCCCGGAAGGGCCGGATCATCCTTATGTCGTCCGTCGTCGCGCTCTCCGGATCGGCCGGGCAGGTGAACTACGCGGCGTCCAAGGCGGGGATGGTCGGCCTCGCCCGCTCGCTCGCCCGCGAGCTGGCGTCCCGATCGATCACCGTCAACGTTGTCGCCCCGGGACCGGTCGCCACCGACATGACCGCAGCGCTCGGCGACGACCGCACCGAGGCGATCCGCGCCACCGTCCCGCTCGGGCGGTTCGCCTCGCCCGACGAGATCGCCGGTGTCGTCGCATTCCTCGCGTCGGACGACGCCGCGTTCATCACCGGCGCCGTCATCCCGGTCGACGGCGGCCTGGGGATGGGTCACTGAGCCGTCGAGCCCCTCTGGTAGACAACTGGTCCCGATTCGCAAGGAGCCATCGTGAGCGACGACAACTGGTCCCGGTTCGTGAAGTGCTGCGTCGAGGTGCTGTCGGTCGACGCCTCAGCCGTGACGCCCGAGGCCACCTTCGGTGACGATCTCGACGCCGACAGCCTCGACTTGGTCGAGCTGGTCATGGCGCTCGAGGAGGAGTTCGGCGTCGAGGTGCCCGAGGAGGAACTCGAGGGCATCAAGGCCGTGTCGCAGGCCTACGATCTCGTGGTGTCGAAGCTCTGATGCGGGGCACGGGTCGCCGGGTCGTCGTCACCGGATGGGGCGTCGTCGCCCCATGCGGGCTGGGCCGGGACGCGTTCTGGACGGGTCTGCTCGGTCCTGGCGCCACCGGCGGCCAGACCCGGCCCGTCGAGGGATTCGACCCGACGCCGTATTTCGACAACCCCAAAGAGGTCCGGCGGGCCGACCGGGTGCAGCAGTTCGCGCTCGCCGCCGCTGCGGAGGCACTCGAGCACTCGGGAGAGCCCGCCGCCGATCCGTCCCGGCGGGGCGTCATCTTCGCCACCGGCGTCGGCGGCCTGATCACCCTCGAGGACCAAGTCGTGGTCCGGGTCGAGAAGGGCCCGAAGCGGGTGTCCCCGTTCCTGGTGCCGATGATGATGGCGAACGCAGCCGGGGCGATGATCTCGATGCGATACGGCTGGCAGGGCCCGTGCGAGACGATCGCCACCGCCTGCGCCGCCGGCACCCACGCGATCGGCTACGCCGCTCGCCTGATCGCATGGGACCTCTGCGATGCCGTCATCACCGGCGGAGCCGAGGCGGCGATCACGATCACCGCCGTCGCCGGCTTCGCCAACATGACTGCGCTGTCCAGTTCGGGCCGCTCGATGCCGTTCGACGCCGGCCGCGATGGCTTCGTGTTCGGTGAGGGCGGCGCCGTGCTCGTGCTCGAAGAAGCCCGTGCCGCCGAGGCCCGCGGTGCCACGATCCTGGCCGAGGTGCTGGGCGCTGGATCCAACGCCGACGCCCATCACATCACCGCCCCCTCCCCCGGCGGGGCCGGAGCGATCGCCTGCATGCGCATGGCGTTGCAGGACGCCGGCCTCGAACCGGAGCAGATCACCCAGGTCAACGCGCACGGCACCTCCACCCCGCTGAACGACGCAGCCGAGGCCGAGGCCGTGCGGGCCGTGTTCGGCCGGCCGGGCCCCGCAGTCACCTCCACCAAGGGGGTCACCGGCCACGCACTCGGCGCTGCCGGCGCACTCGAGGCCGCTGCAGTGCTCGCGTCGATGCATCACCGGGCGATCCCACCCACGGCGAACACCACGACGCTCGACCCTGCCATGGACATCGACCTCGTGGTCGGCGGCCCCCGGCCATGGACGCCGGGGCCGACGATCTCGAACAACTTCGGCTTCGGCGGCCACAACGGCTCGGTGATCCTCGCGCCCTACGCCGGCTGAGGGCACGGCGTCGTTCAGGCGTCGACGAGGACGAACATCAGCTCGCATTCGCACGCGACGGCGCCGCCGATGAGCGCGCGCCCGGTTCCCTTCCCGGCGCGAGCCGACATCCTGCCGAGCGTGACCTCGAGTTCGAGTACTTCGCCCGGCACGACCTGGCGGCGGAACCGAGCGCCGTCGAGACCGCCGAACAGCGGCAGCTTTCCCGGGAGGGTGCCTCCGGCCAGGACTGCGTAGGCGCCAACCTGGGCGATCGCTTCGCACATGAGCACGCCCGGCAGGGTGGGCCGGCCCGGGAAGTGTCCGCCGAAGAACCACTCGTCGCCGGTGAGACGCCAGCGACCGGCCGCACGCACGCCCGGCTCGAGGGCGGTCACCTCGTCGAGGAACAGGAACGGTGGCCGATGCGGCAACACCTCGGCCGGGGCCGGGAGACCGCCGCTCACGACGCGACCGCTTCGAGCAGCTTCGCCGGGGTGTCCTTCGGGCTGACTTTGTACCAGACCCGCTCGAGCTTGCCGGTGGGCCCCACCAGGAACGCAGAACGCTCGATCCCGAAATACGTGCGGCCGTACATCGACTTCTCCTTCCACACGCCGTACGCCTCGGCCGCCGTGTGCTCGGTGTCGGCGAGCAACGGGAAGCCGAGGCCGTACTTGGTGGCGAACTTTTTCTGCCGGGTCGCCGGATCGGGGCTGATGCCTACCACCGCCGTGTCTCCGATGCGGTCGAGGATCTCGTTCACCCCGCACGCCTGCTGCGTGCAACCGGGGGTGTCGGCCTTCGGGTAGAAGAACACGAGCACCCGGCGACCCTTGAACGACGACAGGCGCACAGTGGCGCCGTCCTGGTCGGGCAGGGCGAAGGCGGGGGCCTTGTCTCCAGCGCTGAGCATGGTCGAAGCCAACCACACCGGCGCGCCGTGATGCCCACCTGGCTGCGCCGTGATGCCCACCTGGCTGCGCCGTGATGCCCACCTGGCTGCGCCGTGATGCCCACATGGCTGCGCCGTGATGCCCACATGGCTGCGCCATGATGCCCGTATGGCTGTCGAGCGCATCGTGGACCCGTCGTGCGACCTGTGCGAGGAGGCCCGGATCACCGAGTGGTTCTACGAGGACGACGACTGCTGGATCGCCGAGTGCGAGGTCTGTTCGGTGCCGATGGTCGTGTGGCGCAACCACGACAACAAGCCCGACGACACGGTGAAGGCGATGCTCCACGCCAAGCTCGCCGTCGTCGTCGAAACGCACTTCACCTTCGAGCACTACGTCGACGACAACATGCGCAACATCCCCGACCACTACCACGCCCACGCCAGACCCCGGGGGGCGTTCTACGGGCACGGGATGCGCCGCCGCTAACGCGCCGAGGCCGACCCGATCCCGGGTCGGCCTCGTAACTCATGCGCAACGGCGTCGTGGCCGCTGCTCGGTTGCTGGCGGACCAGCGCCGCGATCAGAGCTTGAGCGTGCTGGGGATGATCACGGCGTCGATCACGTGGATCACGCCGTTCTTGGCTGCGATGTCGGTCTTGGTGACGTTGGCCTTGTCGATGGTGACCTTGCCACCTTCGACGGCGATCGTGGCCTCGTCGCCCGAGACCATCTTCACCTTGCCGGCCTTGACGTCGGCCGCCATCACCTTCCCGGCGACCACATGGTACGTGAGCACCTGCTTGAGGGCGGCGGGGTTGGCGCCGAGCTTGTCGAGCGTCGCCTTGTCGACCTTGGCGAAGGCGTCGTCGGTCGGGGCGAACACCGTGAACGGGCCGGCACCCTTCAGCGTCTCGACGAGACCGGCCTTGGTGAGGAGATCGGCGAGGGTCTTGAATGAGCCGGCGCCGACGGCGACGTCGACGATGTCACCGGCGGGCGCCGCTGCGACGGTGGCCTTGGTGGTGGCGGCGGCCGCCGTCGTGGCGGGCGCAGCATCCTTCTTGTCCTCACCGCAGGCGGCGAGGGAGACCGCGCCGATGGCGAGAGCGGCGACGAGGGAGCGGGTACGCATGGGAAACCTCCGGGGAGCGAGCGGCCCGGCGGGCCGTGCACATGGTCTACGGCGCCGGCGGCGTCCTGGACGAACTCATTTACCGCTAATTTGAGTGCCCTTTGTCACGGACCGTGATTGCGTCAATACTCCTCCGCACGTCGGCGATGTAGGCCCCGACCGCATCGGGCCCCCCATCCATCAGGCGCCGGACGACCGACGCGCCCTGGATCACCCCGTCGGCGACCGTGCAGGCCTCGGCGGCCTGGGCAGCGTTCGACACCCCCACCCCGACGAGCACGGGCACGTCGGTGATCGCCTTCAATCGGGCGGCCATCTCCACCGCCGTGGCCGCAAGGCGATCGCGCTCGCCGGTGACCCCGAGGAGGCCGACGGCGTACACGAACCCCCGAGCTCGTGCGACCACCCGCCGAAGGCGCTCGTCGGAGGCCGTCGGCGCCGCGAGCAGCACGGTTTCGATGCCCGCCGTGTCCGCAGCCTCGCACCACGGGCCGGCCTCCTCGAGGGGCAGGTCGGGGATGATCGCCGCCGCCACGCCGACCTCGGCGAGCCGCTGTGCGAATCGCTCGTGGCCCGCGCGGTAGACGGGGTTGTAGTACGTCATCACGGCGAGCGGCACGTCCACGTCGAGATCGGCGAGCGCCTGGACGATGCCGATCGGCGTGGCGCCGTCCCGCAGGGCGCGCTCCGAGGCCTCCTGGATCACCGGGCCGTCCATCACCGGATCGGAAAAGGGGATCCCGACCTCGATGCCGTCGGCCCCGTTCGCCACCGCAGCCCGGATTGCGTCCTGCCAGCCAACCAGCCCGCCCGTCACGTACGGCACGAGCAGCTTGCGCCCGGAAGCCCGCGCAGCCCGGAAGGCGGCCTCCATGCCGCCCGTCGTCGCTAGAGCGCTCATGGCTGGAGCAGCGCCATCATCTGTGCGACGTCCTTGTCGCCCCGTCCGGAGAGGTTCAACAGGACCGTGCGGCCCGCAAGCGACGGCGCCGCTTTCACCACCCACGCAAGCGCATGGGCCGGTTCGAGGGCGGGGATGATCCCCTCGGTGCGGGACAACAGCTGGAATGCGTCGATCACCTCGCCATCGGTAACCGGCTCGTAGCGGGCCCGGCCGATCGAGGCGAGGTGGCTGTGCTCGGGCCCGACGCCCGGATAGTCGAGGCCCGCCGAGATCGAATGCGCCTCGAGCACCTGGCCGTGCTCGTCCTGGAGCAGGAACGACCGCATGCCATGGACGACGCCGGGCACTCCCCGGCCGATCGCTGCGCCGCCGGCCGGCTCGGCCCCGACGAGCTCTGCGTCGGTGTCGACGAACCCCGAGAAGATCCCGATTGCGTTGGATCCGCCACCAACACAGGCGACCACGACGTCGGGATCGGCCCCGCCGAGCAGGCGCCGACACTGCTCGCGGGCCTCCTCCCCGATCACCCGATGGAACTCCCGCACCATCCACGGGTACGGGTGCGGACCCATCACCGAGCCGAGGCAGTAGTGGGTGTCACCGACGGTTGCGACCCAGTCGCGCATCGCCTCGTTGACGGCGTCTTTCAGGGTCCGGCTTCCGGACTGGACCGCTTCGACCTCGGCGCCGAGCAGTTTCATGCGGAACACGTTGAGCGCCTGGCGCGCGACGTCGACCGCCCCC
>JBEIFW010000123.1:0-10835 GCA_040382215.1 Acidimicrobiales bacterium
ACGGTGCCCCAGCCCTGTTCGCGGCGCTCGTCGGCTATATCGGTCTTGCCACATTTCTTGCTATCGACGTCGATCGCACACTCGGCGAGCTCGCACGCTCGATCGGCCTGCCGTTCACAGAGCCGTGACATGACCGGTACGCCGACGACACCTTCGGCGCCTAGCAATCGGATGTGACGATGGCCGAGATCCGCAACGCCACCGGAGCGTGGGACGAACTGATCGACGCCGAGGGCACCCCCCGCCCGGCGGCCACCGAACTCGTCGCCATGTTGCGTGCCCTCGGCGACCACGAACTCGTCGCCCGCCAGGACGCCGCCGACCTCGCAATCCTGACCGCCGGGATCACCTTCACCGTCTACAGCGACGGGCGGGGCATCGACCGGGCGTGGCCGTTCGACGTCGTTCCGAGGGTGATCGACGCCAACGAGTGGCGCCGCACCGACCGCGGGTTGACCCAGCGGCTACGGGCTCTCAACCTGTTCATCGACGACCTCTACAACGACCAGAACGTCGTGCGCGACGGCGTGTTCCCCGCCGACCTGCTGAGCGGGAGCGTCAACTTCCGCCCGCAATGCCTCGGGGTGCGCCCGGCATTCGGCGTCTGGGCCCACATCTGCGGCTCGGATCTCGTGCGTGACGCCGATGGGACGATGTACGTCCTCGAGGACAACCTACGGGTGCCGTCGGGGGTGAGCTACATGCTCGAGAACCGCCACGTCGCCAAGCGTGCTTTCGCCGACCTGTTCGAACGCCAGAGCATCCTCCCGGTCGACGACTATCCCGAGGCCCTCGGCCGACTGCTGCGCTCGATCGCGCCGAACGGCCCCGACTCCGACCCGACCGTGGTGCTGCTGACGCCCGGGATCTACAACTCTGCGTACTTCGAGCATTCGTTCCTGGCCCGGGAGATCGGGATCGACCTCGTCGAGGGCCGTGACCTCGTCGTCGACGACGACGACCGGATGCTGATGCGCACCGTGGCCGGATTGCGGCCCGTCGACGTCGTCTACCGGCGGATCGACGACCTGTTCCTCGACCCGGAGGTGTTCCTCCCCGACTCGACCCTCGGCGTGCCCGGCCTGATGCGGGCCTGGCGCGCCGGCACGGTCGCTATCGCCAACGCCCCCGGGGCCGGGGTTGCCGACGACAAGGTCGTGTACGCGTGGGTGCCCGACCTGATTCGGTACTACCTCGGCGAGGAACCGTTGCTCGCCAACGTGCCGACCTATCGCTGCTACTACCCAGACGAGCGCGACCACGTGCTCGACCATCTCGACGAGCTCGTGACGAAGCCTGCCAACGAGTCCGGCGGCTACGGGATCCTGATCGGCCCGCGGGCCACCGCCGCCGAGCTGGTCGAGCGCCGGCACGCCATCGAAGCCGACCCGCGCAATTGGATCGCGCAACCGGTCGTCGAGCTGTCGACGGCGCCGACGCTGTGCAGCGGCCGGCTCGAACCCCGCCACGTCGACCTGCGCCCGTTCATCCTCAGCGGGGAGTCGAGTTACGTGACCAAGGGCGGCCTCACCCGCGTTGCGCTGCGCGCCGGATCGCTCGTGGTCAACTCCTCCCAGGGCGGGGGATCCAAGGACACCTGGATCGTCGATCTCGACGACCCGATCCCGTACTGGAGCAACGGCTGATGCTCTTGTCTCGCGTCGCCGAGAACCTCTACTGGGCCGCCCGGTACCTGGAGCGGGCCGAGGACACGGCACGCATCGTGCGCGAGCACACGAACCTCATCGTCGACCTGCCGACCCGGGTGGCCGTCACCTGGGAACCGTTGCTTGCGATCATCGGGTCCCGGCACGCCTTCGACTCCCGCTTCACGACGGCCGACGAACGCTCGATCATCCGGTGGCTCGTCGCCGAACGGGACAACGCAGGCAGCATCCTGTGCTCGATCGAGTCCGCTCGGGAGAACCTGCGCTCGAGCCGCGAGGTGATGCCCTCCGACGTCTGGCAGGGCGTCAACGATCTGTACCTGTTCGTCGCCGCACACCACGGCGACGGCATCGCCCGCTCGTCGCGGTCACGGTTCCTGGAGCGGGTGATCGGCGACGTGCTCGCCGTCAACGGCACGCTGACGTCGACGATGAGCCGGGACGAGGCCTTCGAGTTCCTGCGGATCGGCCGCAACCTCGAGCGCGCCGACATGGCCACCCGGGTGCTCGACGTGCGGGCCGGAAGCCTGATGGCCGCGGTCGCCCCCGAGTACGAGGACGTCCAGTGGCTGTCGGTCCTGCGATCCCTGTCCGGTCAACAGATGTTCCGACGCACGGTGCGCGGCCCGGTCTCGGGGGAATCGGTGCTGCAGTTCCTCCTCCATGACCGCGACTTCCCCCGGTCGGTACGCTTCACGCTCGAACAAGTACGGCGCGGCCTGCGCGCCCTGCCCCGGGCGGCGCACGCGGCCGAGACCTGCGAGCGGGCCGTCGAACTGCTCGAGCAGGTGCCGGTCACCCTGACCGGCACGGACCTGCACCATTGGGTTGACGAGCTGCAGCTCACGATCGCCACGGTGCACGGCGCGATGGCCGAGACGTACTTCGTGTCGCACACCCCGGTCCGCTGAGCTCTCGGCACGGCGCCGTCAGCGGACCTACCGTCGGGGACACGATGACCGTTCAGGATCACGTCGTGGGTGGCTACCGGCCGATTGGCCGGTTCGACGAGCTGGTGGACGACCGCGGGCGCGTCCGCCCGGCCTGGTCGGATGCGCTCGGCGTCCTCGGTGCACCCGACCGGGGTGAACTCGATCGTCGCCGCAACGAGGCCGAGCGCCTGCTCGCCGGCGCGGGCGCAACCTACGCCCTCGACGACCGGCGCGGGCAGTGGCGCATCGACCCGCTCCCGTACCTCGTCGCCGGAGGCGATTGGGATCGCCTCGCCGCCGGGCTCACCCAACGGGCTCGCCTGCTCGAGGCCTACCTGACCGATCTGCGCGGGCTGCGCCGGTCGCTCACCACCGGGACCGTGCCCGTCGAGCTCGCCTTCGGCCCGTTCGGGCTGCCGCTGACCACGCTGGAGGTTCCCGGGAGCGGCCGTCCCCTGGTCCGTTACGGCGCATGGGTCGTGCGTGGCGAAGACGGCCGGTTCGTCGTGCTGCGCGACCGCACCGACGACCCCGACGGCGCTGCGGTCGCGCTCGTCCACCGCTCGACGCTGTCCCGCCTGGTGCCCGGCGCCCTGCGCCGATTGGGGGTGCGCCCCCAGAGCGCCTGGTTCGCAGCATTGCGCGACGCGCTCGGTGCCCTCGCTCCTGCCGGTGTCGACAGCCCGCGCGCCGTCGTGCTCGGCCCGGCCCGGGGTACGCCGGGCAGCTTCGAGGCGTCGTACCTCGCCGGACAGCTCGGCTACCACCTCGCCGACGCCGACGATCTCGCCGTGCGGTCGGGCCGGGTCTGGCTCCGGTCGATCGAGGGACCCGAACCGGTCGACGTCGTGCTGCGATGCGTCGGCGACGACGGCGCCGACCCCCTCGAGCTGCGCTCCCGGCGCGGCGTTCCCGGCCTGCTGCACGCCGTGCGCAACGCAGCGGTGGGCCTCGCCAATCCCCTCGGCTCGGCAGCTGCGGACGACCCGGCGCTGTGTGCCTACCTCCCGGCGCTGTGCCAACTTCTGCTCGGGGAGGACCTCGCTCTGGCTGCGACCCCCACCTGGTGGTTCGGCGATCCCCGGCACCGCAACGTCGCACTTGGCCGGGCCGGCGAGCTCGTGATCCACGAGCGCGGTGACCGAGACGCTGCGCGGACCACCCTCGGCTGGCACCTCGACCCCCGGGACCTCGACCAGCTTCGCCGGCGCATCGAGCGCGATCCCGGCCGGTTCGTCGCCCAGGAACGCCTGGCGCTGGGCTCCACCCCGGTGCACGGGCCGAGTGGGATCGAACCGGGCCAGGTCATCCTGCAGGCCCTCGCCGTCGCCGCCGGCGCCGACGGCTGGTCGGTGCTCCCCGGCGGGGTCGCTCGGGTGATCGACGCCGGCCGCCCGCTGCTCGCGCAGCGCGATGCCGTCGCCAAGGACGTCTGGGTGCTCGGTGGGCGCTCGGCCGAGAGCCGGCCGGTGCGCCTGCGAACGGCGCCCCAGGTGGATCTGCGCCTGTCCCTTCCTTCGCGCGCTGCCGAGGGGCTGTACTGGGTGGGCCGCAACGCCGAACGGGCCGAGGCCGCAGCCCGACTCGGCCTCGTCATCGGCGGCCGGTTGGAAGCCGAGCCGGACCTCGCCGACGATGACGGCGGAGCCTGGGCCGTTGCGGTCGACGCCGCCCTGCGCGCCGTCTCCGGAGGGAGCGGCGCGCCGGCTGCGCAACGCACGGGCGAACCGGCCGCCGAGCTCGCCGCGGCGATCGACGGGCGCCCGGGAAGCCTCGACGACAGCCTCGGGCACCTGCTGCAGACGGCGGGCGCCGTGCGCGAGTACCTGTCGACGACCACCTGGCGGGTGCTTGCGTCGTTGAGTACCGACCGGGCGGCGCTGGCCGAGGCGGCCTCGGCCGGGCCGGGCGCCATCGCCGACCGCCTCGAACGGGTGAGCTTCGGGCTCGCAGCGCTCGCTGGGCTCGCCCAGGAGTCCACCGTCCGCGGCCCCGGATGGCGGTTCCTCGACCTCGGCCGGCGTCTCGAACGGGCGCTGTGCCTGCTCAACGCCATCGAGGCTGCGATCGTCGAACCGGTGCCGGACGCAGTGCTGCCGAGCGTGCTCGAGACGTTCCTCCAGGGCTGGGAGTGCCTCGTCGCGTACCGACGGTTGCATCGCAGCGACATCGAACCCGACGCTGCGCTCGAACTGCTGCTGCTCGACGACACGAACCCGCGCTCGGTGGCGTTCCAGGTCGATCGCATGGCCGAGCACCTCGGAGTGCTCCCGCACCGGCCCGGGACGGCCCCGGGGGCTTCGCTCCACGGGGCCGCCGAGGCGGTGCTCGGGACCGCGCCGTCGGACCTGGCCCGCACCGGGTACTCCGGTCGGCGCGATCGGCTCTGCGACTTCGTTCTCACCGTGCGCGGCGGCCTGCTCGCCGAGGCCGCTGCGATCACCGAGACCTGGTTCTCGACCCCTGGCACGGCGCACCGGCTCCGTCAGGAGCTCGCATGACGGCGGGCGCCACCCGGTACCGGGTGTCCCACCGGACCCGGTACACGTACTCCGCTCCCGTCAGCCACGGCCAGACGATCACCCACCTGGTGCCTCGCTCGACGGCCACGCAGGTCGTCGTCGCGGCCGCGCTGTCGAGCGACCCTGCGCCCGACCATCGCTCGGAGTACACCGACTGCTTCGGCAACCAGGTCACCTATCTTGCGTTCGAGGAGCCCCACCACGCCGTCGAGTTGACGGCGACGTCCGAGGTGCTCGTGGGGCCGTTCGCCTGGCCCACGGCATCGCCGCCGTGGGAGGAGGTCGTGGCGACGCTCGAGACGGACCGCACGACCGCCGGGATCGAGGCCCGCATGTGCCGGACCCCGTCGGCCATGGTGACCTGGCCACCGGAGGCCCAGGACCTGGCCCGAGGCGCCTTCCGCCCGGGCCGCCCCCTCCACGACGCCGTCGCCGAGCTCACCGCCCGGATCCACCGCGAGTTCCGGTTCGACCAATCGGCGACCGACGTCTCCACACCGGTCGGCGATGTGCTCGCGCGGCGGCGCGGGGTGTGCCAGGACTTCGCCCACCTGGCGATCGCATGCTGCCGGTCGCTCGGCCTCGCGGCGCGCTACGTGAGCGGATACCTCGAGACGCTGCCTGCGCCCGGTCGGCCCAAGCTGGTCGGCGCCGACGCCTCGCACGCCTGGTTCGCCGTCTACCTTCCCGGTTGGGGTTGGTTCGACGCCGACCCGACGAACGACCAGGCGCCGCCCCGCCGTCACGTCACCGTCGCCTGGGGTCGTGACTACGCCGACGTGGCGCCGGCCCGGGGCGTCGTGTTCGGGCCAGCGACCATGCAGGAGCTCGACGTCGCCGTCGACGTCGCCTCGTCCTGACCGCCGCACGGCCCGGCCGGCATCCCTGCCACACCCCGGCGAGAAGCTGTGGCCATGGCCATCGACGCACCCCGGGGTACCTCCGCTCCCCGCCCGGGGGAAGCGGCCACCACGTTGCGGTTCGCGCAGGCGGCCCGGGAGCTCACGGCCGAGGCTCGGCGCTGCGGCCTGGTCGCGCCGGGGTTTCGCAGCCCCCCGAGGCTCCCCGGCGCTGACCGCAGCCTCCTGCGCCGCAACGGGATTGCCACCGTCGCAGTGCGCGTCCGGGGTCGGGCATGGGAGGCGGTCCTCGCCGATCTCATCGCAGGGATCATCGTGGTGAACGGTCTCGTCGGGCCCGAGGCCGACCGGGTGCGCAGTGCGCTGTGGGCCGCCGCCGGCTATGCCCCGATGGCGGCGGCGGCCTGAGCACCAGGACCCTCGCCGGGTCTTTCGGCCCTGTCCTGCTGGGACCGCAGGTGTTGTGCTCGGTCGGTGCCCACACGTTTGGACGCTCTGCGCGCCGAGGTCCGAGCCTTCGTCGCCGATCATGCTCCGGACGGTCTCGGCATGCTGGAGGCTCATCCACCCCACGACCGACTCCCGACGCCTGCGGTCGAGGAGTGGACGCACCGGCTCCGGGCCGGACGTTGGCTGTGCCCCTCCTGGCCGGTCGCGTACGGCGGTCGCGGCCTGTCCCCGGTCGAGGTGGCGGTCGTCAACGAGACCTTCGCCCGTGCCGGCGCCCCTCGGGTCGTGCTCGGCGTCGGTGAGCGCCTCGTCGCTCCGACCCTGCTGGCCCACGGCTCGACCGAGCAGAGGGCTCGCTTCTTGCCGCCGTTGCTCGCCGGCGAGGAACACTGGTGCCAGGGGTTCTCCGAACCCGAGGCGGGCTCGGACCTCGCCTCGCTGTGCACGCGCGCCGACGTCGACGGGGACCGGCTCGTCATCACCGGGCAGAAGGTGTGGACCTCCGAGGCGCAGTGGGCGGACTGGATCCTGCTGCTGTGCCGCACCGACCCCAACGCCGAGCGCCACGTCGGGCTGTCGTTGGTCTGCGTCCCTATCCACCAGCCCGGCGTCGACGTGCGGCCGCTGCGCCAGGCCCACGGCGGCGCCGGCTTCAACGAGGTGTTCCTCGACGGCGCCGAGGCCCGGATCGACCACGTGGTCGGGGGGCTCGGCAACGGCTGGTCGGTGGCGGTTTCGACGCTTGCGACCGAACGCGCTGGCGAGGCGACCATCGCGCATCTCGGGTACCGGCGTGAGTGGGACGCGCTCGTCGCCGAGGCCCGAGCGAACGCAGCACTCGCCGACCCGGTGATGCGCCGCCGCTTCATCGACGCCTGGATCGGCACTGAACTGTTGCGGTTCAACGGTCTTCGCCAGTTCGCCGCACTGTCCTGCGGCGAGGGACCCGGGCCCGCCGGGTCCCTGTACAAGGTGCTCGCGTCCGAGCATCACCGGCGGTTCGGCGAGCTCGCGCTCGATGTGGCCGGCGCGCACGCCCTGCTGGTGCCCGAAGGGCCGACCTACGAAGTCGACCGCTGGCAGCGGATCTTCTTCGAGAGCCGGAGCCGGTGCATCAGCCGCGGCACGAACGAGATCCAGCGCAACGTGATCGCCGAGCGGCTCCTCGGTCTGCCCCGGCGCTCGTGATCGGCGCCTGCGGCTCAGGGCTCGGCGCCTGTGGCCGACTGCACCCCGGCGAGCACGGCCCGGAACCGGTCCCGGAACGCCTCGACCGAGAACTGCTCGGCCCGGGCCCGCAGGCCGGCCGGGTCGAATTCCGGCATCGTGCGTATCGCAGTGGCGAACCGATCGACGAGCGCCTCGATCGAGCGGTCCTCGGCATCGACGAGCACGCCGTGGGCACCCGGAACGACGGTGTCGTGCACGCCGCCGGCATCGAGGGCGAGCACCGGGGTGCCGCAGGCGAGTGCCTCCACCGGGACGATCCCGAAGTCCTCCTCGCCGGGGAACACGATGGCGCGGCACGTCCGGAACAGATGACGCAGCTCCGGTCGGCTGACGCGCCCGAGGAACGTGGTATCGGAACCAGCGATCGGCTCGAGCGACGCACGGGCCCGACCGTCACCGGCGACGACGAGCGGCACCCCTGCGGCGCGTGCGGCGAGCACGGCCACCTCGGGCCGCTTGTACGGGACCACCCGGCCCGCCCACAGGAGGAACGGCTCGCGTCGCACCGACGTATCGGGGGTGAAGAACGCCGTGTCGACCGGCGGCGACACGACGATGCTCGATCGGTGCCACCAGCGCTTCACTCGCTCGGCGACCGTCGTCGAGTTCACGACGATCACGTCGGGCCGCCGCGCGGCGGCCCAGTCCAAGGCGCGCTGGCGCGCCGCCCATGCCCACAACGCCCGGCTGCGGATCCCACCGCTGTCCTCGAGGGCGAGCATCCGCTCGTCCCACATCCAACGGGCCGGCGTGTGGGTGTAGCTCACCACCGGGATCCCGTCGGGCACCCGGATCCGGTTGGCAAACGCGTGGTGACTCACCACGACCAGCTCGGCGTCGCGGATCTCCATCCTGGAGAACGCGCGGGGCAGCATCGGCAGCAAGTGCTCGTAGCGGGTACCGCTGCGATAGAGGCGCTGCAGTGCCCCGGTGCGCACGAGGTGTGCGACGTCCGGATCCACGACCGCCGGATCGAACAGCGGCGCAAGGATGCGGTCGGCACCGATCATCGACGCGACGACCTCGACCACGGACTCCGCGCCTCCGCGCTCGGTGAAGCGTTCGTGCACGACGACGACCCCGCTCGAGCGGCGCGGCGGATCGACACTGCCAGTCACCAGCGGGGGTCTCCGGACCGAGGATCCCGTGGCGGAAGCGCCGGGCTAGGCCGGGCCGGGGCCGGATCGAGCACGTAGGGCATCGGCGGCGCGATCGGCTCGAAGTCGTCTTCGGGCAGGCCGAGCCGGACGCGGTCACCGCCGGCGACGAGCACCACGGCCCGCAGGGCCACACCTCGGCCTGCCAGTTCGTCCGTCGCGGCTCGCAGACCACGACGGGTGATGCGATCGGGGTCGACAACGAGCACGACGCAGTCGGGCAGCCGACCCACGACCAGGAAGGTCTCCGACGCCGCCGAGGCGCTCGTGGTCGAGACGACCACGTGGTCGACACCGAAGGACAGCAGCAGCGCCCTCAGGTGCGGGCCGAACTGCTCACCGGGCCGGGCGGCCCCCCGTCGACCGGCGCTCAACACCGGCGTCGGGCTGTCCGGGGAACGCAGGGCGACCGCACCGGGGGCCACGAGTCCGACTGCCACCTCGGTGAGGCCGGGGGCGTCGTCGAACAGCGGCGCCGACAGGTCCGTGTCGACGAGCACGGCGCGCCGGCCTGCGCCAGCGGCGGCATCGGCGAGCAGTAGCGCACCGGCCGCCGATCCGGGCTCGCCTCGTTGCACGACGGTCACGACCGGCCCCAGCCCGGCGACCAGCGGCGCGAGCAGCTGCACCGCACGATCCCGATCGGCGACGTCGACCGCGACGCAGTCGACCCCGAGCATCGATCGCACCGCGCCGCCGGGGTCGCCGAGCGGGAGCGCGCCCCGAACCGACCGGAGGAGGGCGAACGCCTCGGCGACGAGCAGCGCAACGACCAGGAACGACACGGCGGTCTCCCCGAGCGCGCGGGGCCCGAGCACCACGGTCGAATCCGGCCGGGCTCCCTCCACGCTCGCCTCGACGCGAACGGTGCTGTCGGCCAATTGCTCCGCAGCAACCGCTTCGGCGAGCGCCGAGGCGACCCCATCGGCGAGCGCCCGGGCTTGTAGGTCGGTCGGCCCGACGGCCCGGATCTCGACGAACCCGGGGGTGGTGCCGGCGCGGGCCGAGACCCGACGGGCGAGATGGTCAGCGTCGAGGGCGAGCCCCGCCGTAGCAGCGCCGGCACTCACGACCTTGGGACCGGCTGCGATCTGTGCGTACGTCTGGCTGAGCAGAGTGGCGCCGCTCTGGTCGATGACGAGTCCGTCGCCGTTGCGGACCACGAGGCGAACGACCGCCGTCGCTTCGACGCTGCGCTCCGCTGCGGATCGCACGATCCACACTCCGGCCGCGACCAGCAGGGCAGCCCCGAGGGCCCACCACCTGGCGCGCCAGAGCACCCGGAGATGCTCGGAGAACGACGGCTCGACGTTGACACTCATCAGTAGTAGCCGGGCATGGGCATGGTCACCTGGTGCTCCAGGCCCTGATGCCGGCGGGGCGCGCTCCCGCTCATGCTGCCCTTCCTCGTGCCGATAGATGCTTGTGCGGTGCCCATCGGCCGGCGGCGACGACCAGTGAAGTCATCGGCGCTCTCCGTGTGGGTTCCGGTGAACCGGCCGCCACGGCCCGATCCCCGGGCCTGGACCGTCGACGTGCTGTCCCGACCCGACGACGTCGCCGGGATCGTCGACGACTGGGATGCGCTCGCGCACGCCGGTGCGGGAGCACCGTTCACGCTGCCGGTGGTCGCGCTCGCCTGGTGGGAGCACCTCGGTCGAGGCCGGCTGCGCGTCACGACCGTGCGCGACGGCGACGGGCGCCTCCGTGCGGTGGCACCCCTCCATGCCCGCCGCCTCGGGCCGGGGTGGGCGCTGCGCTGGCTCGGGACCGGGCTCGGTTCGGTGTGCGAGGTCGTCGGCGCCGATGAGGCGGCTGCAGCGGCGGTATGGACGACGATCCGGGCCGGACGCGACGTGCTCGACCTGTACGAGTCCCCGGTCGGCGGAACCGGCTACTCGGCCCTGGCGCCCGACGCCGCCGGCCCGGTACACCGGCGGCCGATGGAATCGTGTCCCGTCATCGAACTCGATGGGCTCGACGGCCTCGAGGGCCTTCTCACCGGCCGAAAGAACCT
>JBEIFW010000124.1:0-10769 GCA_040382215.1 Acidimicrobiales bacterium
AGTCGATCAGCGCCTGGTTCAGCGACAACTCGTCGATGCGGGCAACGTGCACGTCGGTCGTCTCGGTCGTCGTCACCGTTTCCTCGGAGGCCTCGGCCACCATCGCCTCCATTCACGAGTCGTCGTCGATGCGGGCGGCCGAGAATCTACCGTCGGGCCGTCGGCAGGGCGAGGAGTGTGCGGTAGGCGTCGGTGAGCCGGGCCGCCGTGTCCGACCAGCGGTAGCGATCGCCGGCCTTTCGTTGGGCGGCGACCTGCTGGGCGGCGAGCACGGGATCGTCCAGCAGTTGCGTGACGGCGTCGGCGAGTGCCGCCGGCGACCAGCTGCTCGCGTGCACCGGGACGTCGCCGGCCACCTCGGCGAGCGGTCCGAAACGGACTGCAACCGTAGGTGTACCGAAGGCTGCGGCCTCGAACGGCACGAGGCCGAACCCCTCGGCGCCGGTCGGGTAGAGCACGACGTCGGCATGGCGCAGCAGCCAGTTGCGCTCCTCGCTCGACACGTCGGCCAGTGCGTGCAGGGACTGCTCGTCGTCCCAGCCCGCCCGGCGGGCCTCCTCGCGGCGCGACGAGCCGCGGGGTACCGACGCCCCGACGAGCACGAGCGCGTGGGGCAGGCGCCGCTCTCGCAACAGCTTCCAGGCTGCGACGGCGAGGTCGCGGTTCTTGTGCGAGTAGTTGGTGCCGAGCACGAGCAGGAACGGTCGTGCCGGGGAAAAGCCGCGCGCGGTCAGCTCCTCGGGCAACGCGGCCGGCTCGTCGCCACGCAGGTGGTCGGTGCCGTTGGGAACGACGAACAGCCGGCCCGCCTCCACCGGCAGCTTCGCGTCGAGCACGCTGCGGCGGGTGTCCTCCGAGATGACGACGAGGCCGTCGGCGCGTGCGGCGCCGTCGCGCAGTTCGGACCGGTAGCGCGACCATTCGGCACCACCGCCGTGGTACGAACCGATCGCGTAGGCGATCACGTCCTGCAGAGTGAGCACGGTGCGGCTCGCGACCTGCTCCCACTGGTCGAAGGGCAGGCGGCGATCCGGTTGGAAGGGCCGATGCACCACGTCGCCGCGCTCGACGGTCGAGAAGTCTGCGGCGGGGGAGATCGTGAACGACACCTTCGGATGGCGGAAGACGTCCTCGGCGTAGCGGTGGACGGGGCCGGGGAGTGCGACGCACACGGCCCGTACGTCTTTGCGTGCCGCAAGCGAGCCGATGAGGGCGAGGGTCTGCACCTGGGTGCCCATCTCCTTGGGCCCGAGGCACGTCCCGTCCACGAGGACGCGCAACCCGCGGATCTTCGCGATGACGGGGCCGAGCGCGCACGCCGTCGCCGAGGCATGGCCGAGGCGTTCCTCGTCGTGCACCTGGGCGAGGAACGGATGCCGGGCCGCGAGCCACTGCGAGGGGCCGTCGGTGAAGATCGGGTCGGGCACCGGGTCGGCGAGGTCCCAGGGCCGCGAGACGAACACGCCGTTGTCCACGACGGTGCGCAGCCCCCGGCGCTGCGCACGCAGGCTGAGGTCGGCGAGGAAGGCGGGCGCGCCGTAGGGGCAGTCGTCGGTGATGTCGAGCCCACCGAGCGCCGGCCCACCGAGCACCACGACCGGACCGGCCGCCACCGGGATCGGCAGCACCTCGGGCGCGGGCGCCCAGGTCTCGAGGCGGCGCTGGATGGCGATTTCGTCGAGATCCTCGATCTGGTGCTGCGACTGCACGTTGCGCCAGGGCACGCTGAGGTAGCCCGCCTCGTTCGAGACGAACGAGATCGCCGCGGTGCCCGGATGCTCGGTGACGATCGACGACGCTCGTGCGGCGAGCACCGGCGGCACCAGGCAGGGCGCGACCACGACGGCGACACTCGTGCCGAAGCGCTGATACAGCCTCCGCACCACCGCACCCACCGGGCCGGGTTCGTGCGCTTCCGCGCCCTGGGCCGCTGCAACCGCCCGCGTGGCCGGCGAGCTCGACACGACGACGAGCGGGTGCAGGCCGCCCGCAGCCAGCGACCGCAGGGACAGGTCCCAGGCTTCGGTGTCGCCCTCGGCGAAGACGAGCCCGATCACGGAGTGGGCTGCGGTGCCGGCCTCGGTCATCGAGCGACCCCGAGCGTGTCTCCCACCCACGCCGTGAGCGCGGCGATCCCTCGTGCGAGGTCCCAGGCAGGCACAAAGCCGAGGTCGGTCGCGGCGTCGGCGATGTCGCATGACGCAGCGCGCACGTCGCCGTCGCGGAACTTCCCGGAAATGAACGGCTCGGGGGCCCCAGCGGCGGCAGCGACGGTGCGGGCGACGTCGAGAAGGGTGCTCGGCACGCCGGATCCGATGTCGAGGCGGCGGACGACTTCGGGAGGCGAGTCGACGGCGGCCGCCAACGCCCGCGCCACGTCTTCGACGAAGACGAAGTCGCGCACGATGGCACCGTCCTCGTAGACCTCGATCGGTTGGCCGGCGATGGCGAGGCGTCCGAACAGGGCGAGAACCCCGGTGTAGGAGTTCGTGAGCGACTGGCCCGGGCCGTACACGTTCTGCAGGCGCAGGATCGACACCGCAGTGCCGGTCGCCGCCCCCCAGGCCGTCAGCAGGTGCTCCTGGGCCAGCTTCGTCGCGGCGTAGATGTTGGTCGGCCGAGGCGCCGTGGTGCGGGCCCGGCTCGGCAGCGGCCGCCCTGGCTTCCCGTCCGGCCCGACCGCGTCCCACCGGGCGGCGAGTAGATCCTCGTGGCGGCGGGCTCCGGGATGGAACACATGGCCCTCGCCGTCGATCCAGTCGCCCTCGCCATAGACGGCGCGGGAGGAGGCGACGATCACATGGTCCGGACGACGCTCCCGGGCGAACAGCGCGTCGAGCATCACGGTGGTGCCGAGGACGTTGACCGAGGCGTGGCGAGACGCCTGACTCAGCGACTGCCCGGTGCCGGTTTCGGCCGCGAGGTGAACCACCACGTCGGGCTCGACGAGATTGAGCACGGCGTGCCACGCCGTCGGCGACGTGACGTCGACCGGCCACAACTCGACGTCGGCGGGTAGCAGCGCCGGGCGCCCGGCGGTGGCGTGGACCTGGGGATGGAGCGAGTCGAGCGCCACGACCCGGTGGCCGGACCGCAGCAGGTGTGGGGCCAGCGTGCAGCCGATGAAGCCGGCGCCTCCGGTGACGAGGACGGTTTTCATGCTCGGGCGAGGCTAGCAGTGGCCCTCTGGGAGGGACCGTGCCCCGGACCGTTGAAACCGGAGCCCTCCGCTACGCTCAGGCGCTGCTCGAACGGCCGGATCGGAGGGTTGTGCAGGTACGCGAGTTCGTGTCCCGCAGGGAACTGCTGTGGAACCTCACCCTGCGGGAGCTGCGCGGCCGGTACAAGCGGTCGGTCCTCGGCTGGCTGTGGTCGCTCCTGAACCCGCTGTCGTCGATGCTGGTGTTCACGCTGGTGTTCGGCGTGATCCTTGCGGTCCCGCCGCCGAAGGGGGATCCCAGCGGCCTGAAGGTGTACGCCCTCTACCTTCTCGCTGCATTGCTGCCGTGGAACTTCTTCGCCGGTTCCGTGGCGTCGTCGATGGGTGTGCTGGTCGGCAACGCCGGACTCATCAAGAAGGTGTGGTTCCCCCGCGAGATCCTCATCGGCGCGAACGTCGCTGCCTTGGCGTTCACGTTCGTCATCGAGCTCGGCCTGCTCCTCGTTGCGCTCCTCGTCGCCGGCAACATGGTGCTGCCGTGGATTCCCGTCCTCGTCGCGCTCACGGTCCTCCTCGCGGTGTTCTCGACGGGGCTCGGCCTCGCCTTTGCCGCCGTCAACGTCTACTTCCGGGATCTCAGCCACCTGTGGGGCATCGCTGCGCAGCTGTGGTTCTTTGCCACCCCGGTGATCTATCCGATCACGCTCGTACCGGAGCGTTGGCGGTGGGTGTACCGGCTCAACCCTTTGGCGGAGTTCTCCGTCGCATACCGATCGGTCCTCTACGACCTGCGCTTCCCACCGGCATCGACGGTCGTGGTGCTCGTCGTGGTCTCGGCGGTCGCGTTGTTTCTTGGGGCGTTCGTGTTCGACCGGCTGTCGCCCCGCTTTGCGGAGGAGCTGTGAGCATCGACTGGCAGCGCCGGGCCGAGCCCGCGGGCGTCGCCGTGCGCGTCGAGCATCTCGGCAAGCGGTTCCGGCTTTACCACGAGCGGAACCAGTACCTCAAGGCATCGCTCCTGCGCGGCCGCCGAGCCCGGTACAGCGATTTCTGGGCCGTCGACGACGTGAGCTTCGACATCAACAAGGGCGAGTCGTTCGGCATCATCGGCCACAACGGTTCGGGCAAATCGACGATGCTGAAGTGCCTCGCTCGGATCCTGAAGCCCGACCGCGGCCGGGTGCTGATCGACGGGTCCGTGTCGGCACTGCTCGAACTCGGCGCCGGTTTCCACCCGGAGTTGTCCGGGCGAGAGAACATCTACCTGAACGGCGCGATCCTGGGCCTGAGCCGTCGCCAGATCGACGCCTGCTACGACGAGATCGTCGAGTTCGCCGGATTGCAGGAGTTCATCGATACGCCGGTGAAGAACTACTCCTCGGGCATGTACGTCCGACTCGGCTTCGCCGTCGCCATCAACGTCGACCCGGACGTCTTGATCATCGACGAAGTGCTCGCGGTCGGCGACGAATCCTTCCAGCGCAAGTGCGGCGAGAAGATCGCCGACTTCCGTGAGGCCGGCAAGACCATCGTGCTGGTCTCGCACGGACTCGGGCAGGTGAGGAACCTGTGCGACCGAGCGCTGTGGATGGACCACGGGAAGGCCGCATTGATCGGCCCGGCCACCGAGGTGGTCGATGCGTACTCGTCCGAGAGCCACGCGGACCGGGATATCAACGAGCACGAGGGTTCCCGTTGGGGCACAGGGGAAGCCAGGATCCGCCGGATCGAGATGCTCGACGACACGGGGCAGCCCATACTTCGGTGCCGAACCGGTCAGGCCGTGCGCTTCCGAATGCATTACGAGACGCGCTCCCCGGTGAGTGAGCCCACCTTCGGGTTCGCCGTGTTCCACCTCGACGGAGCGTTGATCACGGGGCCCAACACCGGCGAGTGCGGCAAGATCCCGGATCGAATCGAGGGTGCGGGTCACGTCGATTTCGTCGTGCCCTCGATGCCGTTGCTGGAAGGCACTTATGACGTGAGCGTCGGCATCAACGATCGAACGCTGTTCCACATCTACGACCTCTGGCAGAAGCCGTTCCGGTTCGATGTGCTGCGTGGCGATCCCTTCGAGCAGCACGGGATGGTGACGTTCCGTGGTGCGTGGGAGGGCGAGTCGATCGAGCCCAGGCGCAACCTGCGGACGTGAGCCGAGCGGACCGACCTTTGACCCCGTCCAGCGCCTTGCGAGGAGCGGAACCGATGCCCTCATCCAGAACCCGTCCCGAGTCCACCTCCGATGACGAGCTCGCCCTGCGGGCAGCAGAGCTTGCCCGGCTCCTGCTGGAGCGGGCCGGTGCCGCCCGGCCCGCCGGCGACGACCCAGCCGCGCTCGCCGCCGAGGTGGCCGAGCTGCAGGCCGAGGTGGCGCGCCTGCGGGAGCTGGTCGGCCCCGACGAGACGTCCTACGTGAAGCTGCGCACCGACCTCTGGGCGGCGCGTGACGCGGCGATCGGGGCCGAAATGGAGGCCGGGCAGCTGCGCGGCCGCGTCACCGCCCTCGAGAACGAGCTGCTCCGGGCGCAGCGCAACCATCGCCTTCTGACGCACAAGTTGATCGCGCCCGCCCGGCGGGCCAAGCGCCTGCTGCGCAAACTCTGATGCCCCGCTTCTCGATCATCACCCCCGTGTACGACCCGCCGGCGGACGTGTTGCGGGCGTGCCTCGAGTCGGTCCTTGCGCAGAGCGACGGCGACTGGGAGCACTGCCTGGTCGACGACGGCTCGCCGTCGCCTCACGTGGCCCAGGTGCTCGCCGAGTACGCGGGCCGCGACGCCCGATTCCGGGTGCAGCACCGCAGCGCCAATGGCGGCATCGTCGCTGCCAGCAACGATGCGCTGGCCATGGCCACGGGCGAGCTCGTCGCGTTTCTCGATCACGACGACCTGCTGGAGCCCAACGCGCTCGCCGCTGTGCGGGCTGTGCTCGACGGCGACCCGACCGTCGATTACGTGTACTCCGACGAGGACAACCTGTCGCCGGCCGGGGAGTACATCACCCCGTTCTACAAGCCCGATTGGTCGCCGGAGCGGTTCCGCTCGCAGATGTACACCTGCCATCTCTCGGTGATGCGGCGCTCGATCGTCGACGAGGTCGGGCGGTTCCGCACGGGATTCGACGGGGCCCAGGACTACGACCTCGTGCTGCGCGTCACCGAGCGGGCGCGCCGGGTGCACCACCTCCCGTTCGTGCTCTACCACTGGCGGATGCTGCCGACGTCCGTGGCCGGCAATGCGGAGGCCAAGCCGTGGGCCTACGAGGCCGGCCGCCGGGCGGTGCAGGAGCACTGCGATCGGACCGGCATACCAGCCGTCGTCGAGCACGGCAGGGTCAACGGCGTGTACCGGGTGCGCCGGCGGGTCCAGGGCGAGCCCTTGGTCAGTGTGGTCATCCCGACGCGGGGTACCCGGGGGCGGGTGTGGGGCGTCGAGCGATGCCTCGTCGTCGACGCGGTTCGCTCGATCGTCGAGCGGTCCACCTACCAGCACCTCGAGTTCGTCATCGTCGCCGACACCCCGACCCCACCCGAGGTCGTCGGGCAGCTCGAAGCGCTCCTCGGCGACCGTCTCACGCTCGTGTGGTACGACCGCCCGTTCAACTTCTCCGAGAAGATGAACCTTGGCGCTGCGCATGCCCGTGGCGAGTTCCTGTTGCTGCTCAACGACGACATTGAAGTCGAGAGCCCCGACTTCCTCGACACGATGGTGGCGCTGTGCCAGGACCCGGGCGTGGGCATGGTCGGGGCGAAGCTGCTGTTCGCCGACGGCCGTCTGCAGCACGCCGGTCACCTCTACAACCACGATCCGTTCCACGCCTTCTTCCGCTACCACGGCAGCGAGCTCGGACCGTCCGGCCTGCTCGTCGTCCAGCGCGAGGTGTCAGGTGTGACCGCGGCCTGCGCGCTGGTCCGGGCCTGCGTGTTCGACGAGGTCGGTGGCTTAACGCCGATCCTCCACAACAACTTCAACGACGTCGACTTCTCCCTGAAGATCCGTCGGGCCGGGCATCGGATCCTGTGGACCCCGTACGCCGTGCTCTACCACTTCGAGTCGATGACACGGGCGCCCGCCGTGCTCGACGAGGAGCACGACCTGCTCAAGGCCCGGTGGTTGCACCAGTTGTCGAACGACCCGTACGGCAATCCGAACCTGCAGCCCAAGCTCGACAGCTGGATCGAGAAGCCGCTGCGATGACGCGTCGGGTTCGCGTGGTGCTGGTCGACCACGACGGCGGCGCCCTCACCCTCGACGCCGTCCGCCGGGTTCTGGCTGCTGCGGCGGCCGAGCCCGGCGTGGAGGTGGAGGTGGTCGTCGTCGACAACGCCTCGCGTCGTCCCGTCTCCGCAGCGGCCGAAGCCCTCGGTGCGCGGACGATCGCCCTGGCTCGCAACGTCGGTTTCGGCCTCGGGTGCAATGCCGCCTTCGGCGACCTCGACGGGTTCGCCGCCGTGGTGCTGCTCAACAACGACGCCTGGCCCGAACCGGGTTGGCTCGCCCCGTTGCTGGATGCCCTTGCGGCGGACGAGCAGCTCGGCGCCGTGTGTCCCAAGGTATTGCGGCCCGCCGAACGGGGCAGGCCCGACGTCATCGATCGGATCGGGGGCGTGCTGTACGAGGGTGGCTTCGGAGGCGACCTCGGGGCCGGCGAGGTCGACGCCGGGCAGTACGACGACGGTCGCGAACTGTTCGCCTGGACCGGCTGCGCCGTTGCGCTACGACCCGCGTATCTCGCCGACGTCGGGTGGTTCGACCCGTTGTTCTTCCTCTACTACGAGGACTTCGAGTTGTCGTGGCGTGGCCGCCGACTCGGCTGGCGATACCGCAGCGTCCCGGGGTCGGTGGTCCGCCACCTCGGTGGCGCACCGATCGGTCACGGCGGTTCGCTGCACGTCTCGCAGTCCGTTCGGAACCGCCTGGTCGCGCTTGCGATCCACGCGCCGTGCCGGCTCGTCGTGCGCCAGGTGTTGGCGGAGTGCCACTCGGCGCTGGGGTCCGGGTGGCGCGTGCGGGTCCCGGCGATCGCCGGGTTCGTCCGAGCCCTGCCACAAGCGTTGCGGCGTCGGCGGACCGTGGAGCGAACGGCCCGGGTTCCCCTGGTGGCAACCATGGCCTGGGCGGTCGCTCGGTCCCGCTGAGACGGGGTGTCGATCAGGAGGGGGCCGAGACGAAGTAACCCACGATGTCGCCGATGACGTGGGTCGATCCCTGCATGTTGAACACGCTGATCCTCCCGCCGGCGCCAACCTTGGCGAAGGCGAGGTTCGGTGCGATCTCGCCGGTCACTGCGTTGAGATTCGACGCGAACGGCCGGGGTTCACCGGTGGGCCACACCGTCACGTAGGTGCCGAGGGCGGGTTGGACTGCGGTCATGTTGATCGCGACTCCGGTGGCGTCGGCAGGGACTCGTCCCAGCGGCGATGGGCTCACGACGAAGGACCGTTCCTCGCCTCCGGCGAGCGCCGGTGCATAGGCGCCCAGTCGGGTGTCGAACGCACGCTCCGGATTGATGGGCACGAAGGCCGAGGTGACCGCCGGGTCGGTGGTGAAGTACCCGACCACGTCGCCGGCGACGTGGACCGATCCCATGAAGTTGTAGAGGGCGATCGTGCCGTCCGGAGCGACCGGGACCGTGACGAGATTCGGTGTCACCTGACCTGGGCGCAAGTTCAGGTTCGACGCGAGCGGCACGGAGGCGCCGGGGAAGACCGTCAGGTAGGTCGATTCGGTGGGGCCGATCCCGGTCACGTTGATGGCCACGGCGCTGACACCGGCCGGGACTCGCTGCAGCGGGCCGCCGGCGACGGTGAACCGCCGGGTCTGTCCCGGGCCGACGGCCGGCGCCCAGGCGGCCTCTCGGGTGTCGAAGGCCCGCTCCGGGTTGATCGGCACGAGGCGCGTCTGTGCAGGACCCGTGGTGAAGTAGCCGACGACATCGACCACGAGGTGGGTCGATCCGCCGTTGTTGTAGAGGCTGACCCGTCCGCCGGCGCCGACCTTGGCGGTCACGAGGTTCGGACGGACGTCGCCGGGGGTCAGGTTCAGATTCGACGTGAACGGCCTCGCTTCGCCCGACGGCCAAGCGGTCACGAACGTGCCTGCGGTCGGGCTGACGCCTGTCACGTTGAGGACGACGGCGCTGACGTCATTGCGTGGGACGCCGCCGCGCCCGAGGACGTCGAGCTCGATCTGGCGCTGTTGGGCGACCGGCCCGCGGCAGCCCTGCACCGGCACAGGCGCATCGCGCGTGTCGAGCAACCGGATGGGGCTCAACGGCACGAAGGTGCCGTTGCCCGAAGCGCCCGGCGCAAGGAAGTCGACGAAGGACGGCGCCTGGACGGTCGTGGTCGCCCCACCGGGATACGAGATCCTCACCTGCACGTAGTACCGGCCGGGCGGCATCGGCGCGCCGCTCGAGGTCGTGCCGTCCCAGGTCACGGTGTTGACACCGGGGCTCACGGGGACGCCGGTTCGGACCAGCGTGCCACCCACGGCGCTCGGATCGGTCGAGACGTAGACCGATGCCGTGGCACCCGAGCCGCCGCCGTCGTCCCGGAACCGGATCGGGGTCGAGGTGGTGAACGCTGGGTCCCTCCCGAGGCGGACATCGACCAGCTGGAACGCGCGCGCCCCGGGGTCTTCGAAGGGATCCCAGCGGAACCGTTGGATCGACCGGCACACCCACCCGGGTTTGGTGCGGGAGTCCTCGTCGTGGATGGCCTCCGGAGGGTTGGTACGTGCGTCGAACGTCATCCGGTGGCAGCCGGGGAACACCACGATGTCCTGGGTCTCGGTCCATTGCGGCTCGCCCGTGATCGGATCGGGGGTCGATTCCGTGGGGATCCAGGCGAATCGGCCGACCGTCCCCCCGCCGGGTCCGCTGCCGAGATCGAACCCGCCCGACATGCACATCTCGACCGTCAGCCGGTTCCACGTCGAGCCGTCGATCGGGGTCGGCACGGCCAGTTCGACGGATGGGTCGTTGGTGGTGCTGGTTGCGTTCAGTGCGCCGCCGGCGATGCTGACCCCGGCGAGGGACGCGAGTCCGGCCGCGTCGTTTGCGTCGTTGAAATCCCACGGGTTGCCCCGCACCTCGGTCGCCCAATCCCCTTCGCCTTCGGCGGCCGGGCTGAGCACCACCGGGCGAGGAACCGACGTCGACGGCGGACCGTAGGGGGTGTCGGCCCGGTGTACTCGGACGTAGTCGACCTCGATGGTGCGGGCCTCGGCGCTCGCCTGGAACCACAACAGGCGGGTCACCTGCCCGCTCCAGGGGCCGAGTTCCGGAGCGACGTAGGTGCCGGCCGAGCCCGGGTTGGCCAGGTCGAGCGCGAGGTCGAAGCAGCCCGAGCGGGTGCCGACATCGATCGTGCCGCGCACGCCCGCAGCGTTCCACCAGCGGATCGCCGACTGCACCGGGCCCGATGTGCACAGGCGCATGGACAGCCGCCGATACACCGATGCGTCGATCGGATGGCTACGCCCGTCCCGACCCCAGGGCAGCACCACGGGCATGTCGAAGTGGAACCGGATCTCGGACGCGAGCGACGTGGTGGCGCGCAGCCATCCGCCCCCGTCGGCCGACGGAGTCCCGGTGGTGGCGACGCGGG
>JBEIFW010000125.1:0-10677 GCA_040382215.1 Acidimicrobiales bacterium
CGGGGTGGGACCGGCCGCCCACCCCTCGAGCTGCCAGCGCACCCGTTCGGTGATGGTCGCCTCCGTGAACCCGAGCTCCCGACGCCAGCGCCGTTCGTCGTGTTCACCGTGCTCGGTACCGATGCCGACGGCGAGCTCGTGGCAGGTGCGGCCGGCGCCGGCCAGGCGGCCGCACAGCGCCTCGGCGACGGCACGCACGGCGAAGGCCACCGGCTCGGCGGTGGCGACGGGAGGCTCGAGCTCGAGCACCTCGGACTCGCGCCCGACCGGGGTGTCGAGCGCCAGCGGGGTGGGATCGATCCCGGCGGCCCACCGGTGGGCGGCCTGGCCGAGCGGACCGAACCGGGCGGTGAGATCGGCGGCGGGAAGCGCGGCGACGTCGCCCAGGGTACGCAGGCCGAGCCGCCCGAACCGTGCGGTCAACTCCCGCCAGGCCGCACGATCGCCCCCGCTCGACTCGCCACCCCCGCCGGAATCGCCATCGGGACCGCCGGCCTCGAGCGCGTCGAGCGCGTCGAGGTAGGCCGACACCGGCAGCCCGGCCAGCGCGCCGGGCGATCCCCCGGCGGGAGCGTGGCGGTGCGGCCCACCCCGGTCGAGGTGGTCGCCGACACCGGCCGCCCGGGCGGGTTCTGGGGTGGGCGCACCGACGCCGCCGAACGCGCCGCGCGCGCCGTGGCCCGCCTGGTCGGCCTGCTCGGCCCGGGGGCGGTGCTCGTCCCCGAATGGCGTGGCGGCCGGGATCCCGACGAGGTGTGCACGCTCGTCCCGGCCGTCACCGTCGAGCTCACCGAACGGGCGGCCGCGGTCACCGGCCGGCCTGGTGCCGGGCCGTGGCCGGGTGCGTTGCCGGCTCCGTCGCCGGCCTGGGTCGCCCCGTCGCCTGAGCCGGTCGAGGTCCTCGGCCCGGAGGGGGAGGTGGTCACCGTCAGCGGGCGGGGGATGCTGGGCGTCGCCCCGGCGTGGTTCGCCGGCCCGGACCGGCCACGGGTACCGGTCGTCGACCATGCCGGGCCGTGGCCGGTGGAGGACCGCTGGTGGGATCCGCAGCGGCGCCGGCGCCGGGCCCGCCTGCAGCTGCTGCTCGCCGACGGCACGGCCTGCCTCGTGGTGCGCGAGCACGGTGCCTGGTGGCTGATGGCGATCTATGACTGATGCTTGAGGGGGCGCAGCGACGGGCTCCCTACGATGCGGGACCGATGGCGAACGAACCGCTCGACCGTGCCGTGTCCGACCGTGCCGTGTCCGACCGTGCCGTGTCCGACCGTGCCGTGCTCGATCGCACGGTGCTCGACCGGCTCCTTGCGTCGGTCGGCGGGGATCTCACCATCCTGCGGCCGGTGATCGAGCGGTACCTCGCCGAGCTCGACGGCCGGGTGCAGGCCGTGCGCAGCGCGACCGGGCCCGGGCCTCTTGCTCGCGCCGCGCACGCGTTGGCGTCGCCGAGCGCAACGCTCGGCGTGCAGCAGGTGGCGCAGCTGTGCCGGCGGATCGAGGAACTCGGCGCCGACGAGCCCGGCACGCTCGACGCGCTCGACGCCGCGGTGCGGGCTGCGCCCGGGGCGCTGCAGGACTGGCTGGCACACGTCGCCGCCTGAGCGACGGCGGGCAGCGCAGCGCGGATCAGGCCGCGACCGACACCTCGTCGGCGAGGCGGAAGCCCACGCCGCGCACCGTGTGGATGAACCGGGTGACCGGATCGGCCTGGTTCAGCTTGCGCCGTAGGTTCGACATGTGGACGTCGACCACGTGCGTGTCGCCGTACCAGTTCGGTCCCCACACCGTCTCGAGGAGCTGATTGCGGGTGAACACGAGCCGGGGCCGGCTGCACAGCGTGGCGAGCAGGTCGAACTCGATGCGGGTGAGATCGACGGGCGCCGCGTTGACCCGCACCTCCCGGATCGCGGTGTCGACGGTGAGCGGCCCGAAGGAGCGGGTGGTCACCTCGCCGCCGTAGGCCACGGCGCGGCCCGCCTTGCGGGGCCGGCGCAGCATCGCCCGGAGCCGGGCGATCAACTCGTTGGGGGAGAACGGCTTGGTGACGTAGTCGTCCGCGCCGATCGACAGGCCGACCACCTTGTCGATCTCGGAGTCCTTCGCGGACACCATGAGGACGTAGGCGTCGGAGAACGACCGGATGCGCCGGCAGGCCTCGAGGCCGTCGATGCCGGGCAACAACAAATCGAGCACAATCACGTCCGGCTCGAAGGTACGTGCCACCTCGACGGCCGTGTCCCCGTCCGCGACGACCTTCACGTCGAACCCCTCACGGGTGAGCAACGGCTCGAGCAGCAGGCACAATTCGGGTGCATCATCCACGATGAGAGCCCGGATCGGGGTCGTGGCTTCGGAGGTTCCAGACGAGCCGTACATAGCGATCGCCTCCTTGTTCGGCAGAACCTCTGCTCGCTTGAGCGTTGCCTGATCGGTTGTTCGTCGGATTCTGCGTCAAGTTCCGGACGCAACGATCGAACTCAACGATCGAACAGGGCCATGGCAGCGACGGTGGCGTCGACGTCGTCGGGTCCGACGTCGAGGTGGGTGACGAACCGGAACACCGGGCCGGTGCCGTGGACCAGGATCCCGTGGCCGGCGAGATGGGCGGCGAACGCCGGCCCGTCGGCGGGGTCGTGACGGCGGGCGAACACCATGTTCGTGCGGTCGCCGGGCCCGTGGAGGAGCGCGAAGCCGTCGAGCGTGGCGATTCCCTCGGCGAGCCGGCGGGCGGTGTCGTGGTCGTCGGCGAGCCGGTGCCGATGCTCGCTCACGGCCACCAACCCGGCGGCGGCGAGCACGCCGACCTGACGCATCGCCCCGCCGAGCATCTTGCGCCACCGTCGGGCCTCGGCGACGAAGGCCGCCGGGCCGCACAGCACCGACCCGACCGGGGCGCCGAGCCCCTTGGACAGGCACACCGACACGCTGTCCGCGTGCGCGGTCAACGTCGCGGCGGGCACCCCGAGCGCCGTGGCCGCGTTGAACAGCCGGGCCCCGTCGAGGTGGACGGCGAGGCCGTGGGCGCGGGCGGTGGAGGCCGCGGCGTGGAGATAGGCGGCATCGAGGACCCGGCCGTCGGTGGTGTCCTCGAGGCAGAGCAGCCGGGTGCGGGCGAAGTGCGGGTCGGCCGGCTTGACGGCGGCGGCCACCCGGGCGAGGTCGAGCGACCCGTCGGGTTCCACCTCGATCGGCTGCGGTTGGATCGAGCCGAGCACTGCGGCGCCGCCGGCTTCGAACCGGTAGCAGTGGTAGCTCTGCCCGACCACGTACTCGTCGCCGCGGGCGCAGTGGGTGAGCAGCGCGCTCAGGTTCGACTGGGTGCCGGAGGGCACGAACATTCCGGCGTCGGTGCCGATGGCGGCCGCGACCTCGTCCTCGAGACGGCGCACCGTCGGGTCGTCGCCGAACACGTCGTCACCGACCTCGGCGTCGGCCATGGCCCGACGCATCGCCGGGGTCGGACGGGTGACGGTGTCGGAGCGCAGGTCGATCAGGGGACGTCGCACCGGCCCATGCTCCCAGAGCGCGACGGACCGCTACGGTCCGGCCCATGGGGGAACGGCTGGCAGGCAAGGTCGCGATCGTCGTCGGTGGGGGCCAGACCCCGGGGGAGACGATCGGCAACGGCCGGGCCACCGCCGTGCTGTTCGCCCGGGAGGGTGCCCGGGTGCTGGTGGTCGACCGTGACGAGCACGCGGCGGCCCAGACGGTGGCCCAGATCCGGGCCGAGGGCGGCGAGGCGGTGGCCCACGTGGCCGACGTGACCGACCCGGCGTCGGTGGCCACGATCCCGGCCACCGCACTCGCGGCCTACGGCGACTTCTCGATCGTGCACCACAACGTCGGCATCGGCACCGGGGACGGGGCGGCCACGTCGCTGTCGGAAGAGGTGTGGGATCACATCCTCGAGGTGAATCTCACCGGGGCGTGGCGCACGGCCAAAGCGGTCGTGCCGCACCTGCGGGAACGGGGTGGGGGCTCGATCGTGACGATCTCGTCGATCGCGTCGATCTGCTCGACGACGACGGCCGCCTACCAGGTGTCCAAGGCCGGGTTGAACACCCTCACCCAGCACCTGGCGATGGGCAACGCTCGCTACGGGATCCGGGTGAACGCCGTGCTGCCCGGGCTGATGGACACCCCGATGGCGATCCTGGGGATCTCGGCGGCGCGGGGGATCAACGCGGAGCAGCTGCGATCCGAACGCAACGCAGCGGTGCCGCTCGGCCGCCAGATGGGCAGTGCCTGGGACGTGGCGTGGGCGTCGGTGTTCCTGGCCTCCGACGAGGCCCGGTTCGTGACCGGGGTGCTCCTGCCCGTCGACGGCGGCCAGTCGATCCGGCGCGGCTGAGCGCCGTCCCGAGCCGCCGGCCGGGTGTCGGTTGGGTGTCGGTTGGGTCAGGGTACGAGCACGAGTTTGCCGAGGTGCTCGTCGCGGGCGAGCGCGGCCTGGGCGGCGGCGGCCTGGGCGAGGGGGAACACCTCGTGCACCGGGGGGCGCAGCACACCCGCAGCGACGGGGTCGGCGCAGTCCCGCCACGCGGCGGCGACCACGGCCACCCGCTCGTCGACGGTCCGGGTGCGGAACGTGACCCCGATCAGTGACACCCGCTTGCGGGCCAGCTCGTCGAGATCGAGCGTGCCCCGCCGGCCGCCGAGGCGGCCGACCTGGACGATGCGCCCGAGGATCGCCATCGCCTCGAGCGTGGGCTCGAGCACGGCGGCGCCCACGTTGTCGATCACGACGTCGGCACCGTGGCCGCCGCTCACCCGGGCGACGGTGGCGGCGGTGTCGGCGGGATCGCAGGCCACGAACCGGTCGGCCGGGCCGGGCACTGCGGCGAGCAGGTCGACGAGCCGGTCGCGTTTTGCCGGGGTGCGCGACGTGCCCACCACGCTCGGGGCGCCGAGGTGCAGCGCCAGCTGGGCGCCGATCACCCCGACCCCGGAGCTCACGGCGTGGACCACGACGTGCTCGCCGGGTGCCCAGCGCCCGTTGGTGACCAGCGCGTCGTGCATCGTGAGCAACGCCACCGGCAGCGCGCCGGCCTCGGCCCACGACAGCGCGGCGGGAGCCGGCATCGCCAGGCGGGCGTCGACGGCGGCCAGCTCGGCGTAGCCCTGGCCCTGGGCCATCACCCGGTCGCCGACGGCCCAGCCGGTCACGCCGTCGCCGACGGCGAGCACCTCGCCGGCCAACTCGCCGCCGGCGGTGAACGGGCGTGGCGGCCGGGGGGCGGTGGCGTCGCGCGCCGTGCCGACCACGTAGCCGCCGGTGACGACGGCGAGGTCGGCCCGGTTCAGCCCGGCGGCCCGGACCCGCACGAGCAGCTGGCCCGGCCCGGCCACCGGATCGGGCACCTCGACCTCGACGAGCTGACGGGCGGCGGGATCGACCTGGATGGCGCGCACGCCGGCGACCGTACGCCGGGGAGGGGTGCCTGCGGCCACTGGAACGGGTGTTCGGTCCGGGTTGGCACCCCTGGGTAGGCTCGCCGCCGTATGTCGTCGGACAAGCTGATCGTGCGCGGCGCCCGCGAGCACAACCTCAAGAACATCGGGGTGGAGGTGCCGCGCGAGAAGCTGATCGTGTTCACCGGCCTGTCCGGCTCGGGGAAATCGTCGCTCGCGTTCGACACCATCTACGCCGAAGGGCAGCGCCGTTACGTCGAGTCGCTCAGCGCATACGCCCGGCAGTTCCTCGGCCAGATGGACAAGCCCGACGTCGACTTCATCGAGGGCCTGTCGCCGGCGATCTCGATCGACCAGAAGTCTGCGTCGCGCAACCCCCGCTCGACGGTCGGCACGATCACCGAGGTCTACGACTACCTGCGTCTGCTGTGGGCCCGCATCGGGGTGCCCCACTGCCCGAACGACGGCACGCGGGTGGAGCGCCAGACCCCGCAGCAGATCGTCGACCGGGTGCTCACCTTGCCCGAAGGCACCCGGTTCCAGGTGCTGGCACCGGTGGTGCGGGGCCGCAAGGGCGAGTACGAGGGGCTGCTCGAGGACCTGCAGGCGCAGGGTTTCGTGCGGGCCCGGGTGGACGGCGAGGTCGTCGACATCGCCGAGTTCCTCAAGGGCGAGCGCCTCGCCCGCTACGAGCAGCACACCATCCAGGTGGTCGTCGACCGGCTGGTGCAGCGGGCCGGGATCGAGCGGCGGCTCACCGACTCGTTGGAGACCGCGCTGAAGCTGGCCGAGGGGGTCGCCGAGGTGGAGCTCGTCGGGCGCAACCCCGGCGACGACAGCGAGATCCTCACGTTCTCCCAGCACCTGGCCTGCCCGACGTGTGGCACCTCGTTCGAGGAGCTCGCCCCCCGGAACTTCTCGTTCAACTCGCCCTACGGAGCGTGCGAGGCCTGCGACGGGCTCGGCACGACGTTCGAGGTCGATCCCGAGCTGGTCGTCCCCAACCCCGACCTGTCGCTCGCCGACGGGGCGATCGCGCCGTGGTCGACGGCGCGCACGCAGTACTTCGCCAAACTGCTCGAGTCCGTGGCCGAGGCGAAGAACATCGCCATGGACAAGCCGTTCGGCAAGCTCACCAAGGCCCAGCAGGAGACGATCCTCTACGGCGTCAAGGGTCAGGTGACGGTCCGGTACAAGAACCGCTACGGCCGCAGCCGGCAGTTCGCCACCACCTACGAGGGCGTGATCCCGCTCCTCAAGCGCAAGCACGGCGAGGCCGAGAGCGACTGGGCGCGCGAGCAGATCGAGTCGTACATGCGCGAGATCCCCTGTCCTACCTGTTCGGGGGCCCGGCTCAAGCCGGCGTCGCTCGCGGTGCAGGTGGGTGGGCGGTCGATCTCGGCGGTGTGCGACGCGTCGATCGGGGAGGCGGCCTCGTTCCTCGCCGGCCTGCAGCTCAACGAGCGCGACCGGATCATCGCCGAGCGGGTGGTGAAGGAGATCAACGCCCGCATGAGCTTCCTGCTCGACGTGGGCCTCGACTACCTCACCCTGTCGCGCTCGGCCGGCACGCTCGCCGGCGGTGAAGCGCAGCGCATCCGGTTGGCCAGCCAGATCGGCTCGGGTCTGGTCGGGGTGCTCTACGTGCTCGACGAGCCCTCGATCGGGTTGCACCAGCGGGACAACAAGCGACTGATCGACACCCTGGTCCGCCTGCGCGACCTCGGCAACACGGTGCTCGTCGTCGAGCACGACGAGGACACGATCAAGGTGGCCGACTGGGTGGTCGACATCGGGCCGGGGGCGGGGGAGCACGGCGGGTCGGTCGTGTACTCGGGGCCGGTGAAGGGCCTGTTGAAGAGCAAGGAATCCCTCACCGGCCAGTACCTGGCCGGCAAGCGACGGGTGCCGGTGCCTGCGACGCGGCGCCCGCCGGGCGGGCAGTGGCTGACGGTGCGCGGCGCCCGGGAACACAACCTGAAGGACCTCGACGTGCGGATCCCGTTGGGCTGCTTCGTTGCGGTGACCGGTGTGTCCGGGTCGGGCAAGTCCACGCTCGTGGGCGACATCCTGCTACCGGCGTTGATGCAGCGGATCTACAAGTCGAAGCTGGCTCCCGGCCGGCATCGCACGATCGAGGGGATCGAGCACCTCGACAAGGTGATCGACATCGACCAGTCGCCGATCGGGCGCACCCCGCGCTCCAACCCGGCCACCTACACCGGGGTGTTCGACCACGTTCGCAAGCTGTTCGCCACCACGGCCGAGGCCAAGGTGCGCGGCTACCTGCCGGGCCGGTTCAGCTTCAACGTGCCCGGTGGGCGTTGCGAGGCGTGCTCGGGTGACGGAACGCTCAAGATCGAGATGCACTTCCTGCCCGACGTGTACGTGCCGTGCGAGGTGTGCAAGGGCGCCCGCTACAACCGGGACACGCTCGAGGTGGCGTTCAAGGGCCGCAACATCGCCGAGGTGCTCGACCTGCCGTGCGCGGAGGCGCTCGAATTCTTCGCCAACCAGCCGGTGATCGCCCGGCACATGCAGACCATCGTCGACGTCGGGTTGGGCTACGTGCGCCTGGGGCAGCCGGCGACCACGCTGTCGGGCGGGGAGGCGCAGCGGGTGAAGCTCGCCTCCGAGCTTGCGAAGCGTTCGACGGGCCACACGATCTACCTGCTCGACGAACCGACCACGGGCCTGCACTTCGAGGACGTGCGCCGCCTGCTCACCGTGCTCTCACGCCTGGTCGACCAGGGCAACACGGTGCTCGTGATCGAGCACAACCTCGATGTGATCAAGACCGCCGACTGGGTGATCGACCTCGGCCCCGAGGGCGGCTCGGGCGGCGGTCAGATCGTGGCCGAGGGCCCGCCCGAGAACATCGCTGCAGTGCCGGCGAGCCACACCGGCCGGTTCCTGGCCGGGCTGCTGGAACGCTGAGCCGGGGCGGGGTTCGGGGCCGGGCGGGGCGGGAATCAGGCTTCGGGGAGCAGCAGTCCGATCTGGGTGGCCATCGACCGGCGTTGCTGGGACGGCGTCCACTCGGCCGGGTCGAACGTGGCCTGGCTGGCGATGCCGACGACGACGGTGAGCAACCCGCGGGCGATCTCCCGGGCCTGCGCGGTCCGCATGCCCGGCCGGGCGGCGCGCACGGCCCGGGTGAGGGTGTCGACCATGAACCGCGTGCGGTCGCGGTGGATCTCCGCGAACGGGGCCTCCGACGCAGCCAGACCCCAGAACGCGAACCAGATCCGCCAGTCCTGCCGGCGGTCGTCGTCGATCGGCAGCAGGCTCTCGCAGGCGCCGCGCACGTTGCCCGGATCGGCGGCGAGCACCGCAGCGATCCGGCCCCGGGCGGCGTCGGCGGCGACGGTGTAGGTGTAGCGGAGCAGCTCGTTCTTGTCGCGGAAGTAGTGCGACACGATGGCCGTCGACGTGCCGGCGACCGCAGCGACGTCTCGCATCGTCACCGCATCGAGGCCGCCTCGGGAGACGAGCTGCGCGGCGTACTCTGCGACGACGCGACGGCGCTCGTGATGGTCGACGATTCTTGGCATCGGGCACGATCGTACGCAGGTAGGCCGCCGTGCGCTTGAACCGCACGGACCGGCCCAGCACGAGTCATGAAACGAGGAACCCATGGGCGCAACACGATTCACGGGCCGGACCGCACTGGTCACCGGCGCGTCGAGCGGCATGGGCGCCGCGATCGCCGAAGCCTTTGCTGCAGAGGGCGCCCGAGTGGTCGCGGCCGACGTCGACACCGAAGGCGGGGCGGCGACGCTGGCCCGAATCACCGCGGCGGGCGGCACCGCGATCTTCGTGCCCACCGATGTGAGCGACACCGGCGCCGTCGCGGCGCTCGTGGCCCGGGCGGTGGACACCTTCGGCGGGGTGCACTGTGCGGTGAACGCGGCGGCGATCGAAGGCGAAGGGGTGCCCCTTGCGGAGCTCGACGACGCGGTGTTCGACCGGCTCCAGGCGGTGAACGTGCGCGGGGTGTTCCTGTGCATGAAGCACGAGCTGCGGGCGATGGTGGCGGCCGGGACGGGTGGGGCGATCGTGAACATCGCGTCCACCAGCTCCTACCGGCCGCAGCACAACCAGTCGGGCTACACGGCCTCGAAGCACGCGGTGCTCGGCCTCACCCGCTCGGCTGCGATGGACTACGCCCGCCACGGGATCCGGATCAATGCGATCTGCCCGGGGGCGATCGACACCCCGATGCTGCGCAACGCGATCGCCCGCCGCAGCGGCGACGCCGCCGAGACCGCGAACCGCCTCAGCCTGCTCGGCCGGTTCGGCACGGTGACCGAGATCGCGAACGCCGCGCTGTGGCTGTGCTCGGACGAATCGTCGTTCACGCTGGGGCATGCCCTTGCGGTCGACGCCGGCTACCTGGCGCGCTGAGGAGAGGCCGTGACGACCCCACTGCACGACATCGTCCGCCGGCTGGCCGGGAACGTGGCCGCCGGATCGCCCGACCTGGCCGACACTCCGATGAAGGTGCCGGCGTCGAGCTACGCCGATCCCGAGCAGTTCGAACGGGAGCTGGCCACGATCTTCCGCCGGGTGCCGCTGCTGGTGGCGCTGTCCTGCGACGTGCGCGAGCCGGGGGAGTTCATCACCCTCACGATCGCCGGCCGGCCGCTGCTGATCGTGCGCGGTGACGACGGGGTGGTGCGCACGTTCCTGAACGCGTGCCGGCACCGGGGCGCCCGGGTGACCGAGGAGGCGTGCGGCTCGACCCGCCGGTTCACCTGCCCCTACCACTTCTGGACCTACGACACCCAGGGGGCGCTGGCCGGGGTGACCGGCCGGGACAGCTTCGGGGAGCTCGACGCCACCGGTTTGGTGGAGCTGCCCTGCGAGGAGCGGGTGGGTGCGGTGTTCGCATCGCTCGACCGGGATGCCGAGCTCGATCTCGACGGCTGGCTGGGCGGGATGCTCGACTCGTTGGCGCTGTTGCGTCTCGACGACCTGCACCCCTACCGGGTGACCACGACGCTTGCGTCGCCGAACTGGAAGCTCACCGCCGACGGTTACGTGGACGGCTACCACATCGGCTACCTGCACCGGGATTCGATCGGCACCCGGTCGATCACCAACCGGAACACCTACGACCTGTACGGCCCGCACGTGCGGGTGGGGTTCGCCACCAGGGCCACCCCGACGGCTACCGAGACCCCCGAGGACTCGTGGGACCTCAACGCGCGTTGCAGCATCGTGCACTACGTGTTCCCGAACGTGTCGATCGCCGGCGGCGTCGGC
>JBEIFW010000126.1:0-10592 GCA_040382215.1 Acidimicrobiales bacterium
CGATCGCCACCGGGCAACGGGACCAGAGCGTCAAGCTTTCGAAGATCCCCAAGCACACCGGCGACCACATGGTGATGTCCAAGGCGGTCACCCCCCACGCCTTCAGCGTCGTCGAGGTGGATTACGCCAACGTCGATCGGGTGCGCAAGGCCGTCAAGGACGAGTTCAAGCGGTCCGAGGGCTTCTCGCTCACCTACCTGCCGTTCATCAGCCGGGCCGTCGTCGACGGCCTCGGCGAGTTCCCGCACCTCAACGCCAGCGTGGGCGATGGCGAACTCATCGTGCACCGCTACGTCGATCTGGGCATCGCCGTCGACCTCGACTACCAGGGCCTGCTCGTGCCGGTGGTGCGGGATGCGGAGACCAAGCGGCTGCGGGCGCTGGCGCGCGAGATCAACGACCTCGCGAACCGGGCCCGGGCCCGGAAGCTGTCGCCGGACGAGATCAGCGGCGGCACGTTCACGATCTCCAACAACGGCTCGGCCGGGTCGGTGCTCACGGCGGCGATCATCAACCAGCCGCAGGTGGCCATCATCTCCACCGATGCGATCGTGCGGCGCCCCGTGGTGGTGGACCTGCCCGACGGGAGCGAGGGCATCGCCATCCATCCGACCGGCAACCTGGCGATGTCGTGGGATCATCGGGCCTTCGACGGTGCCTACGCAGCGAACTTCCTCGTGAAGATCAAGACCCTCCTCGAGACCAGGGACTGGGCCGCGGAGTTGTGATGCTGCGCGCTCGCTGGCTCGGCCGTGTGCCCTACGACGAGGCCCTGGACGTCCAGCGCGCGCTGTTCACGGGCAGCCGGGGGCAACACCTGTTGCTCCTCGAGCACCCGCACACCTTCACCCTCGGCGTCCGGGCCGATCTGCGTCATCTGCGCTGCGACCCGGCGGCGGTCGGCGCCGAGCTGGTGCGGGCCGATCGAGGTGGCGACATCACCTACCACGGGCCCGGCCAGCTGGTCGGCTATCCGATTCTGTCGCTCGCCGGCAAGCGCGGCCGGGCCAATGGGCTCGCCGACACCGTCGCTTACGTGCGCAGCGTCGAACAGGTGCTGATCGACGCTCTCGCCGAGCTCGGCCTGCCCGGCTGCGGGCGGTTGCGGGAGTACCCCGGGGTGTGGGTGGATCCCGACGGCCCGAATCCCCGCAAGATCGCAGCGATCGGGGTGAAGCTGTCCCGGGGGCGCACCATGCACGGGTTCGCACTGAATGTCACCACCGATCTCGCCTACCTGCGGGAGCACATCGTCGCCTGCGGCATCGAGGGGAAGGACGTCACGTCGTTGGCCGCCGAGGGGATCGCGGCGCCGATGGTCGCCGTGGTCGACGCGGTCGTGGCCCGGGCGGCGGCGGCGTGGGGGGGCGGGGCCGTCGAACGCCAGGACGTCGCCTGGCGCCACCGGCCTGAGGACCTCAGCCCCTTCAGCCGTGGTGAGGGTGCGGGCGACAAGGTGCGCCTGACCGGCCGCCTGGCCGCGGCCGGGGTGACCGACGGCTTGGCGATCTCGGCGCGCAAGCCGGACTGGCTGCGGGCCAAGGTCGACATCGGCTCGGACGTGCTGCGGCTCAAGCGCACCGTGCGCGATCTTGCGCTCACGACGGTGTGCGAGGAGGCGGGTTGCCCGAACCTGTCGGAGTGCTGGTCCCAGGGCACTGCGACGTTCATGATCCTCGGGGAGCGCTGCACCCGGGCGTGCGGGTTCTGCCTGGTCGACACCCGCAAGCCGCTGCCGGCCGACGCGGGTGAGCCCGGACGGGTCGCCGAGGCCGTCGACCGGATGGGGCTCGCCCATGCCGTGGTGACGATGGTGGCGCGCGACGACCTACCCGACGGCGGCGCCGCTGCGGTCGTCGCCACGATCGAGGCGATCCGGAACCGGCGACCGGCGTGTCGGGTCGAGGTGCTGATCTCGGACCTGAAGGGTGTTGCCGGCGACCTGAGCCGGGTGCTGTCGGCGCGACCCGACGTGCTCAACCACAACATCGAGACCGTCGCCCGGCTGCAGCGCGCGGTGCGCCCCTCGGCCGGGTACGCCCGCTCGCTCGGGGTGCTGGCCCGCGCCCGGGCCGCCGGGCTCGTCACCAAGAGCGGACTCGTGCTCGGGATGGGGGAGACCGACGAGGAGGTCGAGGGCTGTCTGGCCGATCTGGCCGGCGTGGGGGTCGACATCGTCACCATCGGTCAGTACCTGCGGCCGACGACGAACCACCTGCCCGTCACCCGTTGGATCGAGCCGACCACCTTCGCCCACTACAAGGCCGTCGGCGAGGCCCTCGGGATCGCGCACGTCGAGTCGAGCCCGCTGACCCGCTCCAGCTATCACGCCCGCAGTGCTGCGGACGCCGCCGGTGTGCCCGCCGCCGGGGAGCTGTCGTTCACGTGAGCACCAAGACTGCTGTCGAGGCGGTGGTGTTCGACTTCGGTGGGGTGATCATCACCCCGATCACCCGCACGATCGGCGTGATCGCCGAGTCGTTGGGGACGACGGCCGACGTGCTTGCGCCGGTGCTGATGGGGCCGTTCGACCGATCCACCGACGACCACCCCTGGCACCGGCTCGAACGGGGTGAGATCGCCACCGAGGACCTGCAGGGTCTCTTGGGCCCGTATGCGGCGGCGGCAGGTCTCGGGTTCCGCGGCGACGAGGTGGAGCGGCTGCTCGCCCCCGGGCAGTTCGAGGTCAACGACTACGTGCTCGCGGCGATCGACGACCTGCGGGCCCGAGGCGTGCGGGTGGGCCTGCTCACCAACGGGATCCGCTCGTTCCAGCCGACGTTGCACCGGCTGTGCGATCCCGCCCGGTTCGACGTCTACGTCGACTCCGCCTGGGTCGGGATGCGCAAGCCCGAACCCCGGATCTTCGACCACGTCACCCGTGCCCTCGGCGTGCCGGCCGATCGGGTCGCCTTCCTGGACGACTTCGCCGGCAACCTCGTCGCGGCAGCGGGACACGGCTGGCGGACGATCCACGTCACCGACCCGCGCGCCGCGCTCGCCGAACTCGGTGGGCTGTTGCCCTAGGCCGGGTCGGGGTAGGACGCCAACGCCTCGACGATCAGTTCCCACACCGCAGGCGAATCGGCGTGGAACAACACGTGGCACGTGGACGGCGCTGGCGAGCGCCGGGGACGCTGGTCGACGACGGTCATGCCTCGCGTGTGGGTGCCGGTGGTCTCCACCCGCACCGGGAGATCGTGCCCGACGAACAGCTCGGGGTGGGTGAGCCAGAGCACGGCGAGCGCGTCGTGGACCGCAGCACCCCCGGTCCGGTCGAGCTCCTCGCAGTTGCGGAGGTAGAACGCCAGCAGATCGGCGAACACGACGCCGACGGCGCCGCAGCCGCGGAGTCGCTCGAGTATCGGCCAGGTCGCCCTGACCTCGCCGGTGACGTCGAGTCCGGCCATCGTCACCTGTCGGAAGCCGGCGGCCAGCACCTCGTGGGCGGCCTCGGGATCGCACCAGATGTTGAACTCGGCGTGCGAGGTGATGTTCCCGGCACCGGCCGCGCCGCCCATGAACGAGACCCCGGCCACCCGCCGGACCAGGGCGGGGTCGCGCCGGACCGCCAGCGCGACGTTGGTCATCGGACCCGTCGGCACCAGCCAGAGGCCTTCGCGTTGGCGGGTGGTCTCGAGCAAGAATCCGACGGCGTCGTCGGAATCGGCCGCTCGCCGGGCCGTGGGCAGGTCGGCGCCGTCGAGGCCGCTGCGGCCGTGGATCCGCTCGGCGCGCGGCGGGGTCGGACCGACGAGCGGGGCGTCCGCGCCCGCATGCACGGGCACGTCGAGTCCGAGGAGCGCGCAGACCTGCAGCGCGTTGCGGGTGGTGTTCGCGAGCCCGCTGTTCCCCCCTACCGTGGTGATCCCGACCAGGTCGGCGAAGCGCTGGGCGAGCGCGATGGCGACGGCGTCATCGTGCCCCGGGTCGCAGTCGAGCAGGATCGCCGGGCGCTCGGTCACCCGTGCAGCATGGCACTCCTGGCCCGTCCGCCACCTCGCCACATCCCGACCGTACGATCGCGCCCCGTGCCTTCCAAGGACGGTCGAACCGCCCCCGATGCAACGGGGTACGACGCCTCGGCGATCGCCGTGCTCGAAGGGCTCGAGCCGGTGCGCACCCGGCCGGGGATGTACATCGGCTCCACCGGGCCGGCTGGCCTGCACCATCTCGTCTGGGAGGTCGTCGACAACGCGGTCGACGAGGCGATGGGCGGTTTCGGCGACCGGATCGAAGTCACCTTGCTCGCCGACGGCGGCTGCCGGGTTCGTGACGAGGGGCGTGGCATCCCCGTCGATCCGTACCCGTCGGGCCAGCACCGGGGCAAGAGTGCTGCCGAGGTGGTGCTCACCGTCCTGCACGCCGGTGGCAAGTTCGGCACCGGTGGCTACCAGGTCTCCGGTGGCCTGCACGGCGTCGGGGTGTCCGTGGTCAACGCGCTCTCGTCGCGGCTCGTGCTCGACGTGTGGCGGGCCGGCAGCCATTGGCGCCAGTCCTTCTCGGTGCGCCGTGAACGCGGCCGGCTGTTGCCGGGCGTGCCCGACGGGCCCGTGGCGGCGATCGGCACAGTTCCCAAGAGCCGCACGGGCACCCAGGTCACGTTCTGGCCCGATCCCGTGGTGTTCGACGACCGCAACGTCGGGTTCTCTGGGCGCACCGTCGCAGAACGGCTGAAGATGCAGGCCTACATCCACCGGGGCCTCACGTTCGTGCTGCGCGACGAGCGGCCCGGCAAGGAATCCGAGCAGACGTTCCGCTTCGACGGGGGGATCCGGGATCTCGCCGTCGAGTTGAACGGGGCGAAGAAGCCGCTGTTCCCGGGGGTCGTCGCCGTGGCGTCGGTCCACGACGCGAACGACGCCGCCGGCCAATGGCTCGACGTCGACGCGGCGTTGGCGTTCAACGAGGGGTACACCGAGACGCTGCTGTCGTTCGCCAACGGCATCGCCACCGTCGACGGCGGCAAGCACGCCGAAGGCGTCCGCAAGGCGGTCACCCGGGCCGTTGCCAATTATGCGAAGGCCAAGGGCCACCTGAAGGACAAAGACCCGGGCCTCACCGGCGACGACGTGCGCGAGGGCTTCACCGCAGTCGTGTCGGTGAAGCTGCGTCAGCCGCAGTTCGAAGGCCAGACCAAGGGCAAGCTCGGCAACACCTGGGTGGCCGGCGCCGTCGAGTCGGCCGTCTACGCCGGGTTGTCCACCTGGCTCGAGGAACACCCGGCCGAGGGCAAGCTGATCGTCGACAAGGCCCGGGCGGCGATGCGGCTGCGCACCCAGACCGAGGCCGAGCGCGAGGCGGACCGCAAGCGCCGCAAGACCGGACTCGAAGGCGCCGGCCTCCCCGACAAGCTCTACGACTGCCTGTCCGGCTCCGGCGACACCGAGCTGTTCATCGTCGAGGGCGATTCGGCCGGTGGCTCGGCTGTTCGGGCCCGCAACCCGAAGTTCCAGGCGATCTTCCCGTTGCGGGGCAAGCCGCTCAATGCCGAGACGGCGAAGATGGAATCGATCGTGCGCAATGCCGAGCTGAACGCGCTCGTGCAGATCGTCGGCGCCGGCCGGGGTACCTCGTTCGACGCAGGCCGGATGCGCTACAGCCGCATCGTGATCATGGCCGATGCCGACATCGACGGCGGTCACATCCAGCTGTTGCTGCTCACCTTCTTCTACCGCCAGATGACCGATCTCGTCGCCGAGGGCCGGTTGTACATCGCCTGCCCGCCGCTGTTTTCCACCGTCGTCGGCAGCGAGAAGGTCTACCTGCGCGACGAAGCGGCCAAGGCCGCCTTCCTGGCCGAGCACCCCAACCACAAGCGCGAGTTCAACCGGCTCAAGGGCCTCGGCGAGATGGACTGGCAGGAACTGCGCGACACCACGATGGATCCGGTGCGGCGGCGGCTGCTTCAGGTGAGCGTGTCCGACGCCGCCGCCGTCGACCGGATGCTGTCGAGCCTGATGGGTGACGACGCCGAGACCAAGTGGGAGTTCATCACCACCAACGCCGACGAGTACGCCGCTGCGTCGTTGCGGCTGAGCGAGTAGGGGAGCGTCGCGATGGCCAGTCGCCGCCGTCCCGGGGCCGACACCCCGGACCTGTTCACCCCGGTCGCCGAGGCGCCCGAACCGGTCGAAGCGGCCGGCTTCATCGGCGCCACCTTCCTGGCCTACGCCCGGGCGGTGAACGGGGCCCGCCAGGTCTGCGACGTGCGCGACGGGCTCAAGCCGGTGCACCGTCGCATCCTGTGGGATCTCGACCGCAACCGGGTCACACCGGACCGCGCCCACGTGAAGTGCGCCCGCATCACCGGCGACACGGTCGCCAAGTTCCACCCCCACGGCACCCAATCGGTCTACGACGCACTCGTACGCCTGGCCCAGCCGTTCAACACCCTCGTCCCGCTCGTCGATTTCCACGGCAACGTCGGCTCGCCGGATTTCCCACCCGCCGCCGAGCGCTACACCGAATGCCGGTTGGCGCGTGCTGCGGTCGAACTGCTCGCGGAGGTCGACGCCGGCACGGTCGACCTGCAACCCAACTACGACGGTCTCGAGACCGAACCGGTCGTGCTCCCGGCTCGGTTCCCCAACTTGCTCGTGAACGGCACCGTGGGGATCGGTGTCGGGATGGCGACCGTGGTCCCGCCCCACGATCCCCGGGCGGTGTGCGCCGCAGCGCTCCATCTCATCGCCAACCGCAACGCGACGGTCGACGAGCTCGCCGCCATCGTGCAGGGCCCCGACTTCCCCTCGGGTGGCACGATCGTGAACGCCTCGGCCCTCGCCGACGTCTACCGGTCGGGCCGCGGTCGGGTGATCGTGCGGGGCACCTGGATCGTCGAGGATGCGAAGCGAGGCGCGAAGCGCATCGTGATCACGTCGATGCCCTACAGCCAGGGCGCAACGGCGTCTGCGTCGGAGCTGTGCGCCCGGGTGGCCAAGCTTGCGACGGACGGCAAGCTGGCCGGGGTGCGCGACGTGATCAACGAGTCGTCCGAGGAGGACACCCGCGTCGTGATCGAACTGCGCGCCGAGGCCTCGGTGGAGCAGGTGATCGCCGTGTTGCTCAAGGAGACCCGCCTCCAGACCACCGTCGGGGTGGCGATGGTGGCCCTCAACGCCGCCGGTGTGCCGCAGGCCTACAACCTGCGCACCGTGCTCGAAGCCTGGGTGCTGCACCGGGTCGAGGTGATCGAGCGGCGAAGCCGTCGGCGGCTCGAGAAGATCGCCGAGCGCCTCCACCTGCTCGAGGGCCTGCTCGCCGTGCTCGTCGACATCGATCGCGCCATTGCGATCATCCGGGCTGCCGACGACGTGGCCGCCGCCCGCGCCGGGCTGATCCAGGCGTTCTCGCTCAGTTTGCTGCAGGCCGATTTCGTGCTCGACCTCACGCTGCGCCGGCTCACCCGCCTCGCTCGCGTCGAGGTCGAGAAGGAGGCTGACGAGCTGCGCCGGGAACGCAAGCGTCTCGAAGCGCTCGTGGAATCACCCACGAGACTGCGCCGGCAGGTCGGCGTCGAGCTCGAGGAGACCGCGGGTCTGTTCGAGGGCTACGAGCGGCGAACCCAGCTCACCGATGCCGAGCTCGTCGTGCCGGCCGCGGTTGCGTTGCCCGACGATCCGATCGAGATCGTGGTCACCGATCGGGGTTATCTGCAGGCGTTCCGCACGTCGGCCAAGGTTCGAGCGCCCAAGGAGGGCGCGGTGCTGCGCCGTCTCGACACCTCGACGGCGGCCCAGATCGTTGCGCTGACCTCGACCGGTCAGCTGCATCGCATCGTGGGCGCAGTCGTGCCCATCGAGCGCCCGACGGCCCAGCAGAACCTGATCGCCCTCGTCGGCGACGAGGCCGTGTTGTGGTGGACCACGGCGGCGGCGTTGGCCACCGACTTGCTGCTCGTCACCTCGGGCGGGCAGATCAAGCGGATCGCAGGCGACGACCTCGCAGGCGGTGATCGCAAGGGTGGGATCTCGATCGTGAAGCTCGACGAGGGCGAGCGGGTGGTGGCCGCGATCGGGTTCCCCGCCGGGCCGCTGCTGCTCGCCACCGCGCAGGGGCAGGCGATCCGGTTCGTGCCGGACGACGTGCGCCCGATGGGTCGTTCGGCCGCCGGCGTCCGGGGCATCAAGCTCGCCGCCGGGGATGCCGTCGTCGGGGCGATCGCGGCGCCGGCGGGCAGCGAGGTCGTGGTGTGGCACACCACTGGCCTGGCCAAGCGAGTGCCGGTCGAGGAGGTGCTGGTGCAGGGGCGGGCAGGCAAGGGCGTGCGCCTGTCGCCGGTCGACAAGCGCCGGGGAACGGTGAGCGCCGTGTTCCCGGGGAGTGCCACACTGCTCATCGGCCTGGCCGACGGTTCGGTCGTCGAACTGCCGGCGGCCCGGGTCACGACCGGTGGTCGGGAGACGGGAGCGTCGAAGGTCAGGGCGCTCGATGCCACCCCGGCCTGGGTCAGCGTGCGCTGAGCCGGCTGGTCGAGCGGTCGGTCAGATCCCGTTGGGCACGAGGTAGAACCACAGCGGGGTCTTCTCGCCCGCCGCCTGCATGGCCGCCCGGGCGGCCACGATCGCCTTGCCGCCCTCGGTGTGGTGCAGGAACCACCGGGTGGTCTCCCAGGCCGCTGGGGTGTGGTCGACGAGGGCGAGCGCTGCCGTCTCGTAGTAGCCACGGATGTCCTGGGCGACACGGGCTGGCGCGCCCGGGATACCCGCCTCGCGCCAGGGCATCCCGTCGGCCACCCGGACGAAGGCGGCAAGGGCGTCGGGCACCTCGTCGGCGGTGATCACCCGGCCGGTGCCCGTTCGGTCGCCGTACCGGGCGACGGCCCGGTCGAACGCGGGGCGCAGCCCGCGAGCTTCATCGACGGCAGGTGCCAACGCGGGGTCGTGGCGAGGGGGCAGCGGGCAGGCGACCTCGGACACGCCGTCGTCGAGGATCGCCTCGGCGAAGTGCTCGACGGTCGGCGCGGCGGCCCGTTCGACGAGGTCGAATGCGTGGGCCAGCACCCGGTGCTGGAACGCAGGATCGCCGGGTTTGCCCAACGGTCGGCCGAGTGGGAAGTCGCACCACAGGCCCCGGGGTGGCGCCGTGCGCTCCATCTGGCCCTGCATCGAACCGAGCGCCACGGTCACGAGACCGGTCGCTTCGAAGACCCGGGCGAGCGTACTCACGGTACGCGTGCACAGCGGTCAGACCGGGGTGAGCACCACGACGTCGACGCCCCATTCCTTGAGCAGCGCCGCCCCGGCGGGAGCGCCGTCGAGGCGGATCGCAGCGAGGTCGAACTGGTTGCCGGCGTAGGCGAGGTGACGGTCCGAGACACGGCCGATGCGGCCGGACGCAGCGAGTTCGGCGAGGCGGTCGATCGGGAACACGACGTTGGGGTCGAGCGCGAACCCGGAGGCGTCGAAGTTGGGTGACCAGTGACCCGACACCCAGTCGCGCCGGGCCCCGTCGAGGACCCGGTACGACACGTCGTTGGGGGAGAAATCGGGTTGGTCTGGATGGTGTAGCGACGCCGAGGTGACGATCGCGACCGTGGCGTCGACCAGCGGCCTCGGCACGGTGAAGGCCACGTCGTCGAACGCCGGGGCGGGCAGGTCGGCGGTCATCGCCTTCACGTCACGGTCGGCCATACCGGCATGTTTCCACAGCCCGGAGGCCGCCGGAGCCGTTGCCGTCAGGCGAGCAGGTCGTGGGCGAGCAGGTCCCAGAGTTGCGTGGTGAGGCGCAGCGAGTCGACGTCGATCCGCTCGTCGTGGCCGTGGAACATCGCTGCGTACCGGTCGGCGGTGAGTCGATTGCTGAACAGCCCGAAGCCGTAGCTGACGGCGCCGAACTCCCGGAAGAACCGAGCGTCGGTCCCGCCGACGATGAGGCCGGGCACGAGCATCGCCCCGGGCACGAGCCGGTCGACGACCCGACCGATCGCATCCCACAGCGGGGTGTCGATCGGCGACGCCGTTGCCGGGTTGGTCTGGATCGGCTCGACGGTCACCTCGGCGGCCAACGGCCCGAGCGCATCGGCGAGCATGGCGTCGACGTCTGCGGCGCTCTGGCCGGGCAGCGTGCGGATGTCGACCTCGAGCACCACCTCGTCGGGGATCACGTTGGTCTTCACGCCACCGTGGACGACGTTGGGGGAGAACGTGGTGTGGGTGCATGCATGCGCCTGTCGGGCCATGGCGAGGTTTGGTGACTCCTGCGCGAAGTCCCACAGGCGCGCCGGGTCGAGCAGCACGGCGGCGTGCTCGGCGGGGAAGTCCATGCCCGTGACCCACCGGCGCCAGATGTCGCCGATCTCGGTCCGAGGGCGGTAGGCCTGCAACCGCTGGACGATCTCGGCCGCTTTCACCAGCGCGTTGTCGGTGCGCAGCGGGCGCGAACCGTGGCCCGGTGTGCCCCGCACCCGCAGGCGTACCCAGTTGATCCCCTTCTCGCCGACGTGAACCGTCACCTTCGGGCCGCTCGGCCGGTGCGACACCAGGCCGCCGGACTCGGTGATCACGTAATCGGCCCGCACGGCGTCGGCGGCGTGGTGGACGAGCCACTCGGCTCCGTGGGCCGAGCCGGCTTCCTCGTCGGCGACGGCG
>JBEIFW010000127.1:0-10536 GCA_040382215.1 Acidimicrobiales bacterium
GGGCGCCGCGGGCGCGGCCCGCCCGGTGCACCGGTTGGGGCCGCGCCCACCAGCCGGCATCACTTGATGCCCGCAGCCTCGCACTCCTTGGCGAGGTCCTTGCAGACCTCGTCTTTCGTGACGAACCCGTCGGCGATGACGTCCTTCACGTTCTCCTTGTAGATCGCGACCGGGGTGGCCAGCACCGAGGGCACCTCGGCGTTGGACTTGGTGTCCTTCACCGTGCCGCTCGTCGCCGGCTTCTCGCCCTTGGCCAGCGCGACCGCCGCCTTGGCCGCCGCCTCCGCCTCGGTCTTGATCGCCTTGTACACGGTCATGCACTGGTCACCCTTGAGGATGTTCCGCAGACCGTCCACGGTGGCGTCCTGGCCCGTCACCGGAACCTGAAGGTTGTTCTTCTTCAGCACGGCGATCGCCGCACCGCCGAGACCGTCGTTGGCCGCAAGCACACCGTCGACCTTGCCACCGGCCTTGGCCAGCATCTGCTCGAAGATCTGGCCACCCTTGACGTTGTCCCAGTCCGGCACCGACTGGTCGTCGACGAGCGACCACTCCTTCGCGTCGAACTTGGGCTTGATCTTCGAGTCGTAGCCCTGCTTGAACAGCGTCGCGTTGTTGTCGGTCGGCGAGCCGTTCAGCACGGCGATCTTCGGGTTGCTCACCTTCTTGTCGGTGATGCACTTGATCAGACCGGTGCCCTGCAACTCGCCGACGGCCACGTTGTTGAACGACACGTACACGTCCGCGCCGCCACCGAGGGTGAGCCGGTCGTAGTCGATGGTCTTGATGCCGGCATCCTTGGCCTTCTTCAGGATCGTGGCCCCCGAGTCCGAGTCGAGGTTGACGATCATCAGGACCTTGACCTTCTGAGCGATCATCGAATCGGCGATGGTCGCCATCTTCTGCTTGTCGCCCTCGGCGTTCTGGATCACCGCCTCGAACCCGGCGCCCTTGATCGCCGCGTCCAGGAACTTGCGGTCGGCGGTCTCCCACCGAGCCGACGACTTCGAATCGGGCAGGATGACGCCGATCTTCCCGCCCGCGCCGCCGGCGGCGGTGGTGGCGGTCCCGGCCTTGGTGGTGGCGCTGCCGGAGGTGCTGTCGTCGTCACCGCAGGCAGCGGCGACGAGGCCGAGCGCGGCGGTGAGCCCGATCGCGAGAGACGCGGTCTTACGCATGAGCGTGGGTTCTCCTTGTGTTGGGTCGGTGGGGGTGGAGCCGACGGCCCGACCTACGACCGGTAATCCCCCCTGCGGAACCCCCGGACGGCCTCGGCACACACCCCGTTCGTTTTCTAGCCAAACGAACTGCAGGTGTCCAGAGTTGGAGCGCCCCGATCCGGCCCGGCGCCGACGGGCCTCGTCTGCCACGCTGGCGCCCGTGGACGGCTTCCCCGAGGGCTTCTTCGACCGGATGGACCCGCAGGACGACGCCGCGTTCTACGCGCCGACCCGGCTCGTCACACACATCGACGATGGCGCCATCGCCGCCGTGGCCCGTCTCTACGACGAGTTGGGGCTCACCCGCGGGCGGGTGCTCGATCTGATGTCGTCGTGGATCTCGCACTTCGCCACGCCACCCCAGGAACTGGTTGCGCTCGGGATGAACCCGCAGGAACTCGAGGCCAACGCCATGGCCACGTCCTGGGTCCGCCACGACCTGAACACCGAGCCGACGCTGCCGTTCGACGACGAACGGTTCGACGCCGCAGTGTGCTGCGTGTCGGTCGACTATCTGGTCCGGCCCCTCGAGGTGTTCCGCGAGGTCGCCCGGGTGCTCGTCCCCGGCGGCCTGTTCGTCTGCACCTTCTCCAACCGCTGTTTCCCGACGAAGGCCATCGCCGGGTGGCTGGCCAACGACGACCGGGGCCGGGTGGCCATCGTCGGGGAGTACTTCCGCCGGAGCGGCGGCTGGGCGGACGTGACCGCCCAGCACCGCCCCACCCCGGCCGGGGGCGCTCCGCTCTTCGCTGTCTGGGCGCGGCGAGGCCCGGGGCAGTGACCGCCCCGGGCCTCGCTCGACGCTGATCGGTTCAGCCGAGCTCGGTGCCGACGATCGACACGAAGCTCACGCAGGCCCCCGGGGAGCCGCCGAGGTTGTGCGTCATGCCCATCGTCTTGCCCATCTCGGTGACCGAGCGGATCTGACGGGGCCCGGCCTCCTGGCGGAGTTGGGTCCAGCACTCGAACAACATGCGCAGGCCCGAGGCACCGATCGGATGACCGAACGACTTCAGGCCTCCATCGGGGTTGATGGGCAGCTCCCCGTCGAGGTCGTAGGTGCCGGCCAGCACCTCCTTCCAGCCCTGCCCGCGCTCGGCGAAGCCGAGGTCCTCCATGAGGACCAGCTCGGTCGGGGTGAAGCAGTCGTGCACCTCGGCCATCGCGAGCTGGTCGCGCGGGGACGTGATCCCGGCCTGCTGATAGGCGTCCTCGGCCGAGCGGACCACCTCGGTGAACGAGGTGTAGTCGTAGCTCGGGTCGATCGGGCCGGCCGCCGGGCCGGCGACGAACGACAGCGCCTTCACGTACAGCGGGTTCGCGCAGTACTTGTGGGCGTCCTCGGCCCGCACGATGATCGCCGCGGCGGAGCCGTCGGACACGCCCGAGCAGTCGAAGATCCCGAGCGGACCGGCCACCAGCGGCGAGCAGGCGATCGTCTCCTTCGGAACCTCCTTGCGGAACTGCGCCCGGGGGTTGAGCGCCCCGTTGCGGTGGTTCTTCCAGGCGATCCGGGTCAGGACCTCCTTCAGTTCGTCGTCGGCGACGCCGTACTTGTGGGAGTAGGCCGGAGCCAGCAGCGAGAACGACGCCGGGGCGGTGGTGGTGGCCGAGGTGCCGTCGTTGGCCGGGGCGCTGACGACGAGGCCGGAGTAACCCGAGTCCTTCAGCTTCTCGACCCCGATGGCCATGACCACGTCGTAGGCGCCCGAGGCGACGGCGTAGCAGGCGTTGCGGAACGCCTCCGAGCCGGTGGCGCAGAAGTTCTCGACGTGGGTGACCGGCTTGTAGTCGATCTTCAGCGGGCGGCTGAGGGTGAGGCCCGACAGGCCCGAGCCCATGGTGCCGAGCCAGAAGGCGTCGACGTCGCCGAGCTGGATGCCGGCCGAGCGCAGCGCCGCCTGCGACGACTCGATGAGCATGTCGTCGGTCGACCGGTCCCAGTGCTCACCGAAGTTGGTGCAGCCCATGCCGATGATCGCGACCTGGTCGCGGATGCCCTTGGATGCCATGTCAGTTGCTCCCCTGCGCGTTACGGATCGGTCGTGCCTTCCAGAAGTAATCGTGGATGCCGTCCTGGGTGTACAGGCGGCGGAACGTCATCTCGACGCGGTCCCCGATGCGCACAGCCGCGGGGTCGACGTCGGTCAGCTCGCACTGCATGCGGCCACCGCCGTCGAAGTCGACCACGGCGGCGACGACGGGCGGGGACAGCGAGAACGCCAGACGATCGACCGTGAAGGTGGCGATGGTGGCCGGCACATCGGCCATGCACACCGGCTCCATCTGGTCGATCGCACCCGAGCCCATCGACACCCGCGACGGCGGGAGGTGGAGGAAGCCACCTTCGTCCTTGGAGCCGTAGAACCCGTACTTCCATCTCGTCGATCGCAACGAAGGCGGACCGGCGGGACGCTCCGGCTCGGGCCGGCGCGGAGGTTCACGCTTCAGGAACCCGCGCCAGGTGAGGAACTGGGCGTAGGGCAGCGTGTCCTTGGTCGCAGCGATCTGCGCCCGGACGCTTGGACCGCGCTTGTAGGACGCGATCGCCGCCGTGGTACGCAACAACCACACGGTCACACCGTCTGCGAGCGTGACCATGGCGATCGTCTGGCCGGGCTGGGCCCGATCGAGCACGTCGGCGAGCACGATGCCGAACTGGGCGGCGCCGGCGTTGCCGATCTCGCCGGCGAGGTCGTCGGCGTAGGCCTCGGCCCGAGCACCGACGGTCTTGGCCGACGCCTTCACGGCCCGGCCGTGCAGCCCGGTGAGGATGACGTGATCGAGATCGCCGCCGCTGAGGCCGGCGCCCTTGAGGGCGTCACCCACCGCCTGCTCGACCAGCGGTGCGTAAGCGAACTCGCCGAAGCGCTCCTCCCACTGCTTGGAATAGGCCTCGCCCGGCACCCGCCACCGGTCGGTGAACTCGCCCGTGGCCACGGCCCCACCGATCGGCTCGGCGATCACGTGGTCGCCTTCCCCGAACAGGATGGCGACCGCCCCGTCGCCGCCGTTTGACTCGTCGGCACCGCCGGGGAGGCCGGTGCGGATGTCGGACAGGATCGCCAGGCCGCCGGCCTGGTAGGCGGCCCAGGCCGCACCGACCGCAGACCCGACGGACCCGCAAGCGTCGAACGCCGCGACGCCCGAATCGAGGCTGAGCGCAGCGTGGACGGCCGTCGCATTGGTCTTGTCGGCGTAGGCCGGCGCCGTCGTCGAGAACCACAACGTCGAGGGCGACGAGCCGTCCGGCGCCTGCCGCAACGCCACGCGCCCGGCCTCGACGGCCATCGACGTGGTGTCCTCGTCGAAGGAGGCCACGGACCGGGCGCCCTTGCCGCCACCCGAGCCGAGCGACCCGGTGATCGCCTTGCGCTGCAACCGCCAGTAGGGCAGATAAACCCCGTAGCTCACGATCCCCTTCATCCCCTCCCCTTCCTCGCGCCGGCCGGGCGCGACGGACGCGTCGGCGCGGAGTCTACGGACGACCCTGCGGTCCGTCCCAACAGCACGGAGCTTCATCCACGGTTCATCCGCAGGTGACCCGGGCGCCCCCCGGGCTCGGCACACTCAGACATCCGGATTCTCCCCCCTGCGGAGAGCGTCGGGCGGGCCTGCATCCTCCCCCCCAGCGGGCCCGCCCGGCTGCAGCTCAGCCGGCGTAGTACGGGTTTGCGCCGGTGGAGTGGTCGGTCGCGTCGATCACCCGCTCGATCGCCGGCACGGCCTGCTTGATCATCGTCTGCACGCCCTGGAGCATCGTCATGCGGCTCATGGCGCAGCCGTGACAGCCTCCGCCCATCGTCAGGTACGCATGGCCCTCGCCATCGTGGCCGATGAAGGTGACGAACCCGCCGTGGGCATCGAGTGCCGGGTTGACCTCGGCAGCGATCACGGCTTCCACCTCGGCCGACAGCGCGTCGCCGGTGATCAGGTTGCCGAGATGCACGGGTCGTGGCCGGTTCGGGTTGCGCAGCACGAAGCCGTCGAGTTCGTGGTCGAGCACGGCACCCTCGAGGTGCACGGTGTCCTTGGCCGGGATGATGACGCGGAGGCCGTCGTGGCTGCGCACCACGTCGGTGAGCGCCGCCTTGGTGATCACCTGGAACGACATGTCGTAGGTGAACTCCGGGCCCGTGTCGGCGACGATCTCGATCCGGATCCCGAGACGGTCACCCTCGGGTTCGCTGTCGCGCAGCTCGGCAAGCTTGATTCGGGCCGGCTCGGTCACCGTGATGACGAGGTCGGCCGGGCCGGTGCCGGTCAACTCCCCGGCCACCGTGGTCCCCAGCTCAGTACCCAGCTCGGGCGTCGTGTCCGGCATGCTCGACATGCGAAGCACGCTACCTTCGTCGTCACCGCGCCGTCCGTTCGGAGGAAGCCATGACCGTCGACCAGCTGACCGCACTGCGCGCCGAGGCGGACGCCCTGCTCGACGCGTGCCGGCGGGCCGGCCTCGATGCGCCCGTACCGCCCTGCCCCGGATGGGACGTCGCTGCGCTCGCCGGCCACGTCGGCTTCATCCACCGGTGGGCGACGCACATCGTGACGACCGGGCAGCGGCCCGGCAAGGGCGCCCTCGGTGAGCGTCCGGCGCGTGAGGACTCGATCGCCTACCTCGCGTCCGGCATTGCGCCGCTCGTCGAGGCGCTCGGCGCGGCCGATCCGGCGGCGCCGTGCTGGACCTTCTCCCCGGCACCGCAGGTCGCCGGCTTCTGGGTGCGCCGGCAGGTGCAGGAAACGACCGTCCACCGCTGGGACGCCGAGGCCGCCGCCGGGTCGCCCTCCCCCATCGATGCCGAGATCGCAGCCGACGGCATCGGTGAGCTGTTCGACGTCCAGTTCCCGCAACTCCTCGCCGCCGCGGACCGGCCGACGGTCGACCTGGGCGGTTCGGTGCACCTGCACTGCACCGACACCGAGGGGGAGTGGACCTTCCGCATCGACGCCGGCACGCTCGCCGTCAGCCTCGGGCACAGCAAGGGCGACGTCGCACTGCGGGGGCCTGCGTCCCAACTGCTCCTAGCGCTCTGGCGACGGGTCCCGCGCGACGCCGACGGCCTCGAGGCCTTCGGCGACACGAGCGTGCTCGACCGCCTCTTCACGATGCCCTGGATCTGACCACCAGGCCCGGGCCGGTCCCACCGGCCACGGGACCTCCTCGGGACGGCCTCGGGACCGGCTCAGTACCGGGCCACCGCCCCTCCACCGTCGCACTCGATCCGTTGGCCCGTTACGTAGCCGGCCCCCTCGGAGCACAGCCACAGCACCACCTTGGCCACGTCAAGCGGTTGGCACACTCGACCGAACGGCGACGTGTCATCGAGCTCGCGGATGTTCCCGACGCCACGGGTCGCTCGTGCGAGCCGAACCCCCATGTCGGTCTCGACGAGTCCGGGCGCCACCACGTTCACGTGGATGCCGAGATCGCGGACCTCCTTGGCGAGCGTGAAGGCCAGGGCCTCCATCGCCGCCTTGCCCATGTTGTAGGGCGCGCCATTCCCCATGTTGTGCCGCGTGGCGACGGAGGAGATCATCACGATGTCACCGCGAGGCCGGGTCCGCATCGAAGGGATCACCAACCGGGACAGGTGGTGCGGGCCGAACGCATGGGTGCGCACCACGCGCTCCATCTCTGCCGGATCGGTGTCGGCCACCCCCCGGCCCTTCGATGCGATGCCCGCGTTGCACACGAGCAGATCGACGTAGCCGAAGTCGGCGAGCACGGCATCGACCATCGCAGCGTCCTCGACGGCGTCCTCCACCGCCGCCCGGTAGGCCATGGCGCGCCCGCCGGCCTCCTCGATCGCTGCGACCGTCGCCTCGGCCGCCTCCGCATCGCGGTGGTAGTTCACGGCGACCGCCGCCCCTTCGGCAGCGAGCAGCTCGCTGATGCCCCGGCCGATCCCGCGGCCGCCACCGCTGACGATCGCCACGCGTCCGTCGAGTTGTCCCATGACGTATGCACTCCTTCCCCGGCCCCTCGGTCCGTGTGTGCGAAGGTTGCACCGTGCAAGAAGGCAGCCGCAATGCCGCAGCGCCCCGACCGGACGCACTCGGCGGCATCGCTGCCGTCGTGGTCGGCATCGTCGTGCTGAGCGTCGGCTCCACGATCGTGAAGTGGTCGGGCGCGACCGGGTCCGTCGTCGCGTTCTGGCGACTGGTCGTCGGTGCCGGGATCTGGTTCGCCGTGCTCGGGTTCCGCCGGGTCCGGATCACGGCGGCAGACCTGCGCCGCACCGTCCCGGTCGGCATGCTGTTCGGCTTCAACATCTCGCTGTTCTTCACCGGCGTGCGCATGACGCGTGTTGCGAACGTCGAGTTCATCGGCACCCTCAGCCCGGTGCTGGTGGTGCCGGCTGCTGCGCTGCTGCTCGGCGAACGGATTCGCGGCCGGATCGTCGGCGCCGGGCTGGTCGCGCTCGGCGGGGTGGCGATCGTGCTGCTCGGCTCGCAGAAGGTCGCCGGCGACGACAACGTCGCCGGCGACCTTCTGGCCGCCGGCGCGGTGGTCACCTGGTCCCTCTATCTGCTCGGCGCCAAACGGATCCGCCAGACGATGGACACGAAGGTGTTCATGGCCGGCATGACCCTGGGCGCGATCGTGGGTGCCGCACCGGTAGCGGTCGGCTCGGGCGACCTGTTCGAGCTCGACGGTCGTGGCTGGCTCACGGTCGGGATCCTCGCCGTGCTCTCGGGCACGGTCGCGCATGGCAGTCTCACCTGGGCCCAACGGCATCTCGCCGTGTCGACGATCGCCATGATGCAGTTGGCCCAGCCTGGCCTGGCGACGCTGTGGGCGTTCGTCGTACTCGGCGAGAGCATCGCGGCGGTCCAGGTCGCCGGCATGGCGTTCGTCGTCGTCGGCGTGGGCGCGATCGCCGTCGAGTCGAGCCGGCCACGCAGCCGGCCCGACGCTTCGGTACCCGGTGCGCCGAGCGGGGCGCCGGTCGTCGTGGAACCGTGACGGCCCGCTACCCTGAGCCCCGCAACGTAGGGGAGCTCGAAGGAACGGCGGGCTGAGAGGGCGGTCGCCACCGCCGACCCGGGAACCTGATCTGGGTAATGCCAGCGGAGGGAGAACGTGGTTCGTCACGTCGTCGTCGTCATCGGTGGGCACGAGCCGGACCGTCGTGTCGGTCCGGCACTCCCGGCCGGCGCATTGGTCATCGCCGCAGACTCGGGGTGGGACCACGCCATGGCGATCGGCCTCGTGCCCGACCTGCTGGTCGGCGATCTGGATTCGATCTCCGCGGCGGGTCTCGCCGCCGCGGAGGCGGCCGGCACGCCGATCACGAAGTACCCCACGGCAAAAGATGCGACGGACACCGAGTTGGCACTGCTCGCTGCGGTCTCGCACGGCGCCGACCACCTCACCGTGGTCAGCGGCGGCGGGGATCGCCTCGACCACCTCCTCGGCACGCTGTTCGCGCTGGCGCTCCCGGCACTGCGCGAGGTGACCGTGGAGGCCTGGGTGGGGACCTGTCACGTTGCGCTCGCGGCAGCGGGGCGCCAGGTCACCGTGGCCGCTCGCGTCGGCGAAGTCCTCACCCTTCTTCCCGTCGGCGGCCCGGCTTCGGGCATCACCACCGGGGGGCTCGGCTACCCCCTGCGCGACGAGGAACTCACCGCCGGCACGAGCCGCGGGTTGTCCAACGTCGTCGCCGGCACCCCGGTCACCGTGACCGTCGGCACCGGCACCGTGTTCGTCCTACGTCCGGAGGCACTTCCATGAAACCGATGCATCTGATCGCCGGACTGGCGACTCTGGCGCTCGTCGGGGCGGCCTGCTCGTCGTCGTCGGAGTCGCCCGGCGCCGTCACCGTGCGCCTGCTCACCCACGACAGCTTCGCTGCGTCGAAGGGGATTTTCGACGACTTCACGAAGGCCACCGGGATCACCGTCGAGGTCATCCAGGGCAACGACGCCGGCGCAACGCTCAACAAAGCGATCCTGACCAAGGGCAACCCGGAGGCCGACCTCCTGTGGGGGGTCGACAACACCCTGCTGTCGCGGGCCGTCAAGGCCGGGCTGTTCAGCCCGTACGTATCGGCGGAGCTCAAGAACCTCAAGCCTGAACTGACCGGCATCGCCCCCAACGGGATCGCCACCCCGGTGGATTACGGGGACGTGTGCGTGAACGTCGACAAGGCAAAGTTCCCCGGCGGCGCACCCAAGACCCTCGACGACCTCGTTGCGCCGGCGGCCAAAGGCAAGCTCGTCGTGCAGAACCCGGCGACGTCCTCGACGGGACTCGCGTTCTTGCTGGCGACGATCGCTGCGAAGGGCGACGGCTGGAAGGACTACTGGAAGGCGTTGCGCGCCAACGACGTCAAGGTCGTCGATGGCTGGACCCAGGCCTACCAGACCGAGTTCTCCGGCTCGGCCGGCAAAGGTCCCCGGCCGCTGGTCGTCAGCTACGCCTCGAGCCCGCCGGCCGAGGTCGTGTTCGCGGAGGACCCCAAGCCGACCGAGGCCCCGACTGCGGCGATGACCGACGGCTGCTTCCGCCAGGTCGAGTTCGTCGGAATCCTGAAGGGCGCGCGCAACGAGCCCGCGGCCCGTGCGGTGGTCGATTTCCTGGCGTCCAAGAAGTTCCAGGAGGACATGCCGCTCAACATGTTCGTGTTCCCGGCCCGGCTCGATGCCGCCGTGCCCGACGAGTTCACCAAGTGGGCGGCGACGGTGCCGGCGCCGCTGACCCTGCCGCCGGGTCAGATCGACGCCAACCGTGAGCGCTGGATCGAGGAGTGGACATCGATCGTCCTGCGATGACGCCGTGGGGCCGCCGGATCGCCCCGGCCCTCGCCGTCCTACCAGTCGGCTTTCTTGCGCTGCTCTTCGCCTGGCCGCTCGGCGAGGTGTTGGTCCGGGGGCTGTCGTGGGCGGCGCTCGTGGACGTGGTCGGCGATGCCGACGTGCGCCGCACCGCCTTGTTCACGCTGTGGCAGGCCGTCGTGTCGGCCGCAGCGACCCTCGCCGTCGGCCTGCCGGCTGCGCTGGTGCTGGCGCGTACCCGGTTCCCCGGCCGTTCGATCGTGCGCGCCCTGTTGACGGTGCCGTTCGCCCTGCCGACGGTGGTGGTCGGGGCTGCGTTCCTCGCCGTGCTGCCCGATTCCTGGTCCGGCACACCCCAGGCAGTCGTCGTGGCCCACGTGCTGTTCAACCTCGCCGTGATCGTCCGAACGGTCGGGGCGCTCGCCGAACGCCTCGACCCGCGGCTCGAGGAGGCGGCGGCCGTGCTGGGCGCCCCGCGGTGGCGGGTGCTCGTCGAGGTGACGCTCCCGCTGCTGCGCCCGGCGATCGTCGCCGCCAC
>JBEIFW010000128.1:0-10498 GCA_040382215.1 Acidimicrobiales bacterium
AAGGACCTCACCACCTTGATCGATCCTCGCCCCCACGTGCGGGACAACGGCGCCCAGGTGTTCAAGGTGTACCTGCTCGACGTCCGGTGCGAATCGGCCTGCTTCAAGGCCAACCGCGCCGAGATCGACGACATCGTCCAGTCCTTCCAAGTGAGAAGGTGACCCATGAGTCTCCTGCCGCCGCCCCCGCCGCCGCCGCCGACGGTGCAGGCCGTGCACAAGGGCGTTCCCGACGACCGGGAGCCCCGCACCCGCCCCAAGCTGATGTTCTGGGACCGCATCAAGGTGCTCGTCATCCTGGGGATGTTCGTGGCGCTGACTGCGGCGTACCTGCAGTCGAAGGTGCCGATCATGAGTTACGGCGAGGCGCTGCAGGACCAGCTGCGGGCCAAGTGGTGGGTCGTGGTCCTGATGGGGCTCGAGGTGGTGCGCCAGATCCACTACGTGATCTGCGAGCGGGCCTCGGGCTACCACCTGTTCTGGCAGCGCAAGGTGTTCGGCGGGTGGGAGCGGCGGATGGGCCGGCTCAACCCGTGGCTGCGGTACCGGTTGCAGCGGTTCGTGAAGGTCGGGTTCGTCGCGCTGTTGCTGATGCTGCTGCTGGCCTGGAAGTGGAACACCACGCTGTGGGGTGCCATCTCGGAGTTCCCGGGGAACATCTGGGACAACGCCTTCGCCCCGATGTCGGGGATGCCGTTCCTCGTCTACATCTTCTTCATCGCGTCGATCAGCTTGTTCCAGTTGGTGTTCTTCTACGCGATCTTCTTCGTCGGCGGTATCGACACCTACAAGCCCGGCGAGATCCGCACCCGCTTCACCGACGTCTGGGGGCAGGATCCCGTCGTCGCCCGGGTACGTGAGACGGTCGACTTCCTCGAGCGGCCCAAGGAGATCGAGGCCAAGGGTGGTTACGTGCCCGGGGGCATCCTGCTGTGGGGTCCGCCGGGGACCGGCAAGACGCTGATGGCCGAGGCGATCGCCGGCGAGACCGGCAAGCCGTACGTGTTCGTCGACCCGTCCGCGTTCATCCAGACCTTCATGGGCGTTGCCCCGATGAAGGTGAAGTGGCTCTATCGCAAGCTGCGGAAGATGTCGCTCAAGCACGGCGGCGTCGTGGTGTTCTTCGACGAGGCCGATGCGCTCGGCAACCGGGGTGGAGCCGCCGGCGAGGAACAGATGAGCTCGTTCCGGGCCAGCCAGACCTGCGGGGGCACCCACTACATCTCGGGCCATTCCTGCTCGACGCTGTTCGCCCAGCACGTGGCCGAACAGCCCGCACCCGAGCCCGCACCGGCGCGTGGGCTGCGGAAGTTCATCATCAACGGCGGCGGTGGTTCCGGTTCGTTCTCGGGCGCGTTGCAGGCGTTGCTCACCGAGATGTCCGGGCTCGCCAAGCCTCGTGGGTTCCTCACGCGGCGGCTGCGCTCGTTCCTGGGCATGAAGGCCAAGCAGCCGCCGAAGTACCGGATCCTGCACATCCTGGCGACCAACCGGCCCGACACGCTCGACTCTGCGCTCCTGCGCCCGGGCCGTATCGACCGCAAGTACAAGGTGGGCTACCCGCACTCCGACGGTCGCCGCCGCACGTTCGAGGGGTATCTCAACAAGATCACGCACGAGCTGACGCCCACCCAGGTGTCGCGCCTGTCGGTCATCACGCCCTACTACACCGGCGCCAAGATCAAGGACATCGTGAACGAGGCCGTGATCGTGGCGATGCGCGAGGGCCGCGAGGTCGTCACCTGGCCGGATGTCCTGAAGGCCAAGACGCTCAAGACCTTCGGCGAGGCCGACGACTGGAAGTACACGCACCTCGAGCGGCATCAGGTGGCGATCCACGAGGCGAGCCATGCGTCGGCGATGTATCTGTTGCGCAAGCGGCACGTCATCGACGTGGCGACCATCGAGCGCCGGGGCGACGTCGGCGGATTCGTCAACGACATCCCGCTCGAGGAGCGCTTCGGCGGATGGCGCAGCGAGATCGAGATCGACGTCATGACCTACCTCGCAAGCCTCGCAGGCGAGCGGATGTTCTTCGATGGCGACAACTCCACCGGTGTCGGCGGCGACCTGCGATCGTCCACGATGCTCGTCACCCAGATGCTCGCCTTCTCGGGCATGGGCACCACGGTCGGCTCGCGCGGCGTGACCATCCCGGAGATGACGGGGGCCAGCTCCCGGCCGTCCGACGGTGTCGACCGGCAGTTCCTCGAGACGGCGATGGGCAAGCAGATCGAGGCCAAGCTGCAGGAACTGCTGGGCAAGGTGTCGAGCCTGCTGGCCGAGCACCGGTGGTTCGTGCTGGCGATCGCCCATGCGCTGGAGACGCACCTGACCATCACCGGCGAGGACGTCGACGCCATCTTCCGGGGTACCCCCGGTCCGACGCTCGACGGTTGGGTGTACCACACCGACGATTTCCGCCTGTCGTACGAGGCGTACCACCTCGCCGCAATGGAGGCGCACCGCAACCACGGCCAGCCGGACAAGACGCTGCCGGTGCTCGGCCTCGGCGTGCCCTTCGGTCGTTCGGGTCTCCGGGCGTCGGGAAGCCTCCCGCCGCCGGCGGCGCCGACGGAGGGTCAGCGGTGAGCGACGCCGTCGTCCCGTCCACCGGTTGGGGCGTGCTCCACCTGTTCTGCAAGCCGACGCCGCTGCTCGACCCCGACGCGGTCACTGCGGCAGTGCGCTCGGCCGAGGCCGCCGATCTGCAGGTGGTGTGCGTGGCGATCCTCGGCCACAAGGCCGACGTCGGCTTCCTGGCGCTCGGCCCCGACCTTCGTGAGCTCCGCCGCCTGCAGACCCTGCTCCAGCACGCCGGCCTGGAGGTGGTCGATTCCTACGTGTCGCTCACGGAGGTGAGCGAGTACGCGCAAGGGATGCCGCCGGAAATGCTCACCCCTCGGCTCTACCCCAAGCTGCCGCCCGAGGGAAAGCCCGCCTGGTGTTTCTACCCGATGTCCAAGCGGCGCGAAGGGCACGCGAACTGGTTCACGTTGCCCTACGAGCGCCGTCACGAGCTGATGCTCGACCACGGCACGTCGGGTCGGAAGTTCGCCGGGCGGATCCTGCAGCTCGTCACCGGCTCGACCGGCCTCGACGACTTCGAATGGGGCGTCACCCTGTTCGGGGTGCACCCCGACGACCTCAAGGCCGCGGTGTACACGATGCGGTACGACGAGGCCTCGGCGATCTACGGCGAGTTCGGGCCGTTCTACACCGGCATGGTCACACCGGTGCAGGAGCTGTTCAGCGAAGGTTGAACACCCGCAGCAATCGGGTGCGCCCGCCGGTGTCGAAGCGGTGCAGCTCGAATCGGGCGTCGGTCGGGTTGCCCGCGTCGTCGAGGTCGAGCGGACCCGACGCGCCGACGAGGTCGATGTTGCGGCCCTCGGCGATCAGCTCGGCGCACCGCTGCACCGTTGCGCACGACACGCCGGCTCGGCTCGAGTCGACGATCCGGGGCCCGAAGACGGCGGGGTCGTCGGTGCGCGCCGCCTCGGCGGCGACGGCGAGCAGGTTGACGCAGTCGTAGCCGTACGCGGCGTACGACCAGGTTCGGGTCGTGGTGGGGTCGGCCGCCGTCACGACGTCGCGGAAGGTGGGATCGGTCGCGTCGGCCTGCGGCAGCAGCAGCGAGACGCCGTCGAGGGCGGTGTCGCTGCCGAACACGTCGAGCAGCTCCTGTTGGCGGAACCCTTCGGACACCACGACCGGGACGCCGGGTGGGCGAAGCCCGGTCGCGAACAACCCGGCGAGCACCCGTGCGCCGGGTTCGACGTTGCCGACGACGGCGACGGCGTCGGGTCGGTCCGAGGTGGCGGTGCGCGCCGCGACCTCGGCGGGCACGGGGGCACGGGCGTCGTAGAGGGTGCTCCGACTCTCGATGCCCTGGCCGCGCAGCTCGGCGGTCAACCCGCCGGCGATCTCGACGCCGTAGTCGTCTGCCGGAGCGATCACCGCCACCCGTCGGGCGCCGGTCTCGACGAGCACGCGGCCGAGCGCGCGCCCGGACGTGGCGACGGTCGGCATCGTGGTGACGACCGCGCCGCGCGGTCGGGGGGACCGGGCACTGGCGGCGGTCGCGGGGTGGCACACGACGACGCCGGCGCTGGTGGCGCGCTCGGCGACCAGCGGTGCCACCCGCGCCGACAGCGGACCGATGATTGCGTCGGCACCTGCGGCGAGCAGCTCGTCGAGTGCGAGCGAGGTGGCCGCCGGTTCGGCGCCCTCGTCGGCGGTGCGCACCTGGATCCATGTCCCGAGCGCACCGCCGTCGCGGTTGATCTGGGCCACGGCGAGCTCGATGCCGTTGCGCAACCCGCGCGCCGTGGTGCTGGCCGTCCCGGCGGTCGGCAGCAGCACCCCGATCGTGAGCACGCCGTCGGCGACTCGGGGCGGTGCTGCGCTCGTGGCGGGGATCGTCGAGGTCGCCGGTGCCGGATCGCTGCCGGCGCATGCGGCCGCCGACGCCAGCGCCGCGATCAGGAGCACGCCCGGCGCCAGCGTCGCCCCGCCGGGCCTGCGTCGAGCTCCCACGAAGACCCGAGGATAGGCGGGGTGCCCCAGCGGGCAGGATGGCGGCCATGGAGACCGAGTTGCTCTACCTGCGCGACGGCGACCTGCGGTCGTTCTCGGCCCGGGTCGTCGGGGTCCGTGACGACGCCGTGACGCTCGACCGCACGGCGTTCTACCCGACGGGGGGCGGTCAGCCGCACGACACCGGCACGCTGGCGGGCCGGGAGGTCACCGACGTGCGCAACGAGGCCGACGGGGTCTGGCACGTCGTGGGCGCCGGGCACGGGCTCACCGCCGGCGTGGACGTGGCGGGGCTCGTCGACGACGCCCGGCGCCGGGCGCTCAGCCGCACCCACACGGCGTTGCACGTGCTGTGCGGGGTGATCTGGAACGAGTGGCGGGTGCCGGTGACCGGCGGGAACATGGAACCGCTGTCGGCCCGGATGGACTTCGAATTCGACCCGTTGCCCGAGGGGTTCGGCGCCCGCATCGAGGAGTTGGTCAACGCCGAGCTGGCGGCGGATCGCCCGGTGCGGGTCTCGTTCCTGCCTCGCTCGACGGCGGTCACCGACGAGGACCTGATCCGCACGAAGGTGTCGCTGATCCCCGAGTCGGTGTCGGAGATCCGGGTGGTCGACATCGTGGGCCTCGACAAGCAGGCCGACGGGGGCACCCATGTGCCGTCCACCGGGGCCGTGGGCCGCATCCGCGTCGTGAAGCTGGAGAACAAGGGCAAGGGCAACAAGCGCGTGCGGCTGGTCGTCGAAGACGCCTAGCTCGCCAGCACGCCGGGCCGCAGGCCCGTCGGCCCTGCGACCGAGGGAGGGCGGCGTTCGGTTGGATTTCAACGAAGGCGCCCCTGGCGTTCACCGGTGGTCGCCTCCTCGGTCATCTCGTTGCGTGAGGGTCCACGCGTGCCGATGTGTCGCCGAGGGCATGGCGAACAACGAGCCGTGGCACTGCACGAAGGTGGCGCCCCTGGTGAACCACGCCGGGGCAGGTTGCGGAATGCACCATCCGTGGCTCGCCGGGCGATCATCGCAACCGCCGCGTGCACGGCTGGCCTGGTCGTCCTGCCGTCGGTCGCCGTCCTGGCGGCCGGGCCGGGGGCCCGGCCGGGGAGCGGGCCGGGACCGTCGGCCGCCGGGATCGTGCCCGGCGCGGTGGCGGCGAGCAGCGCGCTCCCACAGGCGATGGCGGGCACGCAGCGGTTCCTGGTGTCGTTCTCCGACCCGTCGGTGCCGGATGCGATCCGGGGGGCCGGGTTCACGGTGGGTTCGGTGCTCGAACGGTTGTCGATCGCGGTGGTGGTGACCGAACCGGAGCGACGCGACGAGTTGGCCGCCGTGCCGGGGGTTGCGTCGGTGTCGGAGGACCGCCTGGTGTCCCGGGCGGCCACCCAGGTGCTGCCGGGGGGCACGACGCAGTGGAACCTCGACCGGATCGACCAGGCGACGAACGCCTACGACCAGCGGTACCGCTACCCGGGCACCGGCGAAGGCGTGCGGGTGTACGTCATCGACACCGGGGTGCGACCTGATCACGCGGAGTTCTCGGGCCGGGTGGTCGCCGGGTTCGACGCCATCCTCGACGGGAACGGCACCGGCGACTGCGACGGGCACGGCACGCACGTGGCCGGCACGATCGCCGGTTCGACGGTCGGGGTGGCCAAGCGGGCCACGATCGTGCCGGTGCGCGTGCTCGGCTGCGACGGAACGGGGAGTACGTTGGGCGTCCTGGCGGGTGCCGATTGGGTGCTCGGCCAGCACGTGGCGGGCACGCCGGCCGTGGTGAACATGAGCCTCGGACTCGACGATCCGGGCGGAACGTTCACCGACCTCGACGCCAAGATCGCCGTCCTCGTCGCCGCCGGGATCACGGTGGTCGTCGCCGCAGGCAACGGAGGGGACGACGGGGTTGGCGACGATGCCTGCACGTTCAGCCCGGCACGGGCGCCGAGCGCGATCACGGTGGGGGCAAGTGGTTCCTCCGACGCCCGGGCCGGGTTCTCCAACTTCGGAACCTGTCTCGACCTGTTCGCGCCCGGCGTGAGCATCCGCTCGGCCTGGAATGTCGGCTCCGTGAATGCGGGCGCCTACCTGAGCGGCACGTCGATGGCGTCGCCGGCGGTCGCGGGGATCGCTGCGGTGTACCTCGGGATCGATCCGACCGCGTCGCCGGCCACGGTGACCGCGGCGATCACGGGTGCGGCGACGGCGGGGGTGGTCACGAGCCCGGGGACGGGGAGCCCGAACCGTTTGGCTCGCGTGCCCGCCTACTCGGTGCCGGCCAACGATGCGTTCGCCTCGGCTGCGGCGCTGCCGGCCACTGCGGGCACCTCGACGCGCACCGTGTCGAACGTGGCCGCGGACAGCGAGTCCGGCGAGCCGGTGCACGCCGGGGTGACGGGCGGGGCGTCGCTGTGGTGGACGATCACCCCGGCGGTGTCGGGCACCTTGCTGCTCACCACGCAAGGCAGCGGACCCGACACGGCGCTCGCGGTCTACACCGGTTCCGGCGTCGGTGCGCTCACCGCCCTGTCCAGCAACGACGACGTCGCACCCGGATCGAGCTGGTCCCAGGTGCAGCGGTCCGTGACCTCGGGGACCACCTATCGGATCGCGGTCGACACCAGATACGCCACGACCGGGCCCGTGGTCCTCGGCGTCACGCTCGTCCAGGTTCCGGCGAGTTCCGGTTGGGACGGGTCGCCGGATCGGATCGTTGGTGGTGGTTCGGACTCGACGTATCCGCTCGGGCAGAAGCTCGGTGTGTTGTACAACGGGGCGCCGGGTTGTGCGGTGGTCACCTCGGCGACGAGTACGTCGAAGGGCAGTTGCAACGCCGCGCAGGAGTCGACGGTCGATGTCAAGGGCAACTACGACCATGACACGACCGTCGAGATCTCCTCGACCGGGTCCGACGCGGGGATCAACTCGTTGTCGTCGTCCGGGGTGCAGGGGCCGATCGCGATCGATTACGCCCGGTCGTCGCGGATGCCGACGGTGTCGGAGTTGAACGAGGTGACCGGGTTCGGGATCGCGCAGGACGGTGTCGCGGTGATCACGTTCGGTTCGACGTCGATCACGCAGAACCTGTCGCTGGTCGATGTGTACAACATCTACACGTGCACGGTGACGAACTGGTCGTCGTTCGGTGGTCCGAACGTCACGATCCGGCCGTGGTCGATGAACCCGTTGTCGGGCACGTACGCCACGTTCCGCGACGTCCTGCGTACCGCGTCGGGTGACGCTGCGTTCGATCCGAACGCCGGCACCTGCGTGTTGAAGCTGAACGGCCCGGACAATGTCGCGGGCACCGCCGACGACATCACCCCGTTCGAGAACGATGTCAAGCCGCTGCTCGCGAACGTGCCGGGTGCGAGCACCGCGGGCTGGTTGTGGTGGATGTCGTACGGGGAATGGTCGACGTTCCCGTACAAGTCGGGGAACAACCCCGGGCAGGGCGGCACCAACCTCGTCAGCGTCGGCGGTTCGACCCCGAACAACGGCAACATCGCCAACGGCAGCTACCCGTTGGGCCGCACCCTCTACCACGTCACCAAGAAGACCGACGCCGACTTCACCGCCGGCACCTGGAGCGGTGGCACCTCCGGCAAATCCGGCGCGATCCGGGCGTACACCAACTGGTTGTGCAAGACCAACAACGCCGCGCACTCGACCAACCCGTACACCGGCGTCGGGTACCGCACCGAGATCATCAAAGCCATCAACGAAGTCGGCTTCCAGACCGTGCCGGCCTCGCTGCGCACCACCGGCACCGCCTGCCGGGTCGTGCGCTGACCGATCCACGACGTCCCTGACGGGAACCGAGCCGCACACCGGGTGTCGGGCAGGTCGCGTACGGTGACAGGGTTCAGCGGGCCGAGCGCCCGGTCGAAAGGACCACCATGGTTCGCCGGGCGATCGTCGCTACCGCCGTGCTCGCCGCCGGCCTGATCGTCCTGCCGTCGGTGGGGGTGCTGGCGGCCGGGCCGGGGAGCGAGCCGGGACCGTCGGCCACCCGGATCGTGCCCGGCCCCGTGGCGGCGAGCAGCGCGCTCCCGCACGCGATGGCGGGCACGCAGCGGTTCCTGGTGTCGTTCACCGACCCCGCCGTGCCGGATGCGATCCGGGCGGCCGGGTTCACGGTGGGTTCGGTGCTCGAACGGCTGTCGATCGCCATCGTGGTGACCGAACCGGAGCGACGCGACGCGCTGGCCGCCGTGTCGGGGGTCGCGACGGTGTCGGAGGACCGCACGGTGTCCCGGGCGGCCACCCAGGTGCTGCCGGGTGGCCCGACGCAGTGGAACCTCGACCGCATCGACCAGGCGACGAACGCCTTCGACCAGCGCTTCCGCTACCCGGGCACCGGCGACGGCGTGCGGGTGTACGTCTTCGACGGCGGGGTGCGGCCCGACCACGCCGAGTTCTCCGGGCGGGTGGTCGCCGGGTTCACGGCGATCACCGACGACGGCTTCGGCACCGGCGACTGTGACGGCCACGGGACGCACGTGGCCGGCACGGTCGCGGGCTCGACGGTCGGCGTGGCCAAGCGGGCCACGATCGTGCCGGTGCGCGTGCTCGGCTGTAACGGAAGGGGAAGTTTTGCGGGGATACTGGCGGGCGCTGACTGGCTACTCAGCCAGCACGTGGCTGGGACGCCAGCCGTCGTGAACATGAGCCTTGGGGATCAGCACCCAAGCGGATCGTTCACCGATCTCGACGACAAGATCGCCGTCCTCGTCGCCGCCGGCATCAGCGTCGTCGTGGCCGCGGGCAATGAAGACACGGATGCCTGCGCGTACAGCCCGGCGAGGGCGCCTGGTGCCATCACGGTGGGGGCGACAACCAGCGCGGATGCCCGGGCAGATTTCTCGAACTTCGGGACGTGCGTCGACCTGTTCGCGCCCGGCAAGTTCATCCGGTCGGCGTCGTACACCGGCGCCGTCACCGATTTCATGGGCATGAGCGGCACGTCGATGGCGAGCCCGCTCGTGGCCGGGATCGCGGCCGTCTACCTGGGGATCGCCCCCTCGTCGTCGCCGGCGACGGTGGCCGCGGCGATCACGGGCGCGGCCACCACGGGCGTGGTCACGAGCCCGGGGGCCGGCAGCCCGAACCGCCTGGCCCGGATGCCGTCGTACTCGACACCGACGAACGACGCGTTCGCCTCGGCCGCGGCGTTGCCCGCAACGGCGGGCACCTCCACCCGCACGGTCACCAACGTGGCGGCCGACAAGGAGTCCGGCGAACCGGTCCATGCCGGGGTGACGGGCGGGGCGTCGCTGTGGTGGACGATCACCCCGGCGGTGAGCGGCACCCTGCTGCTGACGACCGAGGGCAGCGCACGCGACACCGGCCTCGGCGTCTACACCGGCGCTGCCGTCGGCGCACTCACCCCCGTGGCCAGCAACGACGACGAGGCACCCGGGTCGAGCTGGTCCCTGGTGCAGCTCTCCGTGACCGCGGGGATCACGTACCGGATCGCGGTCGACACCAGGTATGCCTCGACCGGGTCCGTGGTCCTCGGCGTCACGCTCGTGCAGGCCGCGCCACCGCCGTCGGGCGCGCCGGGATCGCCGACGGGGGTGACGGCCCAGGGGGTGGGCACCAGCGCCACCGTGTCGTGGACGGCACCGGCGCCGGGTAGTGGCCCGATCACCGGCTACACCGCCACGGCGTCACCCGGTGGCGCCACCTGCACGACGGCGACGACGAGCTGCACGCTGAGCGGGCTCGTCGTCGGGACGACCTACACCGTGCAGGTGGTCGCTGCGAACGGTTTCGGTTCGTCGAGCCCGGGGATCACCACGTTCACCGCCCTGTCGGTCATCCTCCACCCGTTGTCGCCCGCCCGCCTGTTCGACACGCGGCCGTTGGAGGCGGCGGGGGTGGTGGCGGTGCCGAAGATGGCGGTGTCGGGTGGGTCGGTGTTGAAGGTGAAGGTGACCGGTGTTGCGGGGGTGCCGCCGTCGGGG
>JBEIFW010000129.1:0-10457 GCA_040382215.1 Acidimicrobiales bacterium
CCCCCGCCGCCATCGCCACCGCTTCGCTCACCGGCGGCCAACTCGCCCCCGACGTCACCGGAACCGTCGAGGTGTTCGCCGACGCCGCCGGGTTCCGCGTCGTGCTCGTCGCGCCCGGCCTGGCCGACCCGCCCGCCGGCAGCTACTACCAGGCGTGGATCAAGCGCGGCAACGGTCTGCTGGCCATCGGCACCTTCAGCCGGGGCGGCACGGTGGTGCTGTGGTCGGGGGTGCCGCTCGCTGCAGGCGACCTCGTCACCGTCACCCTCGAGCCCGACGACGGGAACCCGGCGTCGTCCGGCGTCCGGGTGCTCGCCGGCCCGGTCGCGCTGCGCTCCTGACCGGCGCACCACCGGCGCGCACGGGCACGGCGCTCAGGTCCGGGCGTCCCCGATCAGGTTGGCGACCTGCACGCGCGTCGTCACCGCCAGCTTCCGGTAGATCGCCCCCATGTGGCTCTCCACCGTCCGCCGGCTCACCACCAGCCGCTCGGCGATGTCGCGGTTCGACCAGCCCTCGGCCACCAGGCGGGCCACCTCCAGCTCGCTGCGGGTCAACGCCCCCAACCCGTTCCTCGCCGGCCGGCCCGCCGGCGCCGTCAGCGACGACTCGTCGAGCCCGAGCTGACGCCGCAACAGATCTCGCCGCTGCCGCATCAACCGTCCCGTGCGCTCATCGAGCTCCATCGACGCCAACCGACCCAAGCCCGCCACGGCGAATCCTCGGGGCGCCGCCGACCACGCGTCGGCCACCGCCGAGACCGCAGCCGAGCTCGGGCCGCTTCCGTTTGCGGCGCCCGCGAACTCGGCCCAGCACTGCGCCTCGGCCGCCTGCGCCGCCAGCACCGCCACCGGGCTCGACATGAAGGGCCGCACGGTGGCCGCCACCTCCACCGCCCGCGCCCCGTCACCCATCCATACCGAGAGCGACGCCAGGTCGCCCGCCAGCCACGTCTGCGCCAACCGGCTCGGCAGCACCTCGTACAGCGCCCACCAGTCCTCGAGCAGCTGCCGGGCCTCACCCACCCGACCCAGCCGCACGTACACCCGTGACGCAGCCAGCGCCCAGCGCTCCGAACCGAGCGTCGGGCCCGTCGCGGCCAGCATGGCCGCACCCTGCTCCACGGCCCCGATCGCGGTGTCGTGCTCCCCGAGCTCGTGCGCGGCGGCTGCCAGCACGCCGCACGCCCACGGCCCGACCCCGAACGGGTCCGAGACGGCGGCGCCCTCCATCGCGCCGCGCGCCACCGCCATCGCATCGGCGAACGCGCCGTCGCCCCACGCCGCCGTTGCCGACACCGCGTCGTAGGTGGGCACCGCCCAGATCGTGCCGATCCGGTCGGCCCACGAACGCCCCGCCACCGCCGTCGCCGCCGCCACCGCCGTATCGCCCAGGTCCAGATCCACGATCGCCGACAACATCCACGGCTGGTACACCATCGCCGGCTCCACGCCTGACAGCGACAGGATCGAACCCAGCCGCCGCCGCAACGCCCGCACCTCGGCGACCCGACCGTGGCACGCCGACACGAACAGCGCCACCTCCAGCGCCCCCACCAAGGCCACCGGATCACGAACCGCTTCGGCCGCCGCCAACGCCTCCGCCGCATGACCGGCCGCACGGGCGATGTCCCGGGTCACGAGGAACGCCACCGCCAGCTCCGAACGGGCCCGGGCCCGGACCACCTCGCCATCGAGCAGCTCGAGCGCCGCCGTCATGTGCGTCGCGGCGTCGGCCGCACGGGACTCGACGATCGCGGTCAACGCCAGCTCCCGGTGCAGCACCGCCCGCACCGCGGCGTCGGTCACCACCTCCAGCAACGCCGTCGCAACCGCCGTCGCCTCCCCCGCCCGGCCGGTGGCGGCGAGCGCCCTCGCCCGCACCACGTCGAGCCGCCGGCCCACGGTGGCGTCGCGCACCTGCGGCCGCACCGCCTCCACCATCGCCAACGCCGACAACGGCTCCGCGGCCACCACCCGCTCGATCACGGCCACGACCCAATCGGCATCCGACGCTCCGCACGCCACTGCGTGCGCCACCAGCCGGTGCGGCGCGCCATCGACGGCGCGCAGGTGCTCGGCCGCCCGTCGGTGCAGCAACACCCGTTGCGCAGGCGGGATGGTGGCCACCACCTCCGCCGCCACCAGATCGTGACGGGGCCGCACCAGCGCACGTTCCACGACGCAGACCCCGGCCGCCACCGCACGGTCCACGGCGGCGGCAGCGGTCTCGGCACCCAGGCCGGCCACCGCAGCCACCTCGTCGAGCGGTACGGCCTCGCCCAGCAGCGCCACGGCCTGGGCCACCTCGGCGGCGGGCGAACCCAACTCGGCCAGCACGCGGCGCACGAACGCCCGCAACCCCGTCGTGCCGACCGCCGCCGCCGCCAGCACCAACAGCGGATTGCCCTCGGCGGCCGCCACCCCCGGGCCGGCGCCCGCCGTGGCGTCGGCCCCCACCGCGTGCAACAACGCGGCCACCCCCTCGGGCCCGAGCGGGCCGAGCTCGAGGTGCAGCGCGACCGCCGGGGCGAGCAGGCTGGCGGCGACCGGCGAGCCGGCTGCGGGCGGACGGGCCGTCGCCAACACCACCACCGGCTCGGCGCGCAGCTGAGCGGCCACGAACGCCAGGACGTCGAGCGTCTCGGCGTCGGCACGGTGGAGATCGTCGAGGATCACCGCCACCGGCCGCCCCACCGCAGCGGCCTGCGAGGCGCGCTCGGCCAGCAGGCGCAGCACCGCGTCACCCACCTGCACCACAGCCGGCACCTGCACCGCGGCACCGAGCGGGGCCTGCACCTGCGGCAAGACCTCCGTGCCGAACGCGTCGACGAGCGCGGCGAAGGGCCGCAGTGCGGCCTGATCGGCCACCCCGTGGAACACCTCGAACGCGCCCAACTCGGCCGCGACGCCCCGGGCCAGCGCCGATTTCCCGATGCCGGCCGGGCCGGTGATCCACACCAGCCCGCCCGTCGTGCCGTCGGCCCGGCGCAGCGCTGCGCGCGCTGCGCCGATGTCGTGCTGACGGCCGACGACCGCCGACTCCGCCGAGTCCACCCGGGAAGTATGGCCGACACCCCTGGAGCACCGCCCGGTCGCTCTGCGTGGTGGGGGCGCCGGCGTCGCCGCCCACCACCGGTCAGCAGGAGCCGAGTTCGAGGCGCTGATCGGCGAAGGTCGTCGCGAAGCACGTCCGGCCCGTGGCCGGATCGATGTCGAGATCCAGCGCGGCCAGCGTGTTCCAATCCGACGGCGGCTCGAGCGTGAACGCCCTGGTCGTTCCCCGAGGACGGAACCCTTCGGCGTAGCGCAGCTTCGCCGTGCCGGTGGCGTCCACCCTCAGGCCGTTCGCCCGCGTCAGGCGCACGTCGAAGCGGTAGCTCGCCACCCCCAGCACGCTGCCGCGCACCTCCTGGCCGCTGCGCGCCGGCGCGTCGGAATCGAACCGTGTCCCGCCGAGGGCGAGCGCAGCCCGGATCGCGGTGTCCGTCACCGGGTCGAGCTGGAGCCGGCTCTCCTGCGCCTGCAGGGCCGACGTCGCCCGCAGGTCGTACTGCAGATCGCCCGACCCTCCCGACACCGTCCCGGTGACCTTGACCGGCACCGAGCCGAACAGGGTCACGTCGCCGCTCACATCGGCGAACGCCGTGCCCGCGACCCGACCCAGGCTGAACGCCCACTTCGACGTCAACGGCCCCAGCGCCTTGTTCTGGGCGAAGGAGCCGTCGATGCGCCAGTCACCGGCCGCCGCCTTCACCGCAGCACCGGCCTGGTTCGTGATCCGCGGCGTCGCCGACGGCGCGAACCACATGATCCCGGTCGTCTCCAGCGTGCCCATCGCCGCCGAGTTCCGGCCCGCACCCACCGACACCGTGGCCGAGAGGATGGCGTGATCCCGCTCCAGCAGACCGAACGCCTTTGCGGTGAATCCGCTGCCGGTCAGCGTGCCGCGCACGCCGAAGCGAACCTGCGGCGAGCCGCTCGCCACCCAGTCGACCTGCACGCACGGACCCGACGTCGCACCGGTCGCCACCAGCGACGTCGGTGGCAGCGACGGGAGACCGGCTGCCGTCGTGGTCGCCGCCGACGACGCGCCGCCCGACCCCGACGACGACCCCAGGACCTTCCCCATCGCCGGGAGCGGAGCGCCGAACCCTGCGGGCAGGTTCGACGGGGCAAGCGGCACGGCGGATGCCAACGCGCTGTTGGGCTTCACCAGCGAGGTGACGCATTTGCCGTCGCCGCCGAGGGTGACCCCGCCGATCGTGATGTTCCCCGGCGCCACCCGCAGGTGCAGCTCGGTCATCTGGCCGTTGAGGAACGTAGCGTCACCCGTCGCCGCCATCGAGCGGCCGAGGGCCGTCACCGACGCCGTCATCCCGAGCTGCACCGCCACGTCGGCCGACAGCGCGTCCACCACCGCCCGGCCCGCCACCCGCACGCTGTTGATCTCGTTGCCAGGCGCCAGCACGATGCTCTGTGCGGTCAGGTCGACGTCGACCACCAGGCCCGCCGTCGGGTTCCCGGCCACGGTCGCCCGTGTCGTGGTCGCCGCCGACGACGCCGCCGGCGAGGTTCCCGACAGCAGCCCGGCCTGCACCACGACCACGCCGCTCAGGCGCGCCTCGTTGGGCATCGCCACCGCGCCCCGCACCTCGAGGCGGAACGACAGCGGCGTGAGATCCAACGCCAGCGAGCTCTGGCTCATCGAGATCCCGGCCGCCCGGAACGTGCCGACGTCGACCGACGCCGACAGCTTCAGGTTCGCGAGGTCGAGCACGGCCTGCACCTGGATCGGCGTACCGAGGATGCTCGCCCCGAAGCGGGCCGAGAACCCGGGCGGGTAGCTGAACGTGCCGATCCGGCCGCCGAGCGGGGCGATCACCACCGAGGCCACATCGATCGTCAGCGCCTCGTCGAGGCCCGTCGCCGAGCCGTCGAGCTTCGCCAGCGGCCGCAGGAAGGTGCGCCCGTTGGCATCGCCGACGGTCAACTCGACGATAGGTGCCGTCGGCGCAATGTTCAACCCGAACCGGACCGTCTCACCTCGGCGGCCGTCGGGGCCCGCTGCGGGCACGCCGAGCAGATCGGCCACTGCGGTCGGCAGCCCGGTCACCTCACCGAACACGCCGATCGAGGGGATCGGGGCGGTCGGCACGGTGAAGTCGACCGTGCCCTGCACCGCCAGCCCGGTCACCACCAGGCCGTCGACCCCCAGGGCGTTGCGCCACTCGCCCCGCATCGACAACGACAACCCGACGGTGGCCGGCGGCTGCAGGAACGCCTCGAGGTCGAGCGTCAGCTCGTCACGGCGCAGCTGCGCAGCCGCGACGTTGCGCTGTGCCGGGGGCAGCTGCAGCAACGCCTGCCCGCCGAAACCGAGTCGCACCGACCCGCCCTCCAAGGTGAGGCGCAGGAACGCCGAGGTGAGCGCCATGCGGGTCGTATCGATGTCGTTCACGGCGCACGGCCGCGCCGGCGATTGCGTCGGGCAGGTCGAGAACAGCGTGATCCCGTTGGCCCCCAACGAGATCGACGCGGTGAGCACGACACTGCTCGCCCCCAGTGAGGCCGTGACGACCAGGTTCGGGGTGATCGGCGAATCGAGCTTGAGCACCCGGTTCAGCCTCTGGGCACCGTCGGCACCGATGTTCACGATCCCGATCGCGTTCATCCCCTGGGTGATCGCCACCGTCGTGCCGTCGGGCAGCCGGTAGCGCTCGACGTTGCCGGTGGCGAACACCAGCGTGCCCTGTCCCAGGCCGATCCCGAGCGGGCCGAGATCGGCGCCGCCCTCGATGGCCACGACCGTCGGCTGGCCTCCGCCACCGAGCACCCGCAGCCGCGCCGTGACCCGGATGCCCTGGATCAGCGCGCTCCCGCTCACCGTGAGGGTGAGCACCTCGTTCTCGTACCCGACGTCGACCGAGGCTCGCTCGATCGTGACCGGGCTGTTGGCGACCGGCAGGTACGTGGCCGCCGTCGTGGTGGCGTTCAACGAGAACGTCGGGCGCGCGTTGCCCGACGTCGAGGCCGGCAGGCCGATGCAGGTCGTCACGCTCGTGTCGAGCGGGGTGATGCCCGTCGGCGCCAGACGGCCGTTACCCGTCACCTTGATCCACACCGATCCTGCGGTGACCCCCGGGCAGGTCACCGGCACCGCACCGTTCGACACGTCGATCGATGCGCCCGTGACCGTGAAGCCCGGTACCGGGGTCCATGAGCCCTCGATGGCCGCGCCGATCCGGAAGGTCACCCCGAGCGACGACCGGCTCAGCGAGCCGCGGATGGTCGCGAAGCCGACCGACAGCCCCTCGGCCAGCTGCCAGCGGCCGTTGCCGGTCACCGAGGCCTCGAGCGACCAGTTGTCGAGGTCACGGAACGTGCCCGCCACCTGCACGTCGATCGCCTGGGCACCGGTGCCGAGGCCGAGCCGGCCGTCGACGCCGATCCCGCTGTTGTCGATCCGTGCGCCGAGGTTGACGATCCGCACCCCCGGGATCGGCGACTGCGCCCCGGTCACCGCGCCGGTGATCGCATACACGGCCCTGCCGTCGGTCCCGCGGGTGATCGTTCCGGTCGCGTCGAGGCGACCCTCGAGCACCGGCACACCGACGACGGTCACCGACGCCGAAAAGCTGTTGTTCGCGGGCACCGTCACGCTCACCGACACCATCCGCGGGTTGTCCGGCGTGCCGGCCGTGGCACCGAAGGTGGCGCCGTCACAGGTGAAGGTGATCCTCGACAACGCGCTCGTCCACCCCGGACCGAGATCGATGAACGGGAACCCGCCCTGCGGCTGCAGCGCCCCCACGATCGGCAGCGCGCACGGGGCGCCCGCCGCCTGCCCGAGCGGCCGCGCCAGCGAGCGGCCGAACCCGGCCGGTGCCGTCGTGGTCGCCGTCGTGGTCGCCGACGAGGCGTTCGCCGAGCCGAACAGCGTGAACGACCAGCACAGCGGGAACTGCTGGCTCAACCCGATCGGCGAGATCTTGTACGCGGTCGGCAGGCTCACGGAACCCCCGGTGAAGCAGATCTGCTCACCCGTCAACTGCGCCGTCAGGCCGGTGCCGGCGAGGAACCCGCCGGCCAGGCTCAGCGTCGCCGAGCTGGTCGACACTGCGGCACCGGTCGTGCAGGAACCCGGGACCGTCGGTGTCCCGAACCCCATCGTCGTGTGCTGACCGAACACGAAGGTGCGCTCGCCGCCGATCGCCCGGGCCAGCACCGACGTCGGGTCACAACCCGTGCCCGGCACCGTGGGATTGCTGGTCAGGCCCACCCGCACGACCGTGTCCGCCGTGGCGGTCTGACCGGCCCCGCTCACCGTCACCCGGAACGCCAGCACCTGCTCGCTCGACGGTGCCGTGAACGTCGGCGCGGCGGCCGTCGTCGACGACAGCGTCACGCTCGGCCCCGCGGTCTGCGTCCAGGCGAACGTGCGCGTCGCCGGGCCCGAGACGGTGGGCGCCAACCGCACCGAGGCCCCGCGGGCCGCATCGAGGACCGGCGCTGCGTCGACCACGAGGCGGCCTCCGGGGGTGATCGTGATCGTCGTCGACGCCGTCGAGGTGACCGCCGAACCGACGGTCGAGGTGGCCACGACCTCGACCCGGAGCGTCGCGCTTCCCCCGTCGATCGGTGGCGCGGTGATCTGGATCGAATCGCCCGCAGCGGGCACGACGGCGGACTCCGGGCCCGAGGCACGGCTCCAGCGGAACGTCGAGGCCGACGTCGCATTGGCGCGCAGGGTGAAGGTCTCCCCGCCCGCCACCTGGGTGGGGCCGGTGATCGTCAACCCGAGCACGGGCGGCGGCTCGCCGACGACGATCGTCCGGATCGCCGCCACCCCGGCGGTGTCGGTGGCGCGAAGCGTCACCTCCACCTGGTCGATCCCGACGATCGGCCACACGAGTCTCGCCGTCGTCAACCCGCGCGCGTCGATCGCCTGTGCGGTGAACGCCGAGGCGGGAAGGGTGGCACTGCCCAACACCCGGGCCGACCACGTGGTGGCGATCGCGTCGTTGTCGGCGTCGGTCACCTTGGCCGTGAACGCCACCGGGGTCGACCCCGGGGCCGGCTTCGACCCGGCCGGCGTACCCGCCGGTGCCCGCGGCACGAACACACCGGTCGAGCCGGCGGCCTCCGGCTTGGCCTCGCTGATCACCGGTGGCGCATTGACCTTGTCGAGGATCACGACGACCGTGTCCGACACTCGGGTGACCCCGTCGTCGGCTGCGAACTCGAAGCGGTAGGTGGTCGTCGCCGTGATCACCGGCGCCGAGAACGTCAGCTCCTTGCCGCCCGCAGTGGTCGTCGTGGTGAGCGTCGGGCCCTCGACCTGCCGCCAGGTGAACGTCTGTGGCCGCTCCCCTGCCGTGGCCGTGCCGGTGAGCCGCACGACCGTCGGCTTCAGCGCGCCGGTCTGGCCGACCGAGCGGTTGCCGGTTCGCACGTCGGGGCCGGCATCGACCGCGAACCCGTCGATGGCCAGCAGCGCCGACCCGCCCACGGGCGCAGGGAACCGGCCTGCCGGCGCTACCAGCGAGGCCGTCACCGGCAGGGTCACCGGTGCCGTCGCCGGCACCGTGAACTCGACGGCCAACCGGGGCAGCGGCGCCGCGCCCGGTCCGACGGCGCCGGCGTCGACCGTCGTGCACCGCAGGGCGCCGCCGAGCGGCGCGCAGCGCCAACCCGTCGACGTCGACGACTCCCCCGTCACCCCGTCGACGTCGACGTCGATGACGAACGGCCCGGGCACCCGCGTACCCAGATCGGACCGCAACGTCGCCGTCACCTGGCCGGCCTGGCCGCGACGCACCTTCGAGCTCCCGCCCAACTCGATACGGGCCGAGGGGGCGCCGCCCGTGCCGGGGAGCACCTGCACCAACGCCCGCAACGGCCCGAACGACGAACCGTCGGTGAGCGTGCCGAACAGGTCGACGGAGACGGTGAGGGTCTGCTTGGTCGTGTTCACGAACGTCTTGGGCACTGCTGCCGGGAAGGCGCCCTTGCCTTCGGTGACGCCGCTCCCGTCGGAGAACAGCAGCTTCCACGCCGCGAGCGCCGATCCGCCGGTGACGGAGACGTCGACCGACAACGGGCTCGTACCGCTCCCGCTCGACACGAACAACACCGGCGCCGGAAGCGACTGCGACAGCATGGTGGTCGTCGTGGTGGACCCGGCCGAGGTGGTGCCACCCGCCGGCTTCGTCGTCGTGGTCGTCGCCGCCGTCGTGGTCGTCGCCGCCGTCGTGGTCGTCGCCGCCGTCGTGGTCGTCGCCGGCGCAGCGGTGGTCGTGGCCGGCGTCGGTGCCGGCGTCGCCGCCGGGGTCGGGGTGGCCGCGACCGTCCCGGTGACACCCGGCCGCACGGCCAGGACCGCGGCCGCCGGGGCGGCCGCCGACCGGTCACGCGAGGTGAACTCGCTCGTGGCGATGCGGGCTGCGGTCGGTTCGCTCGATGCCACCCTCACCGTCACCTGGCACCGCTCCCCTGCGGCCAGCTGCACACCCACCACCGACACGGTCGGATCGCCGGGCTTGGCAAGCGCCGGATCGGTCGCTGCGGCACTCGCGGACGGGCAGGTGGTCTCTACCGCACGGCGCGTGGACTTCTCCCCGTCGGGATCGACGAACGCCAACGTGCGCGGCAGACCGATGCCGAACGTGCCGTCCACCACCGGCGCCGCACCGGCCTCCACGGTCACGCTCAGCGTCGTCGGCGCACCCGGCACCACCGCCGACGGCTCGAAGGCAGCCTTCGTCACCGGGGCCGGGACCGGCACAGGCGCCGGCGGCGGGGCTGCGACGGCGGGCTTGGCCACCACGACCGCCTTGCCCGACTCCGTGCCCGGCTGCTGGGCGGCGCTCGTCGCCCCGGTCGCCTGCGTGGGCACCGGCGCCGCAAGGGACTTCGGCGTCACGGGCACGACGGGCAGCGGTCCCACCGGCGCCGTCACCGTGCCGGTGGCCCGGGCTGCCGCCGGGTCGAGCACCGGGGCGGGCGCCGTCGATCGGGTCGTGCCCGAGGCGGCGGGGGTGTCGGTGTGGACGACGCCGCGCTGGCTGCCGTCGGCGGCGACGATCCACCCGCCGAGCTGGCGGACGCCGTCCACCGTAACGTCGGCGCGGAACAGCCCCGCAACCGTCGGATCGACCGTCGACGCCACGAACGAGCGCGACATGGCCCCGTCGGGCGAGGTGAACGTGCCCGCGGCCTGGCCGTTGCGGATCGCTCCCGCCAGCACGGCACCGTTGTCGAGGGCGAGGGCGAAGCTGTCGCCGACGAGCGCGCCGGAGAACCAGGCTCCCGTCTTCACCCCGTCGCACAGGTAGACGCGCACCTGGTCGTCGTCGGTGATGACCGCCACGTACGTGTCCGGATCGGATTCGAGCGCTCCGACGTAGCTGCCGGAGGCGGCCGGTGCACGCTGGAGCAACGCCTCGAGCGCCGCCA
>JBEIFW010000130.1:0-10434 GCA_040382215.1 Acidimicrobiales bacterium
CACATCTCGGGGGCCCGATTTGCTCGCGTTTTTGTTGCGGGTGGGGGCGGTGGGGGCCGCCTTTGGCGCCTCCGGTGTCTCTGGTTGCTTCAGGTTGGTCTACGAGGTGCCGGCGGGCTCGCCCGCCGACGTGGTTGCGATCGCACCGATCCCGCTCCCGATTCGCTACGTGCCGCTCGGGGCCCGCAGCATCTCCGCCGCCCGCAACGCGCTCGTCGAGGACGCTGTCGCCGGGGCCGACCTTCTGGCCATGATCGACGACGACTGCCGACCGGGGTCTCGCTGGCTCGCCACGCTGCTCGACGTCGCCGAGGACACCGGTGCCGACATGGTGTCGGGCAATGTGGAATACCGCGCCGAGCCGGGTGGGCCGCCCTGGCTCGCCGACGAGGGCTTCCTCGGGGTGACGGTCCGGTATCCCGATCGACAGGAGCCGGCGTTCGGCTGCACGGCCAACAGCTTGCTGCGCACGACCTGGTTGCGCGCACACCCCGAAGTCCGCTTCGAGGAACGATTCGGCCGACTCGGTGGCGAGGACATGACGTTCTTCGCCGCCGCGAAACGAGCCGGTGCACGCCTGCGGTGGTCGGCGGACGCCACGGTGGTCGAACGGGTGCCGCTCGAGCGTTGCACGTTGCGCTACATGATCGTGAAGAACTTCTGGTTCGGGAACAACCAAGTGGTCCTGCACCTCCACAACGGCGACTACGGACGCGGCCGGCTTGCGCTGCAGGCGGGCCGCCGTGCCGTCGAAGTGGTCGCAGCGGGGCTGGCCGGTCTCGTCCCCGGTCGGCGGATGCGCCCTCGTCGTGCGGTGTGCGATCTCGCGTTCTGCGTCGGGAAGAGCCTCGGGGTGGCCGGGCTGCGTGTCGCCCATCGTTGAGCCCAGCGCCCCGCTGCGGGTCGCGTACGTGTTGTCGCTGTACCCGACGCTGTCGGGCACGTTCATCGAACGCGAGGTCACCGCGCTGCGGGCCCTCGGTGTCGAGGTCCTCACGATCTCGGTGAACTCACCGACTGCGCAGGATCTGCTCTCGCAACGCCACCGTGACGAGCAGGGACGGACCCGGTACGTGAAGGCCCTCGGGTGGCGCCGCATCGTCGCCGCAGTGTTCGCGATCGCCCTGCGCCACCCGTGGCGCTTCGCTCGCGTCGCCGGCTTCGCAATGCGGACCGGAGGTCTCGATGTTCGTGAGATCGCGTGGCGGGCGTTCTATCTCGCCGAGGCCGTCGTCGTCCTCGGTATCTGCCGGCGAGCGGACATCCGACATCTGCACGCCCATTTCGGTCACGGAGCGGCCTTCGTCGCCTGGTTCGCCACCGAACTGGGTCGTGCCGTCGAGCCGAAGGTGCAGCGAACGTGGAGCTTCACGGTTCACGGGTGGCTCGAGTTCCTGAACGAACGGGCCGAATCGATGCGGTCGAAGATCGAGGCCGCCGATCTGACGGTGGCGATCTCCGATCACACCCGCTCGCAGCTGATGCGATCGAGCGATCCGGCGGTCTGGCCCCGGATCGAGCGGGTGCACTGCAGCGTCGACATCGAACGGTTCGGGTTCGCCCCTCGCTCCGCAGGGCAGGGGCGTGCCGTGATCCTGACCGTGGCCCGGATGGCGCCGGAGAAGGGGCATCTCGTCCTGCTCGACGCTGTTCGACAACTCGTGGATCGCGGGCGCGACGTGGAACTGCTCCTCGCCGGAGCCGGACCGTTCCGCGACACGGTGGTCGCCCAGGTGAGCGCGCTCGGACTGGACGGCAGGGTCCACTTCCTCGGAGCGGTCGGCCAGGACGATCTCGTGGAGCTCCTCGACCGCGCCGACGTCTTCGTCCTGCCCTCGTTCGCCGAGGGTCTCCCTGTCGCCTTGATGGAGTCGCTGGCCCGTGGTGTGCCCGCTGTGGCGACGGCACTGGCCGGCATCCCGGAACTCATCGAGGATCGGGTGACCGGCCGGCTCGTGGCGCCTGCGAGACCCGACGCCCTGGCCGACGCGGTCGAGGACCTCCTCGACGACGACGCCCTCCGGATCCGGGTCCAGACCGCAGGACGGCGACGCATCGAGGCCGAGTTCACCGCGCAGCGCAACGCTCGTTGCCTCGCGGATGCCCTTTGGCGTTGCGTTCGACCCACCTGAGGACGACCGACCCATTGTCGGGTCGCACGGACCTCCTTACGCTCGCCGAGCGAGCTGCGGGGAACGAACACCGTTGTCGCACAATAGGGTGCGCCGTGGACCGAGCGGCGCTCAGAGAGGCAAGGAGCAGCCCTTGAAGGTAGCGATCCTGGCCGGTGGGGTCGGTAGCCGACTCGCCGAGGAGACCGAGACCAAACCCAAGCCGATGGTCGAGATCGGTGGTCGCCCGATCCTGTGGCACATCATGAAGTACTACGCGGAGTTCGGACACCGGGAGTTCGTCATCGCGCTCGGCTACAAGGGCGAGATCATCAAGCGGTACATGGTCGACTACTGCGCGCTGGCGTCGAACCTGACCGTGTCACTGCGTGACGGCAACGTCGTCGCCCACGGCGTCGACGAGCCCGAGGACTGGAGCGTGGAGCTGATCGCGACCGGGTCCTCCACGGAGACGGGCGGCCGGATCAAACGGCTGCAGCCGTTCCTGGGCGACGACACCTTCCTGCTCACGTGGGGCGACGGCGTCGCCGACGTCGACCTCGACGCGCTGCTGGGATTCCACCGGGCGCACGGTCGGTTGTGCACCCTCACGGCGGTACGGCCGGCCGCCCGGTTCGGGCATCTCGAGCTTGCCGAGGACGGGCGGATCCTCGAGTTCTCCGAGAAGCCCCAGACCGGTGAGGGTTGGGTCAACGGTGCGTTCTTCGTCTGTGAGCCCGGCGTCTTCGATTACATCGCCGGCGACGCTACGTCGTGGGAGCGCGAGCCGCTCGTGCAGCTCGCGAAGGACGGCGAGCTGATGGCGTTCCAGCACCGTGGCTTCTGGCAGTGCATGGACACGCTCCGGGAGCGACGGCTCCTCGAGTCGTTGTGGGCGGACGGGGACGCACCGTGGAAGAACTGGGCCTGAGGAGGGTGGGATCGTGCGCGTCCTGGTGAGCGGACACGACGGATACATCGGATCCGTCCTCGTCCCGATGTTGCAACAGTCCGGCCACGAGGTCGTCGGCCTCGACAGCTTCCTGTTCGCCGAATGCACCTTCGGCCCTGCTTCGCAGGCGATCCCGGCGATCCGGGCCGACGTGCGCGACATCGGCCCCGACGCGCTCGACGGCTTCGATGCCGTGATCGCGCTTGCGGCGCTGTCGAACGACCCGCTCGGAGACCTCAATCCGGCGGTCACCTACGACATCAACCACCGGGGCACGGTGAACCTGGCGGTTGCGGCAAAGGCGGCTGGAGTGTCCCGTCTGTTGTTCTCGTCGTCGTGCAGCCTGTACGGGGCGCAGGGCGATGCACCGATCGACGAGTCGGGCTCGTTCCTTCCGGTGACCCCGTACGGGGAGTCGAAGGTCTTCGCCGAACGGGACCTGTCGGCACTGGCCGACGATCGGTTCAGCCCGGTGTACCTGCGCAATGCCACGGCCTACGGGATGTCGCCCCGGCTCCGGGGGGACCTCGTGGTCAACAACCTCGTGGCGTGGGCGATGACGACCGGTGAGGTTCGGATGACGAGCGACGGCACCCCGTGGCGTCCTCTCGTCCACATCGAGGACATCGCTCGCGCCTTCCTCGCGCTGCTCGACGCGCCGCGTGAACAGGTGCACGACCGCCCCTTCAACGTCGGCCGGACCGAGGAGAACTACCGGATCCGCGAGGTTGCACGCCTGGTGGAGGAGGTGGTGCCCGGCAGCACGATCACCTTCGCCGAGGGCGCCGGTCCGGACAAGCGCAACTATCGGGTGTCCTGTGAGCGCATCGAGACGGAGATCCCGGGCTACCAGCCGGTCTGGACCGTGCGCAAGGGGATCGAGGAGCTCCACGACGCGTTCGTCACCAACGGCTTGACCGTCGAGATCCTGGGATCGTGGCGGCTGCAGCGCATCGCCTGGATACGTCAACTCATTGCCGACGGCCGCCTCGGCGCCGACCTGCGGTGGCGATCCGCGTGAGCGCGATCTGCCGTTCATGCGGATCGGTGCGGTTGCATCCGTTCCTCGATCTCGGCGAGACACCCCTGGCCGATCGCCTGCTGTCGCCGGCTCGAGTCGCGCAGCCGGAGCCGCGGTTCCCGCTTCGGGTGGCGGTGTGCCCGGGCTGCAGCCTCGTGCAACTACTCGAGTCCGCGCCTCCGGAGCAGCTCTTCGCGGACGAGTACCCGTACTACTCGTCGTTCTCCGATGCGCTGCTGCGCCACAGCCGCGACAACGCCGAGGGGTTGATCGCCTCGCGCCGGCTCGGCCCGGAGAGCTTGGTCGTCGAGCTGGCGTCGAACGACGGATATCTGTTGCGGAACTTCGTCGAGCACGGCGTGCCGGTGCTCGGGATCGACCCGGCGGATGGGCCGGCGGCTGCCGCGGTCGCATCCGGGGTACCGACGACGGTCGCGTTCTTCACGCAGGCGCTGGCGAACGACCTGCGGGCCGACGGTCGACAGGCCGACGTCATCGTCGCCAACAACGTGATGGCGCACGTGCCCGACCTGAACGGATTCGTGGCCGGGATGGAGCGCCTGCTGGCGCCGGGCGGGATCGTGTCGGTCGAGAACCCGTACGTGCGCCCCCTCGTGGAGGAGTGCCAGTTCGACACGATTTACCACGAGCACCACTGCTATTTCTCCTGCACCGCCGTCGACACCCTGATGGCCCGGCATGGCCTGCATCTCAACGACGTCGTGCCCTTTCCGAGCCTCCACGGCGGGACGTTGCGATGGTTGTGCAGCCGGAGCCGGGAGCGCTCGGAGCGGGCAGCGGCGTATCTCGACGCCGAACGTTGCGACGGTGTCACCGATCCTGCGTTCTACGCAGCCTTCGCCGACCGCGTCGCGTCCGTACGGGTCCGGTTGCGTGCGGTGCTCGAGGACCTGCGGGCCCGAGGCTGCAGTGTCGCCGCGTACGGCGCCGCAGCGAAGGGCGCAACCTTGTTGAACCACGTGGGCATCGGCACCGAGCTCGTGGAGTACGTGGTGGACCGCAACGTCCATAAACACGGTCGCCTGATGCCGGGCACCCGCCAACCCATCCTTCCGGTCGAGACCCTGCTCGAGCGGCGGCCCGACGTGGTGCTCCTGCTCGCGTGGAACTTCGCCGAGGAGATCGCGCAACAGCAATCGGCCTATCTCGATGGGGGCGGGCGGTTCCTCGTGCCGGTCCCCGAGCCGAGGTTTCGATGACGGCGCTGCGTTCGTCGTGCCCGGCCTGCCAGGCGGATGGCATGGAGGTGTTCTGGGCCCAGGACGGGCTGCCGGTGAGCTCGATGTTGCTCCTCGACGATCCGCACGAGGCACGCGCCTTCCCCGTGGGATCGATGCGGCTGGCGTGGTGCGCCGCTTGCGGGTTCGTGTGCAACGCCGCCCACGAGGAGGCCCGGTCCGAGTACTCGGCCCGCTACGAGGCGAGCCAGGCCTATTCGGCGGTGTTCCAGTCCTTCGCGACCGGGCTCGCCCGGCGCTGGATCGAGCGCTACGACCTGCGCCGCAAGGTGGTTCTCGAGATCGGGTGCGACAAGGGTGATTTCCTCGCCCTGCTGTGCTCGATGGGGGACAACACCGGCATCGGGATCGATCCCGCTGCGACGGCCCGCCCGCCACAAGGCCCGGCGGCAGATCGGCTCACGTTCATCGCCGAGGCCTACTCGCAGGCGCACGCCGGCCTCGCCGCCGACGTCGTCGTGTGCCGGCACACCCTCGAGCACATCGCCGATCCGTTCGGGTTCCTGCGCACGTTGCGTCGGTCCCTCGAGGCGCGACCCGACACGCTCGTGCTGTTCGAGGTGCCCGACGTACGGCGTGTGCTCGAGGAGCTCGCGTTCTGGGACGTGTACTACGAGCACTGCTCGTACTTCACCGCGGGCTCCCTGGTCCGCCTGTTCCGCCGGTGCGGGTTCGACGTTCGGAACCTCGAGGTGGACTTCGGCGGCCAGTACCTCGTGATCGAGGCCGTCCCCGGCACCGGGGTGCCGACGCCGGTGCCGGGAGAGGACGATCTCGGGCCGGTGGCGTCAGCGGTCGCCCGGTTCCGTCACGGGATCGAACCTCACCTCGAGGCGCTCCGGGTCGAGGCGAGGGAGCGAGGCCGGTCCGTGATCTGGGGCGGGGGATCGAAGGGAGTGTCGTACCTCACCACGCTCGGTGGCGGATCGGCGTTCGTGGCCGCAGTCGATGTCAATCCGCACAAGCAGGGCCGGTACCTGCCCGGCACGGGGCTGCCCGTCGTGGCCCCCGACGAACTGCCGTCGATCCGGCCCGAGGTGGTGGTGGCGATGAACCCCCTCTACCTCGCGGAGATCCAGGGCGACCTCGACCGGTTCGGCATCACGGCGCGATTGATCGCGGCCGGCACACGCACGGGAGGTTGCAGGTGACCACGGTGTACTTCGAACCCGACGGCGGCGATCGGTGGATGCGGGACCGGCTGTACGGCGGCGATCTGATCGTGTTCACACCGAGCCCGGCCACGCTTGCGCTCGCCGCCTTCGCCCGCTCGACGCTGGAGGATGCGTTTGCCCCGCTCGATCCGACCATCGCCCAGTACGAGCTGACCGTCGAGCGGTTCGTCGAGATCTTCGCCGCCGTCAAGCCGGCGTTCATCCACCATCCGAGGACCATGGAACTCGTCGCCGACGTCGTGGCCGAACGGGGCCTCGATCTCGACCGGTGGTACCTCGACGTGCCTCGCCTACGGGGGGTCACGAGCGACGGCTACCTGACCGCCGGGGTCGGCTATCAGCACCACCCCCACCGGGACACGTGGTATTCGGCCCCGCTGCAGCAGCTGAACTGGTGGATGCCGATCTATTCGTACGCCTCGACGAGTTCGATGGCCTTCCATCCGGAGTGGTTCGGGCAGGCGGTCCCCAACGACTCGGCGGCGTTCGACTACTACGAGTGGAACGCCGTCGGGCGCCGCCAGGCGGCGTCGATGATCCGGACCGACACCCGTCGCCAACCCCGGGCGATCGAACCGCTGACGTTCGGTCCCGAGGCCCGGCTGGTCACTCCGCCGGGCGGGCTCCAGTTGTTCTCCGCCGCGCACCTGCACAGCACGGTCGCCAACGACACCGGGCGCACTCGGTTCTCGATCGATTTCCGCACGGTGCACCTCGACGACCTCCGGCAGGGTCGTGGTGCACCCTGGACCGACGAGGCTTGCTCGGGCACGTCGCTGCGCGATTTCCGCCGAGGCCGGGACCTCGAGCCGATGCCCGACGACGTGGTCGCTGTGCTCGACGGCACCGCTCACCGGAACGGGAACGGGGTCCTGGTGTTCCGGCCCGACTTGCGCCAGGGCGCCCGTGGCTGAGGCCCCGACGGTCACCGTGGCGATCCCGACGCGCAACCGTCGCACGCTCACGGAGCGTGCGATCCGCAGCGTGCAGGCGCAGACCCTCACCGACTGGCGCCTCGTGGTGCTCGACAACGCGTCGACCGACGGGACTCCCGAGATGGTGGATGCGCTCGGGGACGAGCGCATCCGGTGCATACGTCACGACCAGGATCTCGGGCACCGTCGGAACATCACCCTTGCGCTGCACTCCGGTGGCACGTCGCCTTTCACCGCCGTGCTGTTCAGCGACGACGAATTCGCGCCGCGCCACCTCGAACGCAAGGTCGCGGTCCTCGACGCGCACCCCGAGGTCGGCCTCGTGCACTCGGCGTACCGCCTCGTCGGACCGGACGGAACGCTGCTTCGGCCGTCCGCCACCATGGCCTTCGCCGAGGACGGCGAGATCGAGACCCCGCAGCAGTTCGTGCGCCGGTCGTTCCGGGACCCGTGCCGGGTCTGGTTCTCGACGGCGGTCCTGCGCACTTGGCTGGCGGCGACGCTCGAAGCGCGCGAGCAGGACCACCCGGCCGACGACCACCGCGTCTGGCTCGAAGCCGGGTTCCGTGCGCCGGTCGGCTATCTCGACGATCCGCTGGCGACGATGCGGGTGGCGCCGGGATGGTCGACCGGGGCGGGCTTCCAGGACATCGGCCACGACGGTGACTACCACCAGAGTCTTTCGGGGCTGCTGGGCGAACGGCGGATCCGCCAGGAGTTCCTCCTCGACCACGACCTCGGTCTCGTCGAGTCCTGGCGGCTGCGCCGGGCCTCGAACGCGTGCTACCGGCGCCGGGTGGCCCGGACGATGCGCGGGCGCTATCCGGGGGTGCCGATCGGTCAGCGGGCGGCGAGGACGTTCTGGTGGCGGGCGGCGCTCGCCGACGCCACCGTGCTCGTCGACCCCCGCACCTGGAAGGTGCTGTTGGGGCGATGACGGTTCGACGGTTGCTCGATCCACGGGGAGCGGTGGGTGCGCTCGGTGTGCTCGGCCTGCTCGCCGGCGGAGTTGCGCTCGCCTGGTTCCCCCACGCTGCGTCGTCCATCGACGCCCGAAGCGTGCCGGGCACGACGTGGCTGTCCGCCGAGGCCAGCGGGCGGGTGGTGCTCGCCGCAGCCGGCAGCGAAGTCGCGAGCCTCGCCGTGCGGGTCGGCGCCCCGGGTGCGTTCGATGTCGTGGACGCCGGTCGGACCGTCTACGTCCACGACCGCACCACCGGGGACCTGGTGCGCGTCGCCGGTGCGGACGGAGCGGTGCAAGGCCGCACCCCGGGCCCGGTGCCCGCGGATCCTCGAGCCCGCGTCGTGGGGGCGGGATCGTCGGTCTACGTCGTCGACGACACCCGGCCTGACGGTCGGGCCGTCGCATGGCGGCTCGATGCCGACGGCCGCCGAGGGCGCGACACGCCGATCGGCTCGCCGACCGCGTGGGCGGGTTCGAGCGACGGCCGGCTGTGGACCCTCGACGCAGCGGCCGGCTCCTACACCGTCGTGGACGGGGAGCGCACCCGGACCGGGAAGGTGGCCCGGGCGGGGGTGCCGCTCGCGCTCGCCGTGGTCGGCGACGAGGTGGCGGTGCTCGACCGGGACCTCGGCCGGCTGCACTTCCTTCGGTCGTCCGAAGCGCTCGAGCTCTCCGTCGCGCAGGCGGCCGGGCTCCTGCAGGAATCGACGCCGGCCGGTACGTGCGTCCAGCTGCTCGCCGGTGGGGTGTTGACATGCCTCGGGCCCGGCGGTCCCGAGCGGACGATGCCGTTCGCCGCCGCCGTCGCCCCTGAGAGCCGGTTGCTCGCCAACGACTCCCACGCCGTCGTGACGGCACCCGGTCAGGCGCGTGTGTGGGTCGGCGCCTGGTCGACCACGTCCGGCCGTGCGTTCGATCGGCCGGAACCCTCGATCCGACCGATGCAGGCCTGGTCTCGTCCGGGATCGCTGCTGATCGACGACCCGGGCTCCCGGTATGCGCTCACCGTCGGGCCGACGGTGGTCGTGCTGGACAAGCTGAGCCGGCGGACCGCAGGCGCTGGTGACGGCGACGGCCCGGCCGTTGCCGGTGGCACCGCGACGGGCGCCGGACCGCGCACGATCGTGCAGGTGGCCACCCCGGCGGCGCGCAGCGTCACGGGGGGCTCGGGTCCGCCGGTGGCGGGCACCGTCCGCGCCCGGACCCGGTCCGGTCGCAGCGTCGAGATCGACGTGCTCGCCGGTGCCGCAGACCCGGCCGGGCTCCCCTTGGGCGTGGCGTCGGCCGGCCCGCCACCGAACGGCACCGTTGCGGTGACCGCAGGATCGCGTGTGCTGTTCACCCCGCCGCTGGCGTTCGTGGGACGGGTGGTGTTCCCTTACACGGTCGTCAACGGCGCGGACCAACGGGCGACCGGGATCGTCGTCGTCGAGGTGATCGGCCCCGATGACAACACCGCGCCCGTGGCGCGCGACGACGAAGCCGTCACGACCGAGGGCGTCCCCGTCGTCATCGATCCCACGGCGAACGACCACGACGACGACGGCGACCCGTTGACCGTGTTGCTCGACGGTCCGGCGACCGCCGGCACGGCGGCGCTCACGGGGGACGGTCGGATCCGAGTGGAGCCCTCGACGGCTGGGGTCGTGCGCGTGGGGTACCGCGTCGAGGATGGCTTCGGTGGATCCTCGGGCGCCAGCGTCCGGGTCCGGGTCGAGGCGGCTCCGGCGCAGCGTCGATCTCCCGTTGCGATCGACGACCGGATGAACGTCGTCGCCGGGCGTCGCGCAGTGCTCGACCCGCTGGTGAACGACGGCGATCCCGGGGGTGAGCCACTCCGCCTGGTCGAGGTCGGCTCGGCGCCGGGTATCGCGACGACCATCCTCGACGGCCGCCGGATCGAGGTCGTCGCGTCCCCGGCCTCGCTCGGCCCGATCACGTTCGCCTACACGATCGAGAATGCCTCCGGCCTGCGGGCCTCGGCCGAGGTCCTCGTCGTGGTCGAGGGGGCGGCACC
>JBEIFW010000131.1:0-10432 GCA_040382215.1 Acidimicrobiales bacterium
CGCTACCACGTGGTCGGGGTGGGTGGCCCCGGCATGAGCGCCATCGCACACGTGCTCGCGCGCATGGGCCACGTCACCTCGGGCAGCGACGTGCGGGAATCCTCGGTGCTCGACCGGTTGCGAATCGCCGGGGTGGAGGTCGCCGTCGGCCATGACCCGGCCCTCGTCGCTGCGGTCGATGCCGTCACGGCGTCGAGCGCGATCCCGACGAGCAACGTCGAATTGCGCGCCGCCGCAGCGGCGGGGATCCCGGTGCTCACGCGCGCCGGAATGCTCGCCTCGATCTGCGCCTGCGCCCGTTCGGTCGGTGTGGCCGGCACGCACGGCAAGACGACCACGACCTCGATGCTCGCCTTGGCACTCATGGAAGCCGGGATGGACCCGGGGTTCATCATCGGGGGCGACGTGCACGAGGTCGGGGGAGGGGCCCGCTGGACCGGATCGTCGACGTTCGTGGTCGAGGCCGACGAGAGCGACGGCACATTCCTCGAGCTGCCGCTGGGGGCGGCCATCGTCACCAACGTCGACGTCGATCATCTGGAGCACTGGGGCACGTTCGACGCCATCGTCGATGGCTTCGACGCGTTCCTCGCAGCCGTCGACGGCCCGACGGTGGTGTGCGTCGACGACCCGGTCGCCGCCCGGCTCGGTGCAACGCACGGTGCGATCACGTACGGCACGGATGCGAGCGCCGACTACCGGGCGTTCGACGTGGGCTCGAACCAGGGCGAGTTGCGCTTTTCGATCGCTCGCCGAGGCGAGCACCTCGGCGAGGTGCGCGTGCCGTTGCGGGGTGTGCACAACGTGCGCAATGCCACCGGGGTAATCGCGCTCGCCGACGTGCTGGGCGTGCCGTTCGCCGCGACGGTGCGAGCACTCGGGCGCTTCGGTGGTGTCGCCCGGAGGTTCGATTTCCGTGGCACCCGCGACGGCATCACCTTCGTCGACGACTATGCGCACATCCCCACCGAGATCGCCGCAGTGCTCGACGCCGCCGCGGACAGCGGGGACGGGTGGAAGCGGGTCGTCGCAGTGTTCCAGCCCAACCGGTTCCGGCGCATGGCGCGCTTGTCGGGCGCGTATGCGGACTGTTTCGGGCGGGCCGACGTCGTGGTGATCACCGACATCTACCCCTCCGGAGACGCACCGATCCCGGGCGTGACGGGCAAGCTCGTCGTCGATGCGGTGCTCGACGCACATCCCGACACCCGAATCGTGTGGTTGCCGGCCCGGGCCGACCTCGTCGAGTACCTCGCGCGCGAGTTGCGCGACGGCGACCTGTGCCTGTCGATGGGCTGCGGCGACGTCGCCAATCGTCCCTCGGAGGTGCTCGCCCGGCTCCGTGAAGGTGAGGGGTCGTCCTCGTGACGACGCAGCCGGGTGCGCTTGGCGAAGCCGTGGCGGCCGCCGTCGCCGTGCTCGGACCTCGGGCCGAGCACGGGCTCGAACTGGGCCCGCTGACCACGTACCGGGTGGGCGGCCGGGCCGCCGTGGGCATGGTTGCCGACGACGTCGACTCGCTGCGGTGCGCCGGGGAGGCGCTGCGGGCGAGCGGTCTGCCGGTGCTGGTGGTGGGCAAGGGATCGAACCTGCTGGTCGCCGACGACGGTTTCCCCGGCTTGGCCGTGGTGCTCGGCCCGGGCCTGGGCACCGTGTCGTTCCGGGGCACGACCGTCGTCGCCGGTGGCGCTGCTGCCCTACCCGTCGTCGCCCGCCAGACGGTCGCAGCCGGGCTGACCGGGTTCGAGTGGGCGGTCGGTGTGCCGGGCACGGTCGGGGGCGCCGTGCGCATGAACGCCGGCGGGCACGGTTCGGACATGGCGGCGTCACTGCGGAGGGTCCACGTGCTCGACCTGCACAGCGGCGAGGATGAGTGGGTGGATGCCGGCACGCTCGCCCTGCGGTTCCGGGGCTCGGAGCTCGGCGATGCCCAGGTGGTGGTGGCAGCCGAACTTGCGCTGGCGCCCGGACAGCGGGAGGTGGGCGACGCGCTGCTGGCCGAGATCGTGCGTTGGCGTCGCGAGCACCAGCCCGGCGGCCATAACGGCGGCTCGGTGTTCGTCAACCCGGTGCCGGGCGTGCTCTCGGCGGGCGAGGTGATCGACCGTGCTGGTCTGAAGGGACTCCGTATCGGATCGGCCCGGATCTCGGACAAGCACGCCAACTTCATCGTCGTCGACGACGGCGGGTGCGCCGGCGATGTGAAGGCGCTCATCGACCTCGTGCAGCGCCGGGTCGCCGAGCACTCCGGCATCGTGCTTCACAGCGAACATCGCATCGTGGGCTTCGAGCGTGCCTCCAGCGCACCCGGCTCCTCGCACGGGGCACTGCGGTGAGTCTGGTGGACGACGAGGTGCGCAACGGGTCGGACGACCCCTCAGGCCCGCTTCCGGTGCCCCCGGACGTCGTGGCGCTCCTGGCGGGCGACGACCCTGAGGTGCTCGCCGGGCCGGCGATCGATCCGGATCTCACACCGACCGGCGGCGCGCCGCTCACCCTTGGGCTCGACTCGGCCGGGTTGCAAACTGCATCGCCCGGCGAGGCGACGGAACCGCCGGCGGCGGCAGGACCGCCGGTCGATCCGCGCATCAGCGCCCGGCGCCGCGATGTCACCGTGGCCAGGAACCGCAAGCGCCTTCGGCTGCTGGCCGCGGTCGGTTCGGTGCTGCTCGCCGTCGGGATCGGCTACGGCGTCACGCGTTCGCCGCTCGTAGCGATCGACTCGATCGAGGTGACCGGGGCCGAGCGGACCGATGCCGAGGAGCTCGAGCAGGTGCTCGGGCCGGTGCGGGGCCGATCGCTCGTCTGGCTGGACATCGACGGCCTCGAGCGGCGCCTCGCGTCATTGCCATGGATCAAGCGGGCCTCGGGTACCCGCTCGTGGCCCTCTGGATTGCTGATCGACCTCGGTGAGCGGCGGCCCGTGGCGGTGTACGGCGCCGAGGACGGGCAGTGGCGGGTGGTCGACGGCGACGGTCGGGTGGTCGTCGAGAGCGCCGGCCGACCCACCGGGTTCCCTCAGATCATCGGCGAGCAGGCCGCGGTCGAGCGCGGCCAGCTGGCCCCGGACGGAGTGGTGGTCGGGGCGGGCGTCGCCGCGCTGCTCCCTGCGGATCTGCTGACGAGCTTGAAGACGATCCGTATCGACCCGGTGTCGGGCGTCGTGCTCGAGCTCTCGCCGAAGGGGTTCGTCACGATCGGGACTGCCGACGACCTCCGGGCGAAGCTGCTGCGGATGCTCACGGTGCTCGAGCGTTGCTCGGCCGGTTCCTTCGACGTCCTCGACGTCCAGGTCTCGCCGGTGACGCTCTCGCCGATCACCGCCTGCCCGACGCTTCCGAGGCCGGCGCCGTGATCGCCGTCGTGGTCCGCTGGTCGCCGACGGCATCAGGCGAATCGCCGCTGCGCGCCGGTTCACTCGTGCCCCACGCCCGTCCCGCCCTCTACGGTCGCGTCATCGCGGTCGCCCCCGGTGCCGTTGTCCCGCCCCGTCCGATCCTCTCGTCCTGGAGGTCCTGATCACCATGGCCGGCTCACCCCAGAACTATCTGGCCGTCATCAAGGTGATCGGCGTCGGCGGAGGCGGCGTCAACGCCGTCAATCGCATGATCGACGCCGGCCTGAAAGGCGTCGAGTTCATCGCGGTCAACACCGACGCGCAGGCGCTGCTGATGAGCGACGCCGACGTGAAGCTCGACATCGGCCGGGAGCTCACCCGTGGCCTCGGTGCCGGCAGCGACCCCGAGGTCGGACGCCAAGCGGCCGAGGCGCACCGTGACGAGATCGAGGAGATCATCAAGGGCTCCGACATGGTGTTCATCACTGCGGGCGAGGGCGGCGGGACCGGCACCGGTGGCGCGCCGGTCGTTGCGGAGATCGCCCGTGGGCTCGGTGCGCTCGCGATCGGTGTGGTGACCCGGCCGTTCTCGTTCGAGGGGCGGCGGCGCGCAGTGCAGGCCGAGCAGGGGATCCAGCGGTTGAAGGAGAAGGTCGACACGCTCATCGTCATCCCGAACGACCGGCTGCTCACTGTTGCGAACGAAAAGACGTCGGTGCTCTCTGCGTTCAAGACCGCCGACGAGGTGCTGCTCCAGGGCGTCTCGGGTATCACCAACCTGATCACCACACCGGGCCTCATCAACACGGATTTCGCCGACGTCAAGATGATCCTGTCCAACGCCGGATCGGCGCTCATGGGCATCGGCCAGGCCTCGGGCGACCAGCGGGCGGTCACGGCGGCGAAGGCGGCGATCTCGAGCCCGCTGCTCGAAGCTGCGATCGACGGTGCCCGGGGCATCCTGTTGAACATCACCGGCCCGTCGAACCTCGGGCTGTTCGAGGTGAACGCCGCCGCCGAGATCGTGCACGGTGTCGCACATCAGGATGCGAACATCATCTTCGGCACCGTCATCGACGACGAGATGGGCGACGAGGTGAAGGTGACGGTGATCGCCGCCGGATTCGATCGGCCCGAGGGGCTCGGCACCACCGGTGCCCGTGAGCCACGCGAGCCGCGGGTGGGCGTCGAGCGCGATCTCGCCCCAGTGCGCGATCTGTTCGGCGACGGTGATCCGCTCGGCGGGGACGACGACTTCGACGTGCCGTCGTTCCTGAAGTAGCCGGTGGCCGGCACCGACGGCATCGATCCCGACGCCGTTGCGATCCGGGTCGCCGACACCCGGGCGCGGATTCGGGCCAGCGCGGGAGGGCGGGAGGTTCGCCTCGTCGCGGTGACGAAGGGGTTCGGCGTCGACGCCGTTGCTGCGGTGGCCGCCGCAGGCGTGCTCGACATCGGGGAGAACTACGCGCAGGAGCTGCTCGCCAAGCTCGACGAGCTCACCCTGCCGGCCGGCGTCGTCCGGCCCCGGATCCACTTCATCGGCCGGCTCCAGTCCAACAAGGTGCGGTCCTTGGCCGGCGTCGTCGACTGCTGGCAGTCGATCGACCGTCGCTCGCTCCTCGCCCCCCTGGCCCGAGCCGCCCCCGGAGCGACGGTGCTCGTGCAGGTGAACGTCTCCGACGAGCCCGACAAGGGGGGCTGCGCCCCGGACGGGGTCGACGCGCTCGTCGATGCGGCCCGTGCGGCGGGTCTCGAGGTGATTGGCCTCATGGCCGTCGGACGCACCGGCCCGGCCGAACAGGCCCGGCCGGGCTTCCGGCTGTTGCGCACGCTCGTCGATCGCCTGGGGTTGCCCGAGTGTTCAATGGGGATGTCGGTCGACCTCGAGGTCGCGATCGAGGAAGGGTCGACCATGGTGCGTGTCGGGAGCGCCTTGTTCGGTGACCGTCCGCGTCCGGACGGGGTCACCGCGGTAGCCTGACCGGCTGAGGAGCACTATGTCCGTGTGGAAGAAGGTGTCGAACTACCTCGGGCTCGGCCCCGACGACGCCTACGACGACTACCTGCCGGTCGAGGACGACCGGCCCGTCGGTCGGGGCGGTCGTGGGTATGACCCGTCGGAGCCGATTCCCATGCCGACCGGGCCCACGCGTCTCCCGGTCCGTTCGTCCGAACCTGCCGGGATGCGCTCGGTGCCCGCAGAATCCGAGGTGACCGGGGTGAACGTCCGCCGCAATACCGGCTCCGCGGTCCGTCCAGTTGCCGCCCCGGCGCAGGCCCGCCCCCACACGGTGCGGCCGCGTCGGTTCGACCAGGCGCAGGAGGTGGCCGACAAGTTCAAGGACGGCCAGCCGGTCATCGTGAACCTCGAAGGTGTCGACCGCGATCTCTCCCGTCGCTTGATCGATTTCGCAAGCGGCCTGTGTTACGGCCTCGGCGGCACGATGGAGAAGGTCGGCAGCGGGGTGTACCTGCTCACCCCGGCCAACGTGTTGGTCGCGCCGGAGGATCGGCGCTCCCTGTCCGACGAGTGATCGTCACCGAACGAGGTTCTCGATGCTCGAGCTCTTGTGCTGGCTCGTCCTGCTGTACCAACTCTCGATCCTCGGCCGGATCATCCTGTCGTGGTTCCCGATGTCGTCCGGTGGGGTCGGCCGTCAGCTCGCGGACTTCCTCGTGAAGATCACCGAGCCGGTGCTCGGTCCCATCCGACGGGTGTTGCCGTCGACCGGTTTCCTCGATCTGTCGCCGCTCGTCGTGCTGCTGACGCTCGACATCGTCGTGCGGCGGCTGATCCTCGGCTGCACGTTCTGAGGCGGCGCCGGGTCGCTGCCTGGACCGTCCCGAACGCACCAATTCCGGGCGAATCCACCGCTCAGGGTGGTCGGCCAACGTAGGGTGGTGCCCATGGAGCTCAGTCCTGCCGCCATCACCGGGGTCGAGTTCGATCAGGTCCGCAAGGGCTACGACACCGGACAGGTCCGTTCATTCCTCGGGCAGATCGCTCGAGGTGTCGAGCTGATGAAGGCGCAGATCGCCGAGGAGCAGAACCGGTCACGCCAAGCGCAGGCCCGACTCGCCGAGTTGCCCCGGCCGGCCGCCGATGCCGATGCGGAGTCGATCTCGCGTGCCCTCGTGCTTGCACAGCGCACCGCCGACGCCGCGATCGCAGAGGCCCGGAACCAAGCGGCGGCGATCATCGCTGCCGCCGAGGATCGGGCCCAGGCCATGGCCAACGATGCCGAGTCGAAGGCGGCCGAGCGCATCGTGCGGGCCGAGACCGAGGCGCGCCGGCGGGGCGAGGACGAGCGCAACCGGGTCGACACCGAACTGCGAGACCTCCTGCAGCGACGTGACCGGGTCCAGGCCGACCTCGATCGCATCGAGCGGTCGTTGGTCCTCCAGCGCGAGCAGGTGCGTGTGGCGATCGACCGGCTCCACGAGGTGCTTGCGGCGAGTGCGTCGCTCGACGCGCCCCGAGCGGAGCCGGTTCGGGCCGAGTCGCCCGACGGGCCCTCGCCCGAACCGATGGCGACGCCGTCGGTTCCGGTGGCCGTCGGCACCGGGGTGAGTGACGGGCCGTCGCCGGACGAGTCCGACGAGGGCCGCTGGCGGCCGGGACCGAGCGCCTGACGCAACCCGGTCGGGCGCAGCGCGGCCGGTACGATCCGTGACCCTGTGCGCTATCCCAAGGTCGATCCCTCCCCGTCGTTCCCCGAACTCGAACGTCGTGTGCTCGCGTCCTGGGACGAGGGTGACACGTTCCGGGTCTCGGTGGCGGCCCGCCCCGCCGGGGTGGACGGGGCCAACGAGTTCGTCTTCTACGACGGGCCGCCGTTCGCGAACGGGCTGCCGCATTACGGCCACCTGCTGACCGGATACGTCAAGGACGTCGTGCCCCGCTACCGCACCATGCGGGGCCAGCGCGTCGAGCGTCGGTTCGGATGGGACTGCCACGGCCTACCCGCAGAGGTGGAGGCGGAACGCCAACTCGGCCTGCGCACCCGGCGCGACATCCTCGAGATGGGCGTCGGCGCCTTCAACGACGCGTGCCGGTCCAGCGTGTTGCGGTACACCGACGAGTGGGAGCGGTACGTGCACCGCCAAGCTCGCTGGGTCGACTTCGACAACGACTACAAGACGCTCGACCTGCCGTACATGGAGTCGGTCATGTGGGCCTTCAAGGCGTTGTGGGACAAGGGGCTCGTCTACGAGGGCTTCCGGGTGCTGCCGTACTGCTGGCGGTGCGAGACCCCCTTGAGCAACACCGAGACCCGGATGGACGACGTGTATCGGAGCCGGCAGGACCCGGCGATCACCGTGTGGTTCGAGCTCGAGACCGGCGAGCGGATCCTGGCCTGGACGACCACCCCGTGGACGCTGCCAGCCAACCTGGCGCTCGCGGTCAACCCCGAGGTCGACTACGCGGTGGTGGCCGATGCCGGGCACCGGTACGTGCTGGCCGAGGCCCGGCTCGGCGCCTACGCGAACCAGCTCGCCGGGGCTGAGCGGGTGGGCACGCTGCGCGGGTCGGAGTTGGTGGGGCGGCGGTACCGGCCGCTGTTCGACTTTTTCGCGCAGACCGAACACGCCTTTGTCGTGCTCGGTGCCGAGTTCGTCACCACCGAGGACGGCACCGGCGTCGTGCACATGGCGCCCGGCTTCGGCGAGGACGACCAACTCGCCTGTGCCGCAGCCGGGATCGAGGTCGTGGTCCCGATGGACGGCCAGGGTCGCTACACCGCCGAGGTCGCCCCGTGGGCCGGCCTGCACGTGTTCGACGCCAACCCCGAGGTCATCCGGCACCTGAAAGAGCGCGATGTCGTGGTCCGCCATGACAGCTACGACCATGCCTACCCGCATTGCTGGCGGTGTGCGCAGCCGCTCGTCTACCGGGCGATCTCGTCGTGGTTCGTGCGGGTCACCGCGATCCGTGACCGGATGGTCGAGTTGAACCAGCGGATCCGCTGGGTGCCCGAACACGTGCGCGACGGCAGCTTCGGCAAGTGGCTGGAGAACGCGCGTGACTGGTCCATCTCCCGAAACCGCTTCTGGGGCTCTCCGATCCCGGTGTGGCGCTCCGACGACCCGGACCACCCGCGCATCGACGTCTACGGCAGCCTGGACGAGATCGAGCGGGATTTCGGTGTGCGGCTCACCGACCTGCACCGCCCGGCGGTCGACGACCTCGTGCGGCCGAACCCCGACGACCCGACGGGACGTTCGACGATGCGTCGGGTGCCCGAGGTGCTCGACTGCTGGTTCGAGTCGGGGTCGATGCCGTTCGCCCAGGTGCATTACCCGTTCGAGAACCGGGACTGGTTCGAGCACCACTACCCGGGCGACTTCATCGTCGAGTACATCGGGCAGACCCGCGGCTGGTTCTACACGTTGCATGTGCTGGCTACCGCGCTGTTCGACCGGCCGTCGTTCGCTACGTGCGTCGCACACGGGATCGTGCTGGGCAACGACGGCCAGAAGATGTCGAAGAGCCTGCGCAACTACCCGGATCCATACGAGATGTTCGACACGTACGGGTCCGACGCCATGCGCTGGTTCCTGTTGTCGTCGGCGATCCTGCGCGGCTCGGATCTCGTCGTCACCGAGCAGGGGATCCGCGAGGCGCTGCGCCAGGTGGTGCTGCCGTTGTGGAACGCCTGGTACTTCCTGTCGCTCTACGCGCCCGCCGACGGTCACGAGCCGGTCGTGCGGACCGACTCGTCGCACGTGCTCGACCGGTATCTGCTCGCAAAGCTGCACGGGCTCACCGTCGACATGACGTCGGCGATGGACGCCTACGACCTGTTCGGTGCGTGTGCCCACGTGCGCACGTTCCTCGACACCCTGACCAACTGGTACGTCCGCCGCAGCCGTGACCGGTTCTGGGCGGGCGACGCCGACGCCGTGGACACCCTGCACACCGCGTTGGTGACCGTGTGTCGGTTGGCCGCCCCGTTGCTGCCGCTGGTCACGGAGGAGGTGCACCGGGGCCTCACCGGCGAGCCGTCGGTGCACCTGTCGTCGTGGCCCGACGCCGACGTGTTTCCGGCCGATCCGGCGCTGGTCGCTGCGATGGACGACGTACGGGCCGTCGTGTCGGCGGCGCTGAGCGTGCGCAAGGCGCGGGGACTGCGGGTCCGCCTGCCGCTCGCAACGCTCACGATCGCCGCCCCGGACGCCGGCCGGCTCGCCCCGTTCGTCGACATCGTCGCGGACGAGGTCAACGTGAAGCGCGTGGTGCTCACCGACGACGTCGCCTCGGTCGGGTCCTCGGTGCTCCAGGTCGTGCCGGCGGCCTGCGGCCCGCGCCTCGGGGCACAGACGCAGGCCGTGATCCGGGCAGTGAAGGGCGGGGACTGGTCGGTCGCAGGCGGGGTGGTGACCGCCGGGGGGATCGAACTCGTCGACGGGGAATACGCCTTGCGGATCGTCCCGGCGGATCCCGACCGTGCTGCGGTGCTCGACGGTGCTCGGGGCGTGGTGGTGCTGAACACCGAGCTCACCGCCGAGCTCGAGGCCGAGGGCTTGGCGCGCGATCTCGTGCGGCTGGTCCAGCAGGCCCGGCGGGATGCCGGCCTCGAGGTCTCCGATCGGGTGACGCTGGAGCTCGAGGCGCCCGAGCCGTGGGTGGCTGCGGCGGAGGCGCACCGGGCGACGGTGATGGCGGAGACCTTGGCGCTCGAGGCGACCTTCACCGTCGCTGGCGAGCAGCCCGTGGTGCGCGTCCATCGGCGGTGACGACCGTGATCCGGGCGTGTCGGTCGTTCGGCGAAGCGGCTCGCTGGGGGTTGACCGCGTTGCCCCGGGGCCTGGTCACCCTTATCCTCTACCGACTCAAGCCGACCGAGGAGCACGCCGACGTGGCCAAGAAGCCCGCTGCAAAGACCGCCCCGTCGACGCCGGCGACCCCCGGCAAGGCCGCGCCGGCGAAGGCGGTGCCTGTGAAATCGGCGCCCGTGAAGGCGGCGAAGAAGACCGGCTCGGAGACGGCCGCTCCGGTGAAGGCGGCGGCAGCCAACGCTGCGCCGGTGAAGGCGGCGGCGGCCAACGCTGCGCCGGTGAAGGCGGCGGCGGCCAACGCTGCGCCGGTGA
>JBEIFW010000132.1:0-10339 GCA_040382215.1 Acidimicrobiales bacterium
CCCGGCGCCGCCCCCGTTCCGGGCGCCGCCCCCGGTTGCGGAGGTGCTGCGATCGTCGACGGCTGTCGACGTGCCGCTTCCGCATCGGCTTGTTGCGCAGCCAGGCGGGCCGCTGCCGCCGCAGCCGCCTCCCGCGACCGCCTGGCCTCTTCCTCGGCCCGCCGGCGCTGCTCGGCCACGACCGCCGCTGCCAGATCGCCCTTGGCCTTGTCGAGTTCCGTCCGTTGGGCGACGAGCACCTGTTCGATCGACGCCTTCGTCTGCTCGAGACGGGTCGTGGCATCGGTGATCCGGTTCGTGAGCGTGGCCTGCTCGCTGCGCTGGCGCGCCTGGGCGGCCGTCGCCGCCTGGTAGTTCTCGATGGCGTCGGAGCGCGCACCCGACAGCGCCTGGGTGTACACCGCACGAACGCCGGCCACGGTCGCGGCAGCCGGGTCGAACAAGCCGGTGATCGCGTTCTGGTCCCCGCCCGTCACGTAGGACGTGATCAGGAAGCGGCGTACCTCGTCCCGGAGATCCTCGGTCTCCGTCGACAGCGCGGCGAGTTGCGCCTGTGCTGCGTTCAGGTCGGCCTTGGCCCGCTCCAGCTGCACCAGGGTGCCGTTGCGCTGCTCGTTGAGGCGATTCGCCTGGTCCCCGAGCTGATCGATGCGGGCGAGGATGGCGTTCACCTGACGTTGACGCTGGTCCACCGTGTCGGCCGACGCCGTCGACGGAGCCAGGGCGACCCCGACGACGAGGAGCACCACCGTGAGAATCCGTCGCCAGACCATCGGGTGGGCACCGTAGCCCAACATGACGGTTTGGTTACGTTCGGGTCGATTTCGTGACGATGAGGGCATACGGGCGCGTGGGGAGACAAACCCCAGCGCCGCGCCGTTCCGAAACGCTATCGCGCCACGGCGTCCCGGTGCCGATGGAGCGACCGCCCGACGATCCCTCGCTCATCGGCTACGAATGACAGATGGCCGACGACCGCCCCCAGACCCTGCTCGGGGTCTCGTTGAGCGATCCGCTCCGGGCCCAGGAACTGCTCCTGGCCATGACCCGGCTCGCGACCCAACGCGACCTCCACCTCAAGGACGCCGTCTTCGTCGTGAGCGATGCCGACGGCCGGGTGCACGTCCGCGAGACCGTGGACCCGGCGCCCGGGCGCGCAGCATTGTCGGGCGCGGTCTGGGCCGGGCTGTTCGGATTGCTGCTCGGCGGTCCGGTCGGGTGGGCGGCCGGCGTGGCCGTCGGCGCCGGCGCCGGCGCGCTCACGGCCAAGGCTGTCGACCTCGGCATCCCCGACGAATGGGTGCAGTGGTTCACGCAGGCCGTGCAACCGGACAGCACGATCCTCGCCCTGCTGGTCGAAGAGGTCGACAACGACGCTGTCGCCGGGGAACTCGCTCGCTTCGCCGGGGCTCACCTCGTCTACGCGAACGTCGGCGCCGACGTCGCGGCCCGATGGCGATCGGCGCTCGGCGACGTGACGGGCTGAGACCAGGCGGCGACGCTGCCGCTCACGGCGTCGTTGATCCCCCGACCCCGTTCCGCCGAGCGGCCTGGTAGGCCCGATCGGCCCGCTTGCCCCGGTAGACCCGCATATCGATCGCCCGCGTGACCGCCGGCTCGAGCCGGAACAGCAACCGGTGCTCCGTGCGCATGTTGGCGTAGAACGACTCGACGGCCTGCGGCCCCTGTGGCCCGACGTACTTCTCTACGAGCAGGCGCGAGGTGGGCCAGATGTCGAACTCCGGAAGCTCGTGCACGGTAACGGCGCCGTCGAAGCCGACGTGACCCGCCACCGGGGCGAGCGCCTCGATGCACAGCGACGCGCGCGGGTCGGCGAGCAACTGGCGGCACCAGACCCGTTCGTAGGTGCCCGTGATCCAGGCCGCCGAGCCGTCCCAGAGGAACCAGACCGGCACCGTGTAGGGCAGACCGTTGCGACGCAGGGTGGCGAGCACCCCGACGTGGGGCTCGGCGAGGAACGCGTCGACGTCGTCGGGGCGCATGCGGGGCACGTCTCGGACCGTAGCGTCGGCACAGTGGATCCCCTTGCCGAGGCCGCCCGTGCCGTACTCGCCACCCACTGGCGCGAACCCGGCTTCACCGTTCCCAACTCGCACGTCTATTCGTGGCAATGGCTCTGGGACTCGTGTTTCCACGCCGTTGCGCTCGCCCGCCTCGGTAGCCCTGAGCGCGGCCTGCACGAACTGGCGACGCTTCTCGGTGCCGCCGATCCCTCCGGCTTCCTCCCCCACGTCGTGCACCACGGCGATCCCGGGGCGCTGGCGTCGTTCTGGGGGCGACAGGGTTCGTCGTGCCTGACGCAGCCGCCGATTCACGGCTGGGCCCTTGCCGAGCTCGCCGCTTCGGGCATCGACGTGCCCGAGGTGCTGCTGTACCGCTCGACGCGTGCGCTCCGCTGGCTCGCCTCCCACCGCCGCCGCAGCGTCCACGACGGTCTGCTCGTCGTGGTCCATCCCTGGGAGACCGGCTGCGACGACAGCCCCCGCTGGGATCCCTGGTGTCCCGGAGCCTGGGAACGGGAGCGCTGGCGCCGGATCAAGGGCGACCTCGTCGCATCGACGACCCGCGACCCGGCTGGAGCGGCGCTCGGCAACCCCCGGTTCGAGGTAGCTCCGGCATCGTTCAACGCGCTGACGGCATGGTCGGCCCGGCAACTCGGCTCGTTGCTCGGCGTCGAGGACCTCTGCGTCCTCGCCGACGAGCTCACCGAAGCCCTCCGCACCCGCTGGGACCCGACGCGCACGACATGGCGCGATGCGGGCGGCAGCACCGTACGAACCCTCGACGCGCTCGTTGCCCTCCTCGTCGATCCGCAGCCGGCGGCGTTCGGCTCCTTGATCGACGCCGACGCGTTCGGCGCAGCGGCCGGGCCGCGCGGCGTCCATCGTGACGAACCCACCTACGGCCCGGATGTCTACTGGCGCGGCTCCGCCTGGCCCCAGCTGTCGTACCTCCTCCGACTCGCCGCCATCGCGGCCGGGCGAATGGACGTGGCGACGTCGCTCGCCGCCTCCCTCCGGCGGGGAGCGTCGGCGAGCGGCCTGGCCGAACACTGGCACCCCGATTCCGGGGCGCCGCTCGGCGCCGTACCGCAGTCGTGGACGGCGCTTGCCGCGCTCGTGCCCGCTCAGCGCGACTGAGTGCGATCGGCCACGGCGCGCGCCGCCCGGACGACCGCTGCGCCGAGACGGTCCCCGGGCCGGCGGCCAAGGCGTTCCACCGGCCCGGACACGCTGACGGCAGCGATGACGGCGCCGGCCTCGTCGTGCACCGGCGCCGACACCGAGCACACGCCCGGCTCGCGCTCTTCCACGGAGTCGATCCAGCCGGAGCGGCCGCAGGCCGTGCCTGCGAGCACCTTGCCCGCCGAGCCCACACCGAGCGGCAACAGCGCACCCTCGGCAACGATCCACCGCAAGCCGTGGGGACTCTGGAGCGAGCTGACGCATCGCCGCCTGTCGCCTTCCACCACGTAGAGCTGCACCGATTCGCCGGTCTCGTCGCGCAGGGCGCGAAGCGCAGGCGCCGCCGCCTCCCGCAGGGGGAACCCCGCCGCTGCGGCATCACCGAGCGCCACGAGACCAAGACCGAGCGCGAACCGACCGTGCGCATCGCGGCGCACAAGACCGTGCACCTCGAGCGCCACGGCGAGCCGATGCGCCGTCGCTCGCGGGAGGCCGGTCGCCTCGCACAGCGCGCCGAGGGAGAGCGGCGAGTCGCCAAGGGCGTGCAACACCTCGACGGCCTTGTCGAGGACGCCGACACCGCTTAGGCTCTCTCCCACCAGTCGGACTCTATTTCTCAGATTGTGAGACGGCAAGGCCGACGGTGACGACGACGGAAGGGATGACGGATGGCGAAGACGCTTCCCGAGAAGGTGTGGGACCGACATGTGGTCCATTCGGCCCCCGGGGAGGCCGACCTGCTGTACATCGACCTGCACCTCGTGCACGAGGTCACCAGCCCACAGGCCTTCGACGGCCTCCGGATGAACGGCCGGTCCGTGCGCCGGCCGGAGCTCACCGTCGCCACGGAGGACCACAACGTCCCGACCGAGGACATCGACCAGCCGATCAAGGACCCGATCTCGGCCAAACAGGTGGCCGTGCTGCGAGCCAACGCGGCCGAGTTCGGCGTCACCGAGTTCCCGATGGGCAACCCGGACCAGGGCATCGTCCACGTGATCGGCCCGGAGCAGGGCCTCACCCTGCCGGGCATGACCGTCGTGTGCGGCGACTCCCACACGGCGACCCACGGGGCCTTCGGTGCGCTGGCGTTCGGCATCGGCACGAGCGAGGTCGAGCACGTGCTCGCCACCCAGACCCTGCCGCAGAGCCGCCCCAAGTGGATGGCGGTCACCGTCGACGGTGACACGCCGGCCGGCGTCACGGCCAAGGACATCATCCTCGCCGTGATCGGGCGCATCGGGACCGGTGGCGGCATCGGCTCGGTCCTCGAGTACCGGGGCTCGGCCATCCGGGCGCTGTCGATGGAGGGCCGGATGACGGTCTGCAACATGTCGATCGAAGCCGGCGCCCGCGCCGGGCTCGTCGCCCCCGACGACATCACCTTCGCCTACCTCGAGGGCCGACGCCACGCCCCGAAGGGAGCCTTGTGGGAGCAGGCGCTCGACGACTGGCGCACCCTCGTGACCGACGACGGCGCAGCGTGGGACCGCGAGGTGGTGATCGACGCCGCCACGCTGCAACCGCACGTCACCTGGGGCACCAACCCTGGTCAGGTCTTGCCGATCGACGCCCTCGTCCCCGATCCCGACGCCTTCGCCGACGCCGCCGAGCGGGAAGCGGCGGCGCGGGCCCTCGTCTACATGGGGCTGACGGCCGGCACGCCGATCAAGGAGATCCCGGTCGATACCGTGTTCATCGGGTCGTGCACCAACAGCCGCATCGAGGACCTGCGGGCGGCCGCCGCCGTGCTCGAGGGTCGTCGGGTCTCCGTAGCCCGGGCGATGGTCGTGCCCGGCAGCCACCGGGTGAAGGCGCAGGCCGAGGCCGAGGGCCTCGACCGGATCTTCCGCGCCGCCGGCGCCGACTGGCGGGAACCCGGGTGCTCGATGTGCCTGGCGATGAACCCCGACAAGCTCGCCCCGGGCGAGCGGGCTGCATCGACGTCGAACCGGAACTTCGAGGGCCGCCAGGGTCGCGGCGGTCGCACCCACCTCGTCTCGCCCGCCGTCGCCGCAGCCACCGCCGTGGCCGGGCGCTTCGCCACCCCGGAGGACCTGGCATGAAGGCCGTGACCGTGCTCACCGGCACGGCGCTCCCCCTCGAGCGCTCCAACGTCGACACCGACCAGATCATCCCGGCCGAGTGGCTCAAGCGGGTCGAGCGCACCGGGTTCGGTGCCGGTCTGGTCGCCACGTGGCGAGACGACCGCGACTTCGTCCTCAACGACCAGCGCTTCGCCGGCGCATCGGTGCTCGTCGCAGGCCCCGCATTCGGCGTCGGATCGTCTCGGGAGCACGCGGTGTGGGCGATCCAGGACTACGGCTTCGACGCGGTGATCGCGCCGAGCTTCTCTGACATCTTCCGCAACAACTGCACGAAGAACGGACTGGTACCCGTGGTGCTGCCGGAGCAGACCGTCCGGCGGATCCAGGCCGCGGTCCAGACCGACCCGGCGGTTGCGATCACGATCGACATGCACCGCCTCCTGGTCGAAGTGCCGGGCCTCGGCATCGAGGAACCGTTCCCGATGGACGCCCCGACCCAGCAGCGGTTCCTCCACGGTCTCGACGACATCGGGATCACGCTCGGCCACGCCGACGCGATCACCGCCTACGAATCGACCCGACCGGCCTGGATGCCCAGCGTGGCCACCCCGGGCTGAGCAACGCTCTCGGTGGGCTTAGAACCACCGAGAATGCCGATCCGCGTGGATTCTCGATCTGGTCAGGCGTAGCGTCGCAATCGGTCACCATGCCGATTCGACGAAAGCTCTTCCTGCTCGGCCTCGTCGCCATCGTCACCGTCGAACTGGTCGGCGGGCTCACGGCCGTTCGCGCCCGAGAAGCGGTGCGCAACGAGGTCCGTCAGGGCCTCCAGACGATCGCCGATCTCCAGGCCGAGCTGATCGCCCAGCAAATCGTCCTGGGCGCCCAGCGCATCCAGCAGTTCACCGGTTCGGTGACCGGCATGCGAATCGCCGCGCAGCTCAACGACGGACCCGTACGGCTGTCCCCCGACAGCGCGCGCAGCCTGCTCCAGCCGCTGCTCGGCAGGGATGTCCGGGCTGCCGCGATCGTCACCCCGGATGCGTTCGTCGTGGCCGATACGAGCGTGCTGGGCCGACCGGTCCTCGGGCTCGCCGACCTTGACCTCGCACGACTCGTGAGCCGGGGCCTTGCGGGTCCGAACGGGGCGGTCGGCGAGGTGCGGGCCGATGACGCCGGCGGCCGGTACGACCAGGTGATCCCTGACCGATTTCCGGCGCCTCGCTTCCTCGTGCTCGCACAGATCTCGCTGGAACCGGTCAGCAACGTCGTGCGTACCGGGGTCGACCTCGGGCCGGCCACCAGCACCTACCTGGTCCAACGCTCAGGCGACACCGTCCGGTTCGTGACCGCGCCCCGAAGTGACCTCGACCCGACCACTCTGCCAGCCCTCCCGCTCCTCGCGGCCGACGAGCCCGCGGTGCGCGCCGGGATCGGTCGGCGCTCGGTCGTCGAGACAGATGGGGACGACGCCGTGGTTGCGGCGACGAGGGCCGTTCCGGACACGGCTTGGGGCCTGGTCACCCAGACCGAACGGGGTGAGGCCTTCGGTGGCGCCGACCGGCTGGTGTGGGCCCAGGTGATCGGGTTCGTCGTGGGCGGCGTCGCACTTGCGATCGGAACCTGGCTGCTGACCCGATCGGTCCTGGCACGGATCGAGCGCCTGACGGCCGGCGCCGAGGCCCTCAGCGAAGGAAACCTCGAGGCCCGCATCGGGGACCGAGGTGCCGACGAACTCGGCGTGCTCGCCCGCGCCTTCGACCGCATGGCCGACACCATCGCCGAGGACGTCGAACGCCGAACCCAGGTCGAGAGCCGGCTCGACCATCAGGCCCGCCACGATCCGCTGACCGGCCTTCCCAATCGCGCCGAACTGGAACGGTCGCTGCGGGCGGTCGTCGCTCGCCGCCGCGCGGAGCCCGGTTCGCATGCGGCGCTGCTGTTCTGCGATCTCGACGACTTCAAGGCGGTGAACGACGAGCTCGGTCACACCATCGGCGACGAGCTGCTGTGCACCATCGCCGCCCGGTTCCGAGGCGTGATCGGTCCCGGGGACGTGCTCGCACGGTTCGGCGGGGACGAGTTCGTGGTGCTGTGCCCGAACCTCGCTGCGCCGGAGGCAGCCGAGCGCCTCGCAGCACGGCTTCGGGGCGCTCTGAGCAACCCGATCGTCCTCGCCGGCCGCGAGATCACTGCGTCGGTGTCCGTCGGCATCGCACCGTTCGATCCGTCGACAGGCGCAGCGCAGGTCCTGAAGGATGCCGACGCAGCGATGTACCGGGCCAAGGAACGGCAGCGCCGCGAACGATCGGCAGGTGCGCCGGGACGCTCGGCCCGCCACGAGGAGATCGCGGTCTGGCACGAAGCCATCGAGCGGAACGAGTTCACGCTGTTGTTCCAGCCGATCCGCCGCCTTCGCGACCGTCGGGTGGTCGCCGTCGAGGCCTTGGTTCGCCGACGCCAAGGGGACCACCTCCGACTCCCTGGCGAGTTCCTCGGTCGGCTGGAGGCGCTCCACCTTCTCCCGACGCTCGACCGGTGGGTGCTCGGCCGAGCCACCGCCCAGCTCGCCGCATGGCGCCGCGCCGGCCTTCCCGCAGACGTGCAGATCGTGGTGAACGCCTCACCAGCCACCTTCGACGACGATCGCGCCGTCGCCCGAGCGATCAACACCCTGACCGGCGTCGGTCTGCAACCCGAGAACCTCGTGATCGACCTCCCCGAACGGGCCATCGAGCCGGCGGGGCCCGGCCAGCACCATGCGCTGGCGCGCCTGGCCGCAACCGGCGTCCACATCGCCATCGATGACTTCGGGCGGGGGGCGATCGGGATCGGCCGGCTCCACACCGTCGTGGCCAAGCAGATCAAGCTCGACCGGAGCATCGTCGCCGACGTCGACCGCAACGATCGAGCCCGCGCCACGGCGCGTTCGCTGCTCGGACTGGCCCACGACCTCGGTCTATCCGTCGTCGCCGAAGGCGTCGAGCGGTCGGCACAGGCTGACGTGCTCACCGACCTCGGATGCGATCTCGCTCAAGGGTTCGCGCTCGGGCTGCCGGTCTGGCCCGACGACCTCATCGGCGAGCTGTACTCCGTACGTTCGGGGTCCGGCGAGTCCGGGGTGCCTTGACAGGTCGGTACCGCCATGAGAACTTTCCCGATGTGGACCGTCTTTCGGCGCTCCTTCTCCTTACCTAGGCGAGCAGGCGTATCGCCCGCTCGCCCTGCCTCCTGCGCCCGCACGGGCCAGGAGGTTCTTGCTTTTTGACCCCCGCACGCAACCACTAGGAGCCAGGCGATGCCACCGCAGCCCGTGACCCCGAAGACCATGCCCTTCGAGAAGTACCGGCGCTGGACCCCGCTCACCCTCGCCGATCGGACCTGGCCGGACCGGACGATCGACGTCGCCCCGCTGTGGTGTTCGGTGGACCTGCGCGACGGCAACCAGGCCCTCATCGATCCGATGGACGTCGAACGCAAGCGACGGATGTTCGACACCCTGGTGAAGATGGGGTTCAAGGAGATCGAGGTCGGCTTCCCCGCTGCGAGCCAGCCCGACTTCGACTTCTGCCGCATCCTCATCGAGGAAGACCTGATCCCCGACGACGTCACCGTGCAGGTGCTCGTGCAAAGCCGCGCCGATCTGCTGGAGCGCACCTACGAAGCCCTGGCCGGCGCCCCGCGAGCGATCGTCCACTTCTACAACTCGACCAATCCGCTGCAGCGGCGGGTCGTGTTCGGTCTCGACAAGCCGGGAATCGTCGACATCGCCGTGAACGCGGCCCGCCTGGCGCGCAAACTCGAAGCCACGATCCCGGGCACGGCGGTTCGCTACGAGTACTCGCCGGAGAGCTTCACCCTCACCGAACCCGACTTCGCGCTCGAGATCTGCGAGGCGGTCATGGATGTCGTCGAACCGACGGTCGAGCGTCCGATCATCCTCAACCTGCCGGCGACGGTCGAGTGCTACCAGCCCCACGTCTACGCCGACACCATCGAATGGTTCCACCGCAACGTCTCCCGGCGTGATGCGGTCGTACTCAGCCTCCATCCGCACAACGACCGCGGGACGGCGGTGGCCGCGGCCGAGTTCGGGGTGATGGCGGGGGCGGACCGGGTCGAGGGCACCCTGTTCGGCAACGGGGAGCGCACGGGGAACGTCGACGTCGTCAATCTGGCGGTGAACTTGTTCGTCCAGGGCGTCGATCCGAAGCTGGACATCTCCAACATCGACCAGCTGCGCCGTGTGGCCGAATACTGCAACCGCCTCCCGGTGCACCCCCGTCATCCGTGGGTGGGCGACCTCGTCTACACCGCGTTCTCCGGGAGCCACCAGGACGCCATCAAGAAGGGGTTCGCCGCGCTGCCGGCCGACTACGACGTGTGGGAGGTCCCATACCTGCCGCTCGATCCCAAGCACCTCGGTCGCACCTACGAGGCGGTCATCCGGGTGAACAGCCAGTCCGGCAAGGGCGGCGTCGCCTACATCATGAGCGAGGAGCACGGCTTCGATCTCCCGCGACGGCTCCAGATCGAGTTCTCCAAGATGATCCAGGCGATCAGCGAGGACACGGGCACGGAGGTGAAGCCCACCGAGATCTGGGAGGCGTTCCAGGCGGAGTACCTCCCGGTCGAACCTCGCTACGTGCTGCGCACCCATGAGCTGCGCACCGTGGACGACGTCACGACGATCACGGCACACCTGGTCGTCGACGGCGACGCTCGGACCGTGACGGGCACCGGGAACGGTCCGATCGACGCGTTCGTCCACGCCATCCGCACCGAGCTGGGGGTCTCCCTCGACGTGGTCGACTACGCCGAGCACGCCATGGGGTCGGGATCGGGCGCGACCGCGGTCGCCTACGTCGAGACGGTCGACGAGGACGGTGCCGTGCGGTGGGGGGTCGGCACCCACCCGAACACCACGGTCGCGTCCTTGCGCGCCGTGCTGTCGGCGCTCGGCGGGCGCAGCTGAGCACCTGCTCGGAGGACTCGGACCTTCGGGCCGAGCGGGCTGTTGCGATTCCGGTCAAGTGCCGGGACTCACGGCCGATTGGTGCGTCGGGTCGGCGTTCGAACGAAGAC
>JBEIFW010000133.1:0-10209 GCA_040382215.1 Acidimicrobiales bacterium
CCGGCGGGGTGTCCTCGGACCTTGGGGCCGCGGGGGCTGGGGCGATGCCGGTCACTGGCCGGGCCTCACGGCCTTTGGGTGCGTCGGGTGGGCGTTCTACCGCACCCCCTCCGCACCAATGTTCGACGCTCTCTTCGACGCCCTCCCCGTTGCGGTCACCGTTTGGGAACCCGCCACCGACCTCGACGATCTCGGCGCGCACACCCTCGTGGCCGCCAACATCGCCGCCGGGTCGCTGTTCGGCGCGGACGTTCGCAGCAGAGCCGGAGAGCCGCTCGAGGCGTTGCTCCCGTCGAGCGTCGAGGGCGGCGCAGAGCTCCCCGAGCTGATCGTCGCTGCGCATACCTATCGGACTGCCCGGGTCAAGGAGATCGAGATCGACGGGCGAGTCGTGCTCGTACACGGCGCACCGCTGGGCGATCGGCACGTGGTCACGGTGTGCGTCGACCACACGGCCTGGCTCGCCTCCCGCCAGCAGCTTGCGCTCATCAACCAGCTGCTCGACAACGCGCCGGACATGGTGATCATCGGCCGGTACGGGTCGGGGGCGCTCGACTACGTCAACGCGACGTCCTCGGCGCTGCTCGGCCTCGAGGAGTGTGCGGGCGAACCGGAGATCCGGTTCGAAGACCGACTCACCGACGATTCCTACGAGATCTACCTGAACGACGCGCTTCCGACGGCCTCGCGCGCCGGAATCTGGGAGGGCGAGCTCGAGTTCGAGCCGTTCCCCGGCCGCCTGCTGCCGACCTCGGCCGTGGTGCTGTGCACCGAGGACGACCCGAGCGCGCCGGACCGATTCGCCGTGCTCGCCCGGGACATCACCGGACAGCGCCACGACGCCGAGAAGCTACGCACCGCAGCGATGCACGACGCATTGACGGGTCTACCGAACCGCATGCAGTTGGAGCATCGACTCAACCAGGCCGTCGAGGAGTTCCACGAGTCCGGTGTGCAGTCGATCCTGCTCTACCTCGACCTCGACCGGTTCAAGCCGATCAACGACGAGCACGGACACGAGGCCGGGGACGTCGTGCTCCGCGAGGTCGGCGTCCGCCTGCGCAGCAGCCTGCGAGGCAACGATCTCGCGGCGCGCCTCGGCGGCGACGAGTTCGTCGTACTGGCTACCGGCCTCACCGAGGCCACTGCGCACAGCGTGTCGGCCCGCATCGAGCACTCGATCGGCGAGCCCATCGGCCTGCCGAACGGCGCAGTCGTGTCGGTCGGCGTGTCGATCGGCATGGTCCCGCTCGACCAGACGATCAGCGGCGGCGCCGAATGGCTGGCCGCAGCGGACTTCGCCATGTACGAGATCAAGCGCGACCACCACCGTTGAGCCCGGGCCCTCCGGGCAAGTTGGTCAGCAGCCACGCTGCGACCTCGACCGCGGCGGCGCCCTCGTAGTGCAATCCATCGCCGCGCAACGGCCGGCACGTGCGCTGTTCGGGCGGGCAGACGTACGCGCCGAGGTCGCTGATCCCGACCCGACCGACCGCGGTGGAGCCCTCCGCAATGCTCCGGTAGACCACGTCCAGGCAGCTCTTGCGGTCGGTGACGTCCTTTGGCACAAAGGCACGCGCAGAGCCGTCGGGTGCAGCCGGCAGCACAAAGGTCACCCGCGCGCCTGTGGTCGACAGGAGCCAGGCGAGGCGCGCCTCGACCTCCGGCCGGTACCAGTCCCGGAACGCTGCGTCGCACGGGCTGCGCCAGCGACCCTCCATCCAGCGATCGACGACCGTCGTGGCTCCGAGCACCAGCAGTACTTCGTCGGGTGGGTCGACCGCAGCGGTTGCGGCCCAATCCCGCTCCCACTCACCGCACGGCGGGGCCTCCTCCACCACCATCCCGGAGGCAAGCCGCATGCGGGGGTACCCACGGGCCCCGTCGCACGACGGGATCCCGAGGTTCACCCATCGGGGTTGTCCGCTCCCGCCCCCGGCACCCAGCGATTGGCCCAGGAGATAGGCGACCGAATCACCGACCAGCCAGACCACCGCCGGCCGGCGGAGCACGGTCGTCGCCGAGGTGCCGGCGCCCAAGGTGCTGGGGACCATCGCCTCGGCCGAGCTCGCCGGCGCCGCGAGGTCGGCCAACGTCAGTACGACTGCGTCGCGCAGCGGCACGTCGTCGGTGACGAGCGACGCCGAGGCGTCGGACCGACCGAACATCGCAAGTGCCGCCGCTGCCGGGCGGACCGATTGTCCCGACAGGCCGATCGTCGCGACCAGGACGGTCATCGAGGTCAACACGGCAGCGAGGCGGGCGGTCCCGGCCGGGATCCGGTGCGGCAACCGGAACCGGAGCTCCAGGAGGTGGAAGGAGGCGACGGCGAACAGGATCGACAACGACACCCGGAGCGCACCCAGCGCCATCCCCGACCACCCGGTTCGCTCCTCATCGAGCCACACCACGATCGGCCAGTGGAACAGGTACAGGCCATAGCTGTATCGACCGGCGGCGATCAGCGGCCGCCAGGACAGCACCCGACCGGTGTGCCGGCCGACGGCGCCGACCACTGCGGCAGCGTTGAGCACGCCGACCAGGGCCAGTCCGCCGCCCGCCAGCCAACCGCTGTCCAGGGTGGTCGTCGCCCAGAGGACCGCAAGCGTCCCGAGACCCCCGGCGCCGACGACGGCAAGCGTGCGCTGTCCCCGGGCGCGGCAGCGCCGAAGTACGGCCGGCGGCAGCGCCAGCGCCGCCAGCGCCCCGACCAGCACCTCGGCCGCCCGGGTGTGGGTGCCGTAGTAGACGAGGTCGAACCGACCCCCGGCAGCGACCTGCGCAGCCGTGGAGGCAACGGCGAGCACGCCCAGTGAGACGCCCAGCCGTAGCCGTCCGGCGCGCCCAGGACGCCGAAGCGCCCACCAGACGACGAGGGGAAGCACGAGGTAGCACTGCTCTTCGATCGAGAGCGACCAGTAGTGCAGCACCGGTGAGGCACCGTCGAACAGCTCGGCGTAGGAACGATCGGCGAGCAAGAACCGCCAGTTCGCCACGTTGAACACGGCGGCTTGGACGTCGCCTGCGAGCCCCGAGCCCCCGCCGATCCCCTGGCCGACGACGACGACGACGGCCAGGCATGCGAGGGCGGCCGGCAACAGTCGGCGCGCCCGTCTGCCCCAGAACGCACGAAGGTCGATGCGACCGGTGCGCTCGTGCTCGACGAGCAGCAGCGCCGTGATGAGGTAGCCGGACAGGGTGAAGAACAGCGACACGCCCAGGAAGCCCCCACCGAAGCCCGGGACGCCGAGGTGGTAGGCGAGCACACCCACGACGGCGAGGCCGCGCAGGCCGTCCAGGCCGACCACATGAGTCAACAGCGCCGGGCGGGCGCTGGTCGAGCGGTCGGAGGCGGAGCGTCGGTCGTCGTGCATGGTGATGCGCGACAGCCCTGGCTCCGCCGACCGCCTGGGATTCTAGCCGAGCCGCGCGCTCCTCGCCGCAGCAACCGCCAGGCGGTCAACCAGGTCGTTCATCGGGTCGCCGCCGTGGCCCTTCACCCAGCGAAACCGCACCTCGCGCCGACGCACCTCGTCGATGAGCGGCTCCCAGAGGTCGCGGTTCGCGACGGGTTGGCGCTGGCTGTTGGTCCACCCTCGGCGCAGCCAACCTTCCCACCACCGGTCCCGGAAACAGTTGACGACGTAGGTGGAGTCGGACACCACCTCGATCGCCTCCTGCGCGTCGAAGGCTCGGATCGCTTCGAGGGCGGCGCGCACCTCCATGCGTTGGTTGGTGGTGCGAGCCTCGCCCCCGCTGGCCTGCGGCGCACCCGACGGGGCGACCGCCCACGCCCATCCGCCCGGCCCCGGGTTCCCGGAGCAGGCTCCATCGGTGTACACGACGATCGTCACGACGTGCTCGTGTAGCAGACGCGTCACCCTGCGTCGACGAACTCGGGCGAGAATGGCAACCATGATCTTCGACGGCTTCGTCCATTCGCTGCCCGACGTGGACCCGATGGAGACCCGGGAATGGCTCGACTCGCTCGACGCCGTCGTCGACGCCCACGGGAAGACCCGGGCGCGGTACTTGCTGTCCGCCCTGCTGGAGCGGGCCCGAGAACTGCAGGTGAGCTTTCCGGCCACCGTGTCGACCCCCTACGTGAACACGATCCCGCGCGAACAGGAGCCGTGGTTCCCCGGCGACGAGTACCTCGAGCGTCGCATCCGGGCATACATCCGCTGGAACGCCGCCGTCATGGTGATCAAGGCAAACAAGCACGCCGACGGCATCGGCGGCCACCTGTCGACGTTCGCCTCGTCGGCGTCGCTGTACGACATCGGCTTCCATCACTTCTTCCGAGGCAAAGACGACGGCCAACCCGGCGACCACGTCTACATCCAGGGCCACGCTGCGCCGGGCATCTACGCACGGGCGTATCTCGAGGGACGTCTGTCCGAGGACGACCTCGCCCATTTCCGTCGTGAGATCGGCCGGGTCGGGCTGTCGAGCTATCCCCACCCTCGGCTCATGCCCGAGTTCTGGGAGTACCCGACGGTGTCGATGGGGCTCGGACCGATCACGGCGATCTACCAGGCCCGGTTCAACCGCTACCTCCACAACCGCCGGATCGACGACACCTCGACCAGCCGGGTGTGGGCGTTCCTCGGCGATGGCGAGTGCGACGAGCCCGAGACGCTCGGAGCGCTCTCGCTCGCGTCGCGCGAGCGGCTCGACAACCTCGTGTTCGTCGTCAACTGCAACCTGCAGCGCCTCGACGGCCCGGTGCGCGGCAACGGCAAGATCATCCAGGAGCTCGAGGCGGTGTTCCGCGGGGCCGGGTGGAACGTCGTCAAGGTGATCTGGGGCTCGAAGTGGGACGAGCTGCTCGCCAAGGACAAGGACGGCGCGCTGCTCAACAAGATGAACACGACCGTCGACGGCGAGTTCCAGCGGTACACCGTCGAGTCCGGCAACTACATCCGGGAGCACTTCTTCGGACCCGATCCGCGGCTGCGCCAGTTGGTCGCTCACCTCGGCGACGACGACCTGCGCTGGCTCCCGCGGGGCGGCCACGACTACCGGAAGCTCTATGCGGCCTACAAGGCTGCGGCGGAGAACCTCGGATCGGGTGCACCGACGGCCATCCTGTGCAAGACCGTCAAGGGCTGGACCCTCGGACCCGAGATCGAGGGCCGCAACGCCACGCACCAGATCAAGAAGATGACCAAGGATCAGCTCATGGTCCTGCGTGACCGGCTCTACCTCCACGACGAGATCCCGGAGGAGGCCCTCGAGAGCGAGGCCCCCTACTTCCGCCCGCCGGCCGGCTCGCCGACCTACGAGTACCTCATGGAACGGCGCCGGGCGCTGGGGGGTTCGCTCCCCCGGCGCGTGGTGCGCAACCGCCGTCCGGTCGAGCTGCCGCAGGACTCGGCCTACACCGAGCTGTTCGGCGGCTCCGGCACCCAGCCGGTGTCGACCACGACTGCGTTCACCCGGCTGCTGCGCAATCTGTGCCGCGACGAGCGCGCCGGCGGCCGCATCGTGCCGATCATCCCGGATGAAGCCCGGACCTTCGGTATGGACTCGCTGTTCCGGGAGTTGCGGATCTACGCGAGCCAGGGGCAGAAGTATGAGCCGGTCGACCACAACCTGATGCTGAGCTACACCGAGTCGACCGATGGTCAGATCCTCGAGGAAGGCATCACCGAGGCCGGCGCCATGTCGTCGTGGATTGCCGCCGGCACGTCGTACGCCAACCGGGGGGTCCCGATGATCCCCTTCTACACCTTCTACTCGATGTTCGGCTTCCAGCGGGTCGGCGACCTGATCTGGCAGGCCGCCGACAGCCGTGCCCGCGGGTTCCTGATGGGGGCGACGGCCGGCCGGACCACGCTGCTCGGCGAAGGCCTCCAGCACCAGGACGGGCACTCGCACGTGCTCGCCTCGACCGTGCCGCCGTGCCAGGCCTACGACCCGGCGTTCGCCTACGAGACGGCAGCGATCGTGCGCCACGGCATCCGGAGGATGTTCGGTCCGGGCGCCGAGGACGTCTTCTACTACCTGACGATCTACAACGAGAACCAGCCGATGCCGGCAATGCCCGACCGGCCCGGCATCGCCGAGGAGATCGTGCGCGGGCTGTACCGGTGGGCCGAGGCCCCGCCTGGGCCCTCGAAGCGGGCGACGGTGCTGTTCTCAGGTTCGGCGAACCTCGCCGCACGCGACGCTGCGGCGATCCTCGCCGCCGAGTACGACGTAGGCGTCGAATTGTGGTCCGCCACGTCATACAAGGCGTTGCGGGAAGAGGCGCTCGCTGTCGAGCGGTGGAACCGGCTGCACCCGACCGAGGGACCCCGCACCCCGCTCGTCAGCCGGTTGCTCGCCGACGCGGCCGGCCCGGTCGTGGCAGTCACCGACTACATGCGGATCGTGCCCGAGCAGGTGGCTCGGTTCGTCAATGGTGGCCGGTCGTTCATCCCGCTGGGCACCGATGGCATGGGGCGCTCCGACACGAGAGAGGCGCTCCGGCGGTTCTTCGAAGTCGATGCCGGACACGTGGTCGTCGGCGTGCTCCACGGCTTGGCCGAGCGCGGCGAGGTCAAGGCCGAGGTGGTCGCAGACGCGATCGCCCGCTTCGGCATCGACGCCGACGCGCCGGCGCCCTGGGGGTGACCGGCACCCTCTGGGTGGCGGGTGACGACGAGGCCGACCACCTGCTCAACACCGACGGCACGGCGCTGCTCGTCGGGATGGTCCTGGACCAACAGATCCCGCTTGCGTGGGCGTTCCGTGGGCCTGCGACCCTGCGGGATCGGCTCGGCCATCTCGACGCAACCCGCATCGCGGCAATGGACCCGGAGGCGGTGGTGGCCGTCGCCGCCGCAAAGCCGGCGGTGCACCGCTATCCGGCGGCGATGGGGCGCAGGGTGCACGAGCTGTGCCGTACCCTCGTCGACGACCACGGCGGTGACGGGGCACGGGTGTGGGTCGAGGTGCGCAACGGAGACCAACTGCGGGAACGACTTCTTGCACTGCCCGGCTTCGGCGAGGAGAAGGCCCGGATCACCGTCGCCGTGCTGGCCAAACGGTTCGGGATCCGGCCACCGGGCTGGGAGGCTGCGGCCGGGGTGTTCGCCGACGACGAGCCCCGCTCGGTGGCGGACTGCGCATCGCCGGCGACCTACGTCGCGGTCAAGGCGTGGAAGGCGACGCAGAAGGCGGCGGGGCGGGACAAGCAGGACCGTCCGCTGCGATGACCACCGGTGTCCGCCGGACCCGGCGGTGTCGTTGCTCGCTACAGTCGCTCGAAGGAGGGCACGTGTCCGACCCGCCTTCGCCTCACATCCATCCCACTGCGGTCGTCGAGGATGGCGCCTCGATCGGACCGGGAGCAGCGATCTGGCATCACTGTCACGTCCGCACCGGTGCCACCGTGGGCGGCGGCTGCACGCTCGGGAAGAACGTGTTCGTCGATGTCGGCGTGTCGATCGGGGCGCGTTCGAAGGTTCAGAACAATGTGTCGGTCTACGCCGGGGTGACCCTCGAGGAGGAGGTGTTCGTGGGGCCGAGCGCCGTGTTCACGAACGACCGCTTCCCGCGGGCGGTGAGCCCGTCGTGGGAGACGGTGCCCACGCTCGTCCGACGAGGCGCCTCGATCGGTGCCAATGCAACGATCGTCTGCGGCATCGAGATCGGCCCGTACGCAACGGTTGCGGCTGGATCCGTCGTCACCCGCTCCCTCGAACCACACGAACTCGTGATGGGCAACCCGGCACGCCGGGCCGGTTGGGTGTGCGCCTGCGGCCGTGTGGCGAGCCGCAACCAGGACCGGCCCGATGACGTCCGATGCGAGACCTGCCGGACCGAGGCCAAGTGACGATCGCCATCGACGTGCCGATCACCGTGGTCCGCCTCGGCGCCGAGGAAGAGGCGGAGGTGCTCGCCGTGCTGCGGTCCGGGATGCTCGCCCAGGGCCCGGTCGTCGGTCGGCTCGAATCTGCGGTCGCCCGACTTACGGGGACGCGTCACGCCGTCGCCGTGTCCTCGGGAACCACAGCGCTCGTGGTTGCGCTCGAAGCGCTCGGCCTCGGTCCCGGCGACGAGGTGGTGACCAGCCCGTTCACCTTCGTGGCCACGGTGAACGCTGTCCTCGAGGCCGGCGCCACCGTGCGGTTCGCCGATATCGGGGAGGACTTCATGATTCGCCCCGATGCGGTCGCTGCCGCTCTCGGGCCCCGCACCCGGGTAGTCATGCCCGTGCACCTCTTCGGTCAGGCGGCCGACCTCGCCGGGATCAGCGGCGTGCTGGGCGGTCGTGACGACGTCACCCTGGTCGAGGACGCCGCACAGGCCATCGGCGCGCGCTTCGAGGGTCGCGCCGTCGGCTCGTTCGGGGTCGGGTGTTTCTCGCTCTACGCGACCAAGAACATCGGCTGCGGGGAAGGCGGCGTCGTCACCACCGACGACGACGCACTCGCCGAGAGGATCCGGCTCCTGCGCAACCAGGGGATGCGGATCCGCTACCAGTACGAGGTGGCCGGGCACAACTACCGCCTCACCGATCTGCAGGCGGCCGTCGCCGTGCCCCAGTTGGCCCGCATCGAATCGCTGTCGGCGGCTCGGGCGGCCAACGCAGGCGTACTCGACGACGGCCTCGCAGGGATCGACGGGCTCGTGCTGCCCCGAGCCCGGCCCGGTCGGCACCACGTCTGGAACCAATACACGGTGCGCGTCCTGCCGGGCGCCCGAACCGACCGGGACGGCCTCGCCGCCGGTCTGGCCGAGCGGGGTATCGGCACGGGGATCTACTACCCGAGAGTGGCGTTCGACTACGACTGCTACCGCAACCACCCCCGAGTGGTGGCCGAGCCCATGCCTGCCGCCGAGTCCGCTGCTCGAGAGGTGCTGTCGCTGCCGGTCCACCCGCACCTCACACCGATCGAGATCGAGCGGATCGTCACGGCCGTTCGCGAGGTCCTGGGATGACCGCGACCCCGTTGCGTCTCGCGGTCATCGGAGCAGGGATCATGGGAGCGAACCACGCTCGTGTCGCGTTGTCGCTCCCGTGCTGGCAGCTCACCGCCGTCGTCGACCCCGACCGGGAACGGGCCCGCCGCGTGGCCGCTGCCGTCGGGGCGAGCGCGCTCGGCCACCCGGACGAGTTGGGTGACGAGATCGATGCCGCCATCGTGGCGGTACCCACCCCGTTCCACCGAAGCGTCGCCGAACCGCTGTTACGCAGGGGCGTTGCCGTGCTCGTGGAAAAGCCCATGGCCGCGACGGTCACGGAGGCCGAAGCGATCGCCGAGGCCGCCGAAGCCGGCGACGCCGTGCTCATGGTCGGTCACGTCGAACGGTTCAACCCGGCCGTGCTCGATCTCCCCGGGCTTCTCGGCGAGATCGTCCACGTCACGGCGAACCGGATCAGCCCCTACTCGCCCCGCGTCGCCCACGACGTCGTCCTCGACCTGATGATCCACGATCTCGACGTCGTCGCCTCGCTCGTCGCCGCACCGGTCACCGATGTGCAGGCCATCGCTCGCACGCTTCGCTCTGCGAGCGAGGACCTCGTCACTGCGCTCCTCGGATTCGCCGACGGCACGGCGGCAACCCTCACGGCGAGCAGGATCGGCCAGCAGAAGGTCCGCGACCTGATCGTGACCCAGCCGGACAGCGTCGTTACCGTCGACCTGTTGCGCCAAGCCGTGACGATCAATCGTGTGGACCACGTGGAGTTCGTCGACGAGCAGGGGCCTCGTTACCGCCAGACCGGCGTGGTCGAGATCCCGTTCCTCGAGCACCGGGGGGAACCCTTGGCCCTCGAACTCCGAGAGTTCGCCGCTGCGGTCTCCGGTCGTCGGCCTCCATCCGTAGGGGCGGCGGACGGCGTGCGCGCCGTCGGCCTGGTCGAACGGGTGCTCCGGGCCGCACGCGCCCGCTGAGACGAACCGACCGCGCGCACGGGTACGCCGAACAGCGGCACTCGACAGCACTGAAACCACCGAGAGCAACTCCGTCGGTACTGTACGGCGCATGCGGACCGAGAACCACCGCCGGTTGCGACTCGTCACGATCGCAACCCTCGTACTCGGTGGCCTCGGCATCGTCTCGACTGCGCAAGCGACGCTCGTCGAGGTACCGCCGAACTATGCGCCGGGCTCCGGCTGGTCGTCGGACGGGGACTTCGCCACCGACACCTTCGGCAACCCGTGGGATTTTGTCGACGACGCCGACATCGTTGCGGTGCCCGGCGTGGGTACC
>JBEIFW010000134.1:0-10141 GCA_040382215.1 Acidimicrobiales bacterium
CGGTGACGGCGCAGCCGGCCACCACGAGCACGGCGATCCCGGCGGCGCCGACCACGACCGGGGCGCGACGGGCGCGCGCCGTGGTCACCCGTCCGGCCGGCCACAGTTGGGCGGTTCGGCGGCCGGCGACGTCCTCGATCCAACCGAACAACAGGACCGCCGCAGTGGTCATCGCCGCCACCAGCCCGAGCAGGACCACGTCGAACACGACCTCCGACAGCCCGGGATCGGTGACCCGCCACAGCAGCTGGTACCCGGTGATGATCGTCGCCGAGTGCCACAAGTAGATCGTGAGCGAGCGCTGGTTGACGACGGCGACGATCCGACCCAACCGGGGCCGGGACGCGAGCCCGGCCAACCAGTCACGGGCGAGGAAAGCGAGGCACAGCCAGGCGCCGCCGACGAACAGATGGGCGGGATGCGAGTTGTTGACGACGTATCCGGGCACCGGCTGGCTGAGCACCCACCAGGCGGCGGTACCGCTGCACAGCACCGTGAGCTGCCACCACGTGCGGCGGCTCACCCGGTCGAGCACGCCGTCGCAGTGCGCGACCCCGAGCATCGCGAACCCGGCGTAGAGGGCGAAGTCCCCGAGCAGCCACGGCAGGCGTGCCGCTTCGGCGGGCAGCCAGCGCAGCTCGCGCCCGACCACGTCGAGCACGAGCACGGCGAGGATCGGCACCAGGATCGACGCCGCCCGCCACCGGCGGGCGAACGCCACGAGGACGGGTGCGGCGAGCAACACCCACACCATTGCCCGCAGGTACCACAGCGGGTCGGTGAGCCAGCCGGCCTGCCAGGCCGACCCGGCCGGATCTTCGAGCGGGAACAGCCACCACACCATCCGTGACCACGGCAGCGCAGTGCCGGCCCCGCCGGCGAAGGTGTCGACGGCGACCATCACGCCGACGGCGAACGCGCCGAACGCCCACAGCGGCAGCAGGAGGCGGCGCAGCCGGTCGCGCAGCGTGGCCGCAGCGCCCTTGCGGTCGATCGAGTGGGCCAGGAGGCTCCCGGTGACGAAGAACATAGCGGGCACGGCCGACACCACGTAGGTGATGGCGGCGTAGCCGAAGGCGTGCCACAGGACCACCCGCAGGATGGAGATCGCCCGCACGGTGTCGAGGAACCCATCCCGGCCCGCGCGTGCGCCCGGGCGCACGGCGGCGCCCGTCGCTGCGGGCCGGGGGGTCGTCAACACCGTCATGACGTCACAGTGAATCGGCAACCTGTGAGTAACCCGTGAGCCAACGGGTGTTCATCTGGGGCAGAACGTGCCATTTGTCGCTCTCGACTCCGTCTGGAAACAGGAACGTGACGGTCGTCTCGGACGTGGCTCACACGACGGCGGCCAGGAAGGCCTCGGTTCTACCGAGTTCGTCGGCGCCGATCGCCGGGCGTGACCAGCCGTGTCCTTCGCCGTCGTACGCAACGAGTGTCGCCCGCCCGCCGGCGCCGGTCACGGCGGCGACGAGCGCTTCGGACTGTGCGAAGGGGACGACCTCGTCGGCCGTGCCGTGGAACACCAACAGCGGTGCCCGTATCGAGCCGGCGTGGGTGAGCGGGGAGCGGGCCCGGTGCCGTCCGTCGTCGGGCCCGACGAGCCGGTCGATGGAGTGGGCCTCGAAGCGGTGGGTGCCCGCCGCCAGCGTCGTGAGGTCGGCCACGGGGTAGGCGACCACTGCGGCGGCCAGGAGTTCGGGGTGCCGAACCGCCACGTTGAGCACGGTGAGCCCGCCGGCCGAGCCGCCCATGCCGACGATGGCGCCCGGCCGGCCCCACCCATGGGTGCGGGCGGCGCGCACCCCGGCGGCGACGTCGTCGGCGTCGTCGAGCCCCCACCGGCCGTCGAGGGCCTGCTGGAAGCGCCGGCCCCACCCGGTCGAGCCGCGGTGGTCCGCCAGCAGCACCGACCATCCGCGTGCCACCCAGTAGGCGACGCGGGCGTTCCACTCGACGGGCCACTGCCCGGTGGGGCCGCCGTGCACCCACACGAGGAGGCGCCCGTCGCCCCCGCCGGGTGGGCGGTAGAGCCGGCCGGGGATCTCGGTGCCGTCGTCGGCGGTCCAGCGCACCAGATCGGGCTCGACGAGGCCGGCGGCCTCCCAGCCTGCGACCGGGCCCCGGGCCAGCACCCGCCGATCCCCGCCGGGGACGGTGTAGGCCACCAGTTGCGTGGGGGTGCGCGCGCCGGAGCGGATGGCGACCAGGGTGTCGCCCCGCCAGTCGAGTCCGCCGTGCCAGCCGCGGCCGAGGGCGGTCACGATGCCGGTGGCCACGTCGGCCACGCACAGCCGGCCGTGGCCCTCCTCGTTGCGGCAGAACGCGATCGCCGTGCCGTCGGGCGACCAGCACCACGAGCGCTGCCCGGGGCCCCAGGCCGCGGTGCCGTGCTCGTGCGGCTCGGCGAGGACTGCGGCGGCTGCGCCGGTGCGGGGATCGAGGGTGTGCACGATCAGCCAGCCGGAGCGGTCGTCGAGCCAGCCGAGCCGGCCGCCGGGGTTGAACCGGGGCTGCTGGGTGGCGACGTCGGGCCCGCCGTGGCGAGCGACGACTGCGCCGCTCGCAGCATCGGCGACGACGATCTCGGAGCGGTCCCACGGCATGGCGGGGGTCGACCATTCGTGCCAGGCCAGGCGGCGCCCGTCGGGCGACCAGGCCGGGTCGAAGGCGAACTCGCCGTGGGGCAGCACGAGCCCCGGCACCGCCGGGTCGTCGTCGAGCCGGCGCAGCTCCACGTGATGCTGGTCGACCACGTAGGCGACCCGGCCGTCGATCGACACCGCCGGGGCAGCGGCGGGCGCCCCGGCGGGTTGTGCGGTGAGGCGACGGGCCGGCGAGCCGTCGGCGGGTTGGAGCCACAGGTCGCCGCCGGCCGCGAGCACGATCGCAGAGCCGTCCGGCACCCAGGCCCACTGCCCGCCCCCGAAGGGTCGCCCGCTGCGCGGCGACGGGTCCGTGGTGAGGATGAGTTCGGGGCCGCCGTCGAGGGGGAAGCGCACGAGGGCCGCCCGGCCGTGCCAGCCCGTCACGGCGACGACTGCGGTGCCGTCGGGGGTGAGGCGCGGCTCGGACAGCTCACGCCCGGCGGCCAGCAGGGCGGGGGTCACGGCCGGCATGGTCAGTGCAGGAACAGTTCGGCGGCCGGGCTCGCGCCCGTGACGAGGTCGACGGCGAGGATGACGGCGGCCGCGGTGTACGCCGTGGTCTCGGCCTCGGGGAAGGCGACCTCGTGCGGGTAGACGATGCCGGTGAGGTAGGCGCCGTCGTCGCAGCGGTGCAGCCGGGTGGTGCGCAGCAACGCCACGGCGGTGTCCGTGTCGCCCACCGCGGCGTGGGCGATCGCACACTCGGCGGTCTCGGCCGCGGTGACCCACGGTTCGTCGCTCACGCAACGAACGCCGCGGCCCTCGATGACGAACGTGTCCCAGTGTGCGCGCAGCCGGGCGTGGGCGCGCTCCCCGGTGAGCACGCCGCCGATGATCGGGTAGTACCAGTCCATGGCCCAGCGGTCCTTGGGGGCGAAGGCGTGCGGCGTGGTCGTGAGCACGTGCTCGAGCCGTTCGGCGGCCGTCGCCCAGCGCGGCCGCTCCTCACCCAGCAGGTCGGCCAGTGCGAGCCCGCTGCGCAGCGAGTGCGCGATCGACGACGAACCGGTGAGCAGCGCGTAGTCCCACGGCGCGTGGTCCTCGTGGCGGGCCCAGATGATCTCGCCGCGAGGGGTCTGCATGGCGGTGACGAACTCGAGGGCGCGCTCGACCACGGGCCACAGGTCCTCGACGAAGCCCTTGTCCTCGGTGATGAGCCAGTGCTGCCACACCCCGGTGGCGATGTACGCGGTGACGTTGGTGTCGAGCTTGGGGTCTTCGATCTCGAGACGGCCGTCGACCTCGACGTAGTAGTTGTGCCAGGCGCCGTCGGGCCGTTGGGTGGCGGCCAGCCACTCGTAGGCCCGCTCGGCCTCGGCGCGCCGGCCGGCGACGCTGAGGGCCATCGCCGTCTCGACGTGGTTCCACGGGTCGCAGTGGCCGCCCGGATACCACGGGATCATCCCGCTCGGGCGTTGCAGCGCCGCGATCGAGTCGGCGGTCGTCTCGAGTTCGTCTGCGGTCAGCACCCCGTCGAGATGGGGACGCCCGTCGCGGGCGGGCGGGGTCACGCCGGCTTCCTCGCGTAGACGACGAGGCTCTTGCCCAGCAGCGGGTTCAGGAGACGGTCGGCGACGCGGGTCGCCGCCGGTGCCGACACGATGTCCCACTCCAGGAAGCGCTTGTAGGCCTTGACGGCGCCGTGGTCCTCGCGGGCGGGGCCGACGGCGCAACGCAGCCACCAGTACGGCGAGTGCAGTGCGTGGGCGCGATGCGCGCCTTCGGGGTGAAGGCCGGCGGCGCGCAACCGGGCGTCGAGCTCGATGCGGGAGTAGATGCGGACGTGGCCGCCGGGGACGGTCGGGGCGTGGTAGTCGTCGGAGAGGCGCCAGCACACCTTCTCGGGCCATTCGGCGGGAACGGTGACGGCGAGGACACCGCCGGGGCGCAGCACGCGGGCCAGCTCGCCGAAGGCGGCGGCGTCGTCGACGATGTGCTCGAACACCTCGGACGCGATCACCCGGTCGAAGGTGCCGTCGCTGAACGGCAGGCGGGTGGCGTCGGCGCGCACCCCGCCCTGGTAGGCGTCGGCGGTGACCTCACCGGCCGCCTCCATGGCACCGAACGTGCCGGTCACCGAGACGAGCTCGGCCTGGGCGTAGTCGACGGCCACGACGTGGCCGCCGCGCCGACCCGCTTCGAAGCCGTGGCGGCCGAAGCCGCAACCGAGGTCGAGGACGCGCTCGCCGGGTTGCAGCCCGAGCCGGTCGTAGCGGACGGTCAGCACGGGGCCGTCCTCACCGGCCGAGCGCAACGAGCTTGCGGCGGTTGGCCGGCATGGCCAGCACCTCGCGGTACTGGTCGACGGTGAGCTTGGCGCAGTGCTTCCACGACCACCGTTCGACGACCCGGGTGCGCCCGGCGGCGCCGACGCGCGCTCGCAGTGCGGGGTCGTCGAGCCCACGGCGCAACGTGGCGGCGAGGGCGTCGGCGTCGCCGGCGGGGCACGACAGCACGGTGTCGCCGTCGCGGCCGGTCACCTCGGGCAGGGCGCCGCCGTCGGTGGCCACCAGACAGGTGCCGGTGGCCATCGCCTCGACGGCGGGCAACGAAAAGCCTTCGTAGAGGCTGGGCACGACGGCGAGTTCGGCCTCGGCGTAGAGCTCGACGATGCGCTCGTCGGGGACGCCCGTGACGAAGGTGACCGCCCCGCTCAGCCCGAGCCGCTCGATCAGCGCGGACGACGGCCCGCCCGGCTTGGCCCGCCCGATGACCGTGAGCGTGACGTCGCGCTCGGTGCGCAGCTTGGCGACGGCTTCGAGCAGGTACTGCAGCCCCTTGAGCGCGACGTCGGCGGACGCGGTGGTGATGAGGCGGCCGGGGACCCGGGCGACGTGCGGCAAGGGGGTGAACAAGTCCTCGTCGACGCCGACGGGCACCAGGCGCATGCGGTCGAGCTCGACGCCGAAGTCCTCGTGGATGTCCTTGATCGAGTTCTCCGAGACCACGACGATGCGCGGCATGCGGCGCGCCACCCGTCCCTGCATCTTCACGAAGTTGTACCAACGGCCGACCGACACCCGCTTGCGCCAGTTGGGGGAGTGGGCGATCTCGAGCTCCCGGTCCTTGGTGATCGGGTGGTGCAGGGTGGTGACGACGGGGAGGACCCGCTCGATGTCGAGGATGCCGTAGCCCAGGCACTGGTTGTCGTGGACGAGGTCGAACTCCTTGGCCCGTGCCTTGAGCACCTTGCGGGCCCGCAGCGAGAACGCGAGCGGCTCGGAGAACGTGCCGAGCGAGAACTGGCCCACCTCGACGAGATCCGCGAGCGACTTGAACTCCCAGTAGGCGGGGAAGCGACCGGGGTACTGGTCGTTGAAGATGTCGAGGCTCGGGAGCTTGTGCAGCGCCACCCGGGGATCGAGCACCGGGTAGGGCTGGCCGCCGAACACTTCGACGTGGTGGCCGAGATCGACGAGCGCCTTGGTGAGGTGCCGGGTGTAGACGCCCTGGCCGCCCACGTGGGGCTTGCCCCGGTAGGTGAGGTAGGCGAGGCGGAGCGGATCGTCGGGGCCGGGCGGCATACGGAACGCTGATCCTACCGGTGGGTAATCGCCGTGCTCCTACCCGCCTGCCTCCCGCCGACGGCGACCGGGTGCGGGAACGCCGCGTGGTGCCTGCTGATACCTCACCGGAACGACTGGGGGCGGCACGGCCCGTCGTGCAGTTGCGCGAGGGATCGTGCGGGGGTCCGGTGGTGGCGCAGACCAACATTGCCTACGACGCATCGTGGAACCCGAACGTGGTCACCCGTTTCCGCGGGTTCAACGACGGCCTGACGCAGACACGTGTGTACGACGCCCACGGACGGGTGATCTCCGAAACCGACCCGGCCGGGCGGACCACCACTCAGGTGTTCGACCCGCCCGTCGGGGCCCCCACCAGGTCGCGGTCACTGCGCCGGTGGTCACCGCAGCGAGCGGTGCGACCGTGCGGCACACGACGAGCGCAACGTTCGATCGACGGGGCAACGTGTGGTCGGCCACCGACGCTGCGGCGGCGACTACGACCGCCGGGTACGACGAGTTCGGGCGCCGGTTGTGGGTGCGGTTCCCGGGCACGGCGGCGGGTGCCGATCCGGACGTTGCGTTCAGCTATTCGTTCGGGAACAGCTCCCCGGCGGCGCATACCGGGCAGTTGCGCAGCGTGCCGGTGTCGGTGACGACGACGACCAGGTCGACGTCGGGTTCGTCGGTGTCCGTGGAGTTCTTCGACGGGTTGGGTCGCTCGAGGGAGGTGCAGTCCACGTCGCCGCAGGCGGGGAAGCGGATCGTGTCGCACACCACCTACGACGGGGCGGGTCGGGTTGCGCGGGTGTCGCAACCGTTCGTGACGGACGGGGCGCCGGGCGCATCGTTGGTGTCGATGCCGGAGAACCTGACGCCGGCCGAGACCCGAACGGTGTACGACGGACTGGGTCGCACCGTTCGGGTGGCGACGTTCATCGCCGGGGTCGAGCAGTACGCGACCGTGACCGGTTACGACGGGTGGTCGCAGACGGTCACCGTGCCGGGGGTGACGTCGTCGACGGTGGTGCGTGATGGCTACGGGCGGGTGGTGCAGCAGCGGGACAACAACGGGTCGTGGGTGAGTTCGTTCGGGTACAACCTGCGCGACGAATTGCTCACCTTGACCGACCGGGCGGGGAACGTGACGTCGTCCACGTTCAACTGGTTGGGGGAGCAACTCACGTCGAACGACCCGGACCGCGGGTTGGTATCGATGTCGTACACACCGACCGGGTTGGTGTCGTCGCGGACGGATGCGGCGGGGCGGACGGTGAGCTACACGTATGACGAACTCGGTCGCGCCCGGACGGTGGCGTCCGGCGGGGTGACGTTGACGGAATGGCAGTGGGACATCTGGAGGACGGGGGCGTTGGCGCGTGCGTGTGCCCCGCACTGTTCACACGCAGACCGGGTGGAGGATCGGTCGGTTGCGTTCGATGCGCGGGGCCGGGTGATCGGTTCGGAGCGGTTGGTGCCGTTGGGGTGGGGGTTCGGACACGGGGATGTGTCGACGCCGGGGTTCTCGCGGTTCGTGACGTCAGCGACGTTCGATCGGGGTCAGCAGTCGTCGGTGACGTTGCCTGGGTTGTTCGGGCAGGCGGCGGAGACGGTGTCGTTCGGGTACAACGCGCTGGCGTTGCCGACGACGGTCTCCGGTGCGCGGAACTATGTCGCTTCGACGTCGTATCAGCCTGACGGTCGGGGATTCGACCGGGAGCTGCGGACGTCGGCCACGGCAGACGCAGCGACGTTGTACCGCGGTGTCCGGTATGACAGCTTGGGTCGGTTGCAGCTGTTGACGGATCGGGTCGGGCCGTTTTCGGAGACGTCGGCGGCGAACCGGGTGCAGTGGGATGCGTTCGGGTGGAGCCCGGCGGGGGATCTCACCCAGATTGATGATTACACGGCGGATGCGAAGCGGACGTGTTTCTCGGTGGACGCGAATCGGCGGTTGACGCGGGCGTTCACGACTGGGTTCGGGGCGGCGTGTTCGGCGCCGCGGACGGTTGGTGGGGTGGCGCCGTTCGATGAGTCGTACGGGTATGACGCGGTGGGGAATCTGGTGTCGTCGTCGTCGGTGGGTGTGTTGAATCTGCGGGCGTCGTCGCCGTCGTCGGGGTGTGTGGCGGGCACGGCGGCAGTGAAGCCGCGCGCGGTGTCTTCGACGGGGTCGGGGGTGTCGTTCACGTATGACTGCACGGGGGCGACGCGTACCCGCACGGCGGGTGGTGTGACGCGGTCGTTCGAGGTGGATGTGTTGGGTCGGGTGGTGTCGCAGTCGGCGCCGGGTGGGGTGACGCGGTATCGGTATGACGCAGGTGGGTTGCGGGTGTTGCGATCCGATCCGGATGGGTCAGCGGTGTTGTTCATGGGCGATGTGGAACTGGCGCGCACGGTGTCGGGGTCGGTGGGTCCGGTGGTGGTGCGTTCCACGTCGATGGTGTCGGGGTCGGGGTCGGTTGGTGTGGCGCGTCCGGCGGGTGTGGTGGCGGGGGATGTGGTGGTGGTGTCGTTCACCGGTTCCGCAACGGTGTCGGCGCCGGCGGGGTGGGTGTCGGCGGGGTCGGCGACCGGAGCGGTGGGGTCGGTGCGGGTGTTCTCCCGGACCGTGACGGGGTCGGAGCCGGCGCAGTGGGTGTTCACGGCGAGCGCACCGGTGGTGGGCACGGTGTCGGTCTTGGGGAACGCAGCGGGTGTGGTGGGGGTGGTGTCACAGCCGTCGACCGGGGTGAGCCACGCAACGCCGGTGGTGTCGGTCCCTGCGGGCGGTGCGCTGGTCGGGGTGTTCGTGCAGCCTGCGGTGCCGTCGTCGCAGACATTGGCCGCAGGGTTGAACCATCCGACGGGTCTGGCGCGCGACGGGGCGGGGAACGTGTTCGTGGCCGAGGGCCTGGCGCATCGGATCGTGCGAATCACCCCGGCGGGCGTGGTGTCGGTGGTGGCTGGATCCGGTGTTGCTGGTGGTGCCGATGGGATTGGGGTGAACGCGTCGTTCAACCTGCCGGCGGGCTTGGCGTTGGATGGGTCGGGCAACCTGATCGTGACCGAGGCGAGGGGGCACCGGATCCGCCGGGTGACTCCGGCCGGGGTGGTTACAACGTTGGCGGGGAACGGTACGGCTGGTTTCGCAGACGGGACCGGGTCGGCGGGGTTGTTCAACGGGCCGCACGACGTGAAGATCGATCGGGACGGGTCGTTCTTGGTCGCTGACGCATGGAACAACCGAATCCGCCGGGTGACGGCGGCGGGGGTTGTGACCACGGTTGCGGGGACGGGGGCTGCGGGTGGTGTGGACGGTCCTTCGGCAGGTGCGACGTTCGCGACCCCGACCGGGTTGGCGGTCGATGCCGCGGGGAGCATTGCGGTGGCTGACTTTGGCGGGCATCGGGTGCGTCGGATCACGCCGGCGGGAGTGGTGTCGACGTTGGCAGGCAATGGGACTGCGGGGTTCGCCGATGGGGCTGGGGCTGCGGCCCGTTTCAACAACCCGTTCGGTCTGGTGTTCGATGCGTCGGGGAATCTGTTGGTGACTGAGTGGTCCGGTCATCGGATCCGAATGGTCACTGCTGACGGGGTGGTTTCGACGGTGGCCGGGAACGGCGTGGCCGGGTTCGCAGAGGGTGCGGGGACCGCCGTCCTGGTGAACAAGCCGGAGCGTCTGCTGTTGGCGCCGGATGGGTCGGTGATCGTTGCCGACACGGGGAACGGCCGGATCCGGGTGTTGTCCCGCGCGACCGGGTTCACCGCGCCGACCGGTGGCGCGTTCGAGTTCAGCGCTGCCGGGGTTGATGTCCGGGTGCCTCGATCGGTGTCGCTGGATGCGATCGGGGTGTCGAATGGTGATGCGTCGTTGTCGTTCTGGGTGCGGCCCACGTCAGCGACGGGTTTGTGGCGTTCGGTGGTGAATGTCCAGTCGGGGTCGTCGGATCGCACGCCGGGGGTGTGGTTGCACCCGTCGGAGAACCGGTTGCATGTCCGGTGGGC
>JBEIFW010000135.1:0-10044 GCA_040382215.1 Acidimicrobiales bacterium
GCGGCCGGCCGCGAGGCGCTCGGCCTCGCGGTTCTTCACCTCGGCCCGGGCGACCACCTGGTGGTGGACCTCGTCGGGGCCGTCGGCGAGGCGCAGCGTGCGCTGGCTGTGCCACATGTCGGCAAGCGGGAACCACTGGGAGATGCCGGCGGCACCGTGCATCTGGATGGCCTCGTTGATGATGTCGCAGCACTTCTCCGGCACCATGGCCTTGACCGCACTCACCCAGACGCGGGCCTCGGCGTTGCCGAGGGTGTCCATGGCCTTGGCGGCCCGCAGCACCATGAGGCGCATCGCCTCGACCTCGATACGGGCCCGGGACACGACCTCCATGTTCTTGCCGAGGTTGATGAGCTTCTTGCCGAAGCCCTCCCGGCTCAGGCCGCGATCGACCATCAGCTCGATGGCCTTCTCCGCCGCACCGATCGAGCGCATGCAGTGGTGGATGCGGCCCGGGCCGAGGCGGACCTGGGAGATCTCGAAGCCGCGGCCCTCACCCCACAGGACGTTCTCCTTGGGCACCCGCACGTCGTTGAACCGGATGTGCATGTGGCCGTGCGGTGCGTCGTCGGCGCCGAAGACGTACATCGGTCCGACGATCTCCACCCCGGGGGCGTCGATCGGCACCAGGATCTGCGACTGCTGCTTGTAGGTGTCGGCGTCCGGGTTCGTCTTGACCATCGTGATCATGATCTTGCAGCGGGGATCGCCGGCGCCCGAGATGTAGAACTTCTCCCCGTTGATGACCCACTCGTCGCCGTCGAGCACAGCGCGCGTGGCGATCTGCTTCGCATCGGAGCTCATGACGCCCGGCTCGGTCATCGCATAGGCCGAGCGGATCTCACCGCGCAGCAGCGGCTCGAGCCACTGCTTCTTCTGCTCGGCGGTGCCCACCCGCTCGAGCACCTCCATGTTGCCGGTGTCGGGGGCCGAGCAGTTCAGGCACTCCGAGGCCAGCCGATTCTTGCCGAGCTCGTTGGCGATATAGGCGTAGTCGAGGTTGCTGAGGCCCTCGCCGGTCTCGGCGTCGGGCAGGAAGAAGTTCCACAGGCCCAGCGCACGGGCCTTGGCCTTGACCCCGTCGAGCAGCTCGAGCTGCCCGGGCGCCCAGCTCCAGCGATCCGTGCGGTTCTCGCCGAGCCGGTGGAACTCCTCGGTGATCGGGTCGACCTCGTCGCGGATGAAGGCCACGACTGCGTCGTACAGCGGCCGGACCTTCTCCGACATCCGCAGGTCGAAGTCGTCCATGCTCGCGGTCTTGAGCGCACCACCAGGCATACGCCGTCCTTTGCTGGTCACATGAGCCCGCCGTCGCGGGCGCCCCTCACCCGCATCATGCCGCGCGGCGGGGTGGTGACGGAAAGGCACCCCCGGCGCAGCGCCGTGACCCGGGCCACCGGCCGGCGCCTTCGCCTTGTCAGCGGCTGCGTTCGAGGCCGGCGAACTCACCGGTCTGGCGCCAGTGCTCGAGCAGGCGAGCGAACGCGACCGGCCCCTTGCCGTAGCTGCCGTTCTGGGCGGCGCGGGCCAGCGGGCGGCCCTCGTTGTTGTAGTAGCCCGGGGTGCAGGACTCGAGGAAGGCGAGGTTCATCACCGAGTTGGCGATGATCTCGGCGACCCAGGCGTCCTCGGCGGTCTGCGCCGCTTCGACCCGGGTGACGCCGTCGTCGGTGAGGCGGCGCACGATGTGGGCGATGTGGAGCGCCTGCTCGTTGAGCATGTGGGGGAAGTTGACCGAGAACCCCGACTGGGCCGGCGACACGATGAAGCAGTTCGGGAAGCCGCGGGAGAACAGTCCGTGGAAGGTGCGCACCCCTTCGGCCCACGTCGCCGTGAGCGTGAGCCCGTCGGTGCCGTACACCTGGTAGCCGGACCGCCGGCTGAAGTCGGTGCCCACCTCGAACCCGGTGGCGTACACCAGGCAGTCGAGCTCGTACTCGACGCCGTTCGCGACGACGCCGCGCGGGGTGATCCGCTCGACCCCCTTGCCGTCGGTGTCGACGAGCGTGACGTTCGCACGGTTGAACGTCGGCAGGTAGTCGTCGTGGAAGCAGGGCCGCTTGCAGAACTGCCGATACCACGGTTTGAGCGCCTCGGCGGTCGCCTCGTCGGCGATCACCTCGTCGACCCGGCCTCGGATCTGGTTCATCTTCTCGAAGTCCGCGAGCTCGACAACCTTGGCGATCTCGGCCGGGTCGGTGCCCAGACCGCCCTGGCGGGCCCGCAGCAGCAGCTTGGCGATGATCTCGGTCCAGCCGTCGGCGACGAGGTCCTCGGTGTCGAACGCGCCCGAGGTGAGGTTGGTGAAGTTCTCCTGGCGGCGACGCTGCCAGCCCGGTCGCAGGGAAGCCGCCCAGTCCGGATCGGTGCTCCGGTCGTTGCGGACGTCGATCGACGACGGCGTGCGCTGGAACACGTAGAGGTGCTTGGCGCCCCGACCGAGGTGCGGGACGCACTGCACTGCGGTCGCTCCGGTCCCGATGATCCCGACGACCTTGTCGGCCAGCCCGGTGAGGTTCCCTTCACTGGTGCCGCCGGTGTAGTCGTAGTCCCACCGGCTCGTGTGGAACGAGTGCCCCTCGAACGTGCCGACACCTTCGATGCCGGGGAGCTTGGGCCGGTGCAGCGGGCCGTTGGCCATGCACAGGAACCGGGCCCGCACGGTGTCACCCCGTCCGGTGGCGATCGTCCAGCGGCGCGCCACGTCGTCCCATCGGGCCTCGGTCACCTCGGTCTGCAGCATCGAGCGTTCGTAGAGGCCGTAGTGCTCGGCGATGCGGCGGCTGTGGGCGAGGATCTCGGGCGCCGGGGTGTACTTCGACGCCGGCAGGAACCCGAGCTCCTCGAGCAGCGGCAGGTAGATGTACGACTCCACGTCGCAGGCTGCGCCCGGGTACCGGTTCCAGTACCAGGTGCCCCCGAAGTCGCCGCCTTTTTCGATGATCACGAAGTCGTCGATGCCGGCTTCACGCAGGCGCGCGCCGATCAGCATCCCGCCGAAGCCGCCGCCGACCACCGCGACCTCGACAGTGACCGTGCGCGCCGGCCGTTCGAGCGGCTCGACGTAGGGGTCGTCGAGGTAGTGGGCGAACCGGCCGGCGATCTCGACGTACTGCTCGTTGCCGTCGGCCCGCAGGCGCTTGTCCCGCTCGGCGCGGTACCGGTCCCGCAACGAGTCGGGATCGAAGGCCCCGGGAGCGGACGTCGACGGCACCGTGTCGGTCATGCGCGGACTCTAGCGACGGCGGTCGATCGACCCTGGCGGGGCGCCCCGGGCGCCGGGGACAGTGACGTCGGGTCCGGGCGTCGCCGTCCCGGACCGGGCGACACGACGGGGGGAGCGAGATGAAAGACGACGTCGAGGGCCTGTTCCACGAGGACGAGATCGATCTCGACGTCCGGGACGACGACGACACCCCGTGGGACGCCGTCGCCTCCGACGCGGATCTCGACACGGATCTCGACACGGATCTCGACGCGGATCTCGACACGGATCTCGACGCGGATCTCGACACGGATCTCGACACGGATCTCGACGCGGATCTCGACGCGGATCTCGACGCCGGACCGGACCTCGACGGACCCGACGGGGAGGCGGGCGGCGGTGCGTCGACGACGGCCGTCGAGGACGTCGAACCGGAGGACACCGACGTCGAGTTGAGCCTCGACGTGCTGTTGCGGGAACGGCTCGCCGGCGTCGCCACCGAGGCGGCCGACGATGGTGAGGAGGCCGAACCCGGCGTCGGTGCCGGCACAGCGACCGACGACGAGCTGCGCCCGCGCGGTGCCGACGAGTTCGTGTGCCGGTCCTGCTTCCTGGTCAAGCACCGTCGGTTGCTCGTGGACGCCAGCAGGTTGCTGTGCGTCGACTGCGCGGGCACATGACGGTCATCGCACACCCGACCGGACCGACGATCCGACCCGGGCCGACCGGCGCCGTGGGCGGCTGCGTGGGACACTCGCTCCCGTGGCACGCAGGCGCCGGCCTGGCGGCGTCGTCGAGCGAGTCGAAGATCGTCCCGATGGGCGCCACGGCGCTCGCCGCCTTCGACGCCGATCCCGCGACCGGCGCCGCGTCGCGCGCGAGGTGTGGATGGAGGCGACGCTGGGAATCGAACCCAGGTACAGGGCTTTGCAGGCCCTTGCCTAAACCACTCGGCCACGTCGCCAGGCCGTCTGGTCGCCCGGACAGCGGAGTTCGACTCTAGCGCAGCAACGGCCAGTCGGGAACCGGGAGCACGGCGCCGTGGCGCGCCTGGCGCGGAACCCCGCTGATCTGCTCGATCCCCTCAGCCGCGAGGCGCACGTCGGAGTTCGGGCACGCACCGACACCCTCGAAGTTGATCCGCACCGAGCGCGGCGCCACCTCCTCGCCGGTGGCCGTCCTCCCCCGCAGCTCGCTCCACCGCACGACGACCGGCGGATCGGAACACGCCGCGAACACCTCGGACCACACGACGAGTCCCCCGAGGCGGTTTCCGCCAACGGCGAGCGAGCGGATCCACTGGCGATGCCCGGATCCGACCGCTTCGACCTCGGCGTCCCAGCCGTCCGGGCTGCGCCGGATGGTGAAGCGGTACGGCGTGCCCGCCTCCCACGGGAAGTCCCGGGTGTTCGGATCGCCGGGCGCGCTCGGCAACGGAGATGACGAGCCCGCGAGCACCCCGCTCGCAGGCGGGTCGGCGTAGCCGCCCCAGTTCACCGCCCGGGAGCCGGGATGGCGCGGGTTCCATTGCAGACCCGTGTGCGCACCGCCGTACGAGGTGCGATCGTCGAGGAACGACGCCTGCAGCGCCCAGAAGTACAGCCTTGGGACCGCGGGCGGTTCCACCACCGTCAACACGGCCGAGGCCTCCACGAGAGGTGCGGCGCCGTCGATCTCCTGCCACCAGAGGTGGAACGACGACACGCCGTTCGCCGGTTCGATCACCTCGGCTTGCGGGGCGCGCCATCGGGCCGCACGACCACCCAACGCTCGCCGCCGTGACCCCATGTCGACCCCCGGCACACCTGACCTGGTCGGCCGGAGTGTATTTCGCCGCCGGCACCCCCGACGCCGGCCCGACTCCGACCGACCCAGCCGTATCGTTGTTGGGAGTGATTCCCAGAACCACTAGGGTGGCGGCGTGCGTCGTCCGCTCCCCACCGCATTCGCTGCTGCCGTTGCCCTCGTCGGCCTCGTCGGCTGCGGCTCGTCCGACTCGTCGCTCGGGTCGGCCACCACGGCCGCCGCCACCACGGCCGCCGCCACCACGGCCGCACCGGGCAGCACCACCACGACCGCTCCGTCGGCGACCCCTGCGGCGTCGACGACCACCCGGGCCGCCACGACGGTTCCCCCTGCACCGGCGCACACCGTCGTGGTGACGACCCCGGTGCTCGGCGCCATCGCCCGTGACGTCGTCGGAGGTGCCGCCAAGGTGACGGTGCTCATGGGCAACGGGGTCGACCCGCACGACTGGTCGCCGTCGGCGAAGGACATCGCCGCGTTGGGATCGGCGCGGCTCGTCGTGGCCAACGGGCTCGATCTCGAGGAGAACCTCGGGGAGACCCTCGAGCAGGTGGCCGCGAAGGGCGTCGCCGTGTTCCGCGCGACCGACCACGTCACGTTGCGCACGATCGAGGAGACCGGAGCGGGCCACAGCCACAGCCACAGCCACGACCACGACCACGGGGCCGAGGACCCGCACCTGTGGATGGACCCGGTGCGCATGGCCGACGTCGCCACGGCGCTCGGCGCCGCCCTCGACGCAGTCGGGATCCCCACCGGTGGCCGGGCGGCCACCGTCGCCGACGGCCTGCGGGCCCTCGACGTGCGAGTCCGTGAGAAGCTCGCCGCCGTCCCCGACGGACGCCGGAAGCTCGTCACCGGGCACGAGTCGATGGGCTACTTCGCGGATCGCTACGGGTTCCGCCTCGTCGGGGCCGTGGTGCCGTCGCTGAGCTCGCAGGCCGAGGCCTCCGCCAAAGACCTGGCCGAACTGCGGCGGTTGATCGCGACCGAGAAGGTGAACGTCATCTTCACCGAGATCGACACCCCCAAAGCGACCGCCGAGGCCCTGGCGCGCGATGCCGGGGTACGGGTGGTGGAGCTCGGCACCCACACGATGCCGTCCGACGGTTCGTACGCAACGTTCCTCACCGCCATCGCCACCGCCATCGCAGGAGCCCTCGGCACGCCATGATGGCGGCCGAGCCATGAGCCTCCTGGACCCCTTCCTCGACAACGAATTCCTGCTGCGGGCCCTCCTGGCGGGCGTCCTGGTCTCGATCGCGTGCGCCGTCGCCGGCACCTACGTCGTGCTGCGCGGCTTGGCGTTCATCGGCGACGCGCTGTCGCACGGGGTGCTGCCGGGCGTCGCCGCCGCCCTCCTGCTCGGCGCACCGGGGATCCTCGGTGCCGCCGTCGGCGCCGCAGCCATGATCGGCGGGGTCACCATCGTCACCAGTCGGAGCCGCCTGTCGACCGACACGGCGATCGGCCTGCTGTTCGTCGGCATGCTGTCGCTCGGAGTCGTCATCGTTTCGCGGTCGTCGAGCTTCCGGGGCGACCTCGTCACGATCCTGTTCGGCGAGCTGCTCGGCGTGTCCGGCACCGATCTCGTCGTGCAGGCGTTCGCTGCGGCCGTCGTAGTCGTCACCGGGGCCGTCTTCGCCCGGCCCTTCCTGCTGCTGTGCGTGGATCCGGACCTCGCCCGGATCGCCGGCTTCCGCAAACGGTTGCACCACGCCACCATGCTGACGCTCGTCGCCGGGACCGTGGTCGTGTCGTTCCAGACGGTCGGCACCTTGCTCGTGTTCGGGATGCTGCTCGCCCCTGCGGCGACCGGGGCGCTCGTCGCCCGCCGGATCGGCGCCATGATGGCCTGGGCGGCCCTCCACGGCAGCCTGGCGTCCTTCCTCGGGCTGCTCCTCAGCTACCACCTCGGCTACGCCGCCGGTGCGAGCGTCGTCCTGGTCGCCGTCGGCATCTTCTTCGTCGTGCTCGTAGCGGTCAACGTGCGGGCCTCGCTGCGGAGCGCTGCGCCGTGAGCGGGCGGATCGAGACCGAACACTTGGCCGTCGGCTTCGGCGACCACGTCGTGGTCGACGCCGTCGACCTGCGCCTCGAACCCGGTGACGCGCTCGCCCTCGTGGGTTCGAACGGTTCGGGGAAGTCGACGCTGCTGCGCTCGCTGGTCGGTCTCCTGCCGCCGCTGTCGGGTCGCGTCGATGTCGAAGGTCGCATCGGCTATCTCGGTCAGGACCATGCCCAGTCGTTCGTGCTCGCCTTGCGTGCCCTCGACGTGGTCCGCATGGGGCGCTTCGGGCGCCTCGGGCTCGTGCGCCGCCCGAGCGCGGCCGATCACCGCGCCGTCGACGAGGCCATGGTACGGACGGGCTGCCGAGAGTTCGGCAACCGACCGATGCGGGAGTTGTCGGGCGGTCAACGCCAGCGGGTCCGGCTCGCCCAGGTGCTCGCAACGCAGGCCGATCTGCTGCTGGTCGACGAGCCAACCGCAGCGATCGACGCCGCCGGGCGCGAGCATTGGCTCGAGATCGTCGCCCAAGAGCGCGCGCGGGGTGCGATCGTCGTGTCGGCCACCCACGACATCGGCGAGGCCGCCCGCTCCAGTCAGGTGCTGCTGCTCGCCGGCCGGGTGGTCGCCGCCGGCCCGCCGGCGGCCGTGCTCACGCCGGCGCACCTGCTCGCCACGTTCGGCATCGCCCTGGCCCAGATCGACTCCGTCGTCGTGGCCACCGAGGAACCGCACCGGCACGACCACTGAGCACGCCCCGACCACCGACCGGAACGGCCTCTAGGGTGCCCCGCCATGGTCTCGGCGACGTTCGATCCTTCTGCCTGGCGCCCGGTTCCCGGTTTCGACGACCTCCAGGACATCACGTACCACCGAGCCCTCGCCCACGGCACGGTCCGCATCGCGTTCGACCGCCCCGAGGTGCGCAACGCGTTCCGGCCCGGCACCGTCGACGAGCTGTATCGCTGCTTCGACCACGCGCGGCAGTGGAGCGACGTCGGCTGTGTGCTGCTCACCGGCAACGGCCCGTCACCGCGCGACGGCGTCTGGGCGTTCTGCTCCGGTGGCGACCAGCGCATCCGCGGCCGTGACGGCTACCGCTACGCCGAGGGCACGACCGCCGAGACGATCGACCCGGCCCGCACGGGCCGCCTGCACATCCTCGAGGTGCAGCGGCTGATCCGGTTCATGCCCAAGGTCGTCATCAGCGTCGTCAACGGCTGGGCCGCCGGTGGCGGCCACAGCCTGCACGTCGTGAGCGACCTCACCCTGGCCAGCCGCGAGCACGCCCGGTTCAAGCAGACCGACGCCGATGTTGCGTCCTTCGACGGCGGGTTCGGCTCGGCCTACCTGGCCCGCCAGGTGGGCCAGAAGTTCGCCCGCGAGATCTTCTTCCTCGGCCGGGAGTACTCCGCCGAGGATGCCCACCGCATGGGCATGGTCAACGCCGTCGTCGACCACGACGAGCTCGAAGCCGTTGCGCTGCACTGGGGAGCCGAGATCAACGGCAAGAGCCCGATGGCCCAGCGCATGCTCAAGTACTCGTTCAATCTGATCGATGACGGCCTGGTCGGCCAGCAGCTCTTCGCCGGTGAGGCCACCCGGCTCGCCTACATGACCGACGAGGCGGCCGAAGGGCGGGATTCGTTCCTGGAGAAGCGCCCCAAGGACTGGTCCCGCTTCCCCTGGTACTACTGAGTGCCCGGCCGGCGCGCCGTAGAGTCCCGGCCCATGTTCCGTCTCGCCTCGATCGAAGGCCGCGCCGTCCTGGTGGACGGCGAGTCCTGGTACGACCTCGCCCGCGTCAGCGGTGATCCTTCCCTGGCCGACCCGCTGGCTGCGGTGGCAGCCCATCGCCACCTCCACGACGTGGTGCTCGGCGACGCCGACGGCCGGCTGGCGGACGTCACGCTCGGGCCGCCGGTGCCCAAGCCCACCAAGGTCTTCGGCATCGGGCTCAACTACCGCTCGCACGCGGCGGAGTCGAACATGGAGCTGCCCCCGGCACCGCTCACCTTCACCAAGTTCCCGAGCTGCCTCAACGGCCCCACCGGCGCGATCGAGCTGTCGGGCAACCGGGTCGACTGGGAGGTCGAGCTCGTCGTGGTGATCGGCGAGCGCTGCAAGCGGGTGGCCGAGGCCGACGCCTGGTCGGTGGTCGCCGGCCTCACCCTCGGTCAGGACATCTCCGACCGCAAGGTGCAGCGCACCGGTCAGCCGCCGCAGTTCTGCCTCGGCAAGAGCTTCGACACCTTCGGCCCGTGCGGCCCGGCGATCGTGTCGCTCGACGCGTTCCCGAACCCGGACGACATCGGGCTGTGGTGCGACGTGTCGGGCGAGCGCATGCAGGACGCCCGCACGAGCGACCTGATCTTCTCGGTCCCCTACCTCGTGTCGTACCTGTCGTCGATCTGCACGCTCGAGGCCGGCGACCTGATCTTCACGGGCACGCCCGACGGCGTCGGCGCGCCCCGGGGCCGGTTCCTCGCCGACGGCGACGTGGTCGTCTCGGGCGCCGAGGTGATCGGGGAGTTGCGCAACCCCTGCGTCGCGCCGGCGTGAGCCGGACCCGGTCGTGACGAGGCCGGACGTGATCGTGGTGGGCTTCGGTCCGGTGGGCGCTGCGCTCACCGGGCTGCTGGCCCGCGCCGGCTGCTCGGTGCTCGCCCTCGAACGCGACACCGGATTGTTCCCGCTCCCGCGCGCTGCGCACATCGACGCCGAGGGCATGCGGATCCTGCAGGCCGTCGGCTGCGCGGACACGATCTCGGCGTCGTTGCGGCCCAATGCCGGCATGGATTTCGTGAGCGGCGACGGCACGCTGCTGCTGCGCATGCGCTCCGAGGGCCGCACCGCCTCGGGCTGGCCCTCGTCGAGCCTGTTCCACCAGCCCGGTCTCGAAGCCGCGCTGCGCGCCACGGTCGCTGCGCTCCCCGGCGTCGAGGTGCGCCTCGGGGTGGAGGCCACCACTCAAATCGCCCCAGACACTGATCGCCCCAGGAGCTAAGAACTCAGCCCTGACCCA
>JBEIFW010000136.1:0-10024 GCA_040382215.1 Acidimicrobiales bacterium
AACGGCGCGGCGAGGGCTTCGATCCTTGACGGAGCGGCGGGCACGCTGAGGGACCGCAGCACGATCCCGTCCGTGGAGCTGAGGGGAATCGAACCCCTGACCTCTTCCATGCCATGGAAGCGCTCTACCAACTGAGCTACAGCCCCGTAGGGCGTCGGAAACCCTATACGGGTCGTGCCGGGGCTCGCCAGCCGTCCGGCGTTGGTAGGTGGCGCCGTACGATCCGCCCATGGATCTGCTCCTGACCGGCAAGCGGGCGCTCGTCACCGGCGGTAGCCGGGGCATTGGTAAGGCGGTCGCCCGGACGCTGGCCGAGGAGGGGTGTGACGTCGCCATCGCCGCTCGGGACCCCGGCCGGTTGGCGACCGCGGTCGAGGAGCTTCGGGCCGCAAGCGGCCGCCGGATCATCGGGATCCCGGTCGACACGGGGGACGACGACTCGGTCCGCTCGATGGTGGCCGCAGCGGTCGAAGGCCTCGGCGGGGTCGACATCCTGGTGAACAACGCCGCCCGACCCGGTGGGCAGTCGGCGCCACCGACGCTGGCCACCCTCACCCGCGGCGACCTCTTCGACGAGGTCGAGGTGAAGGTCATGGGCTACCTGCGTTGCGCGCAGGCCGTCGCTCCGCAGATGATCGAGCGCGGCTGGGGGCGCATCGTCAACATCTCCGGTCTGGCCGCTCGCTCGACCGGTTCGATCGTCGGCTCGATCCGCAACGTTGCCGTGGCCGCGATGACCAAGAACCTCGCCGACGAGTTGGGACGCCACGGGATCACCGTGACGGTCGTGCACCCGGGACTCACGCGCACCGAGGCCACGCCCGGCGTGGTGGCAGCCCGGGCCGCAGCCGCCGGTGTCGACGCAGCGGCGATCGAAGCCCGCATGGCGCAGGGCAATGCGATCAAGCGGATCGTCGACGCCGACGAGGTGGCTGCAGTCGTCGCCTTCCTCGCCAGCCCGCGTGCGGCGGCGATCACCGGGGACGCCGTTGCGTGCGGCGGCGGGCAGCCGGGACCGATCTTCTACTGAGCGATCCGCTCGAGCACGAGCACCGGGATCTCGCGTCCGGTCGCCTTGGCCTCGTAGTCCTTGAAGGTCGGCAGCACGGCGGCCTGGGCGTCGAACAGGCGGCGCCGCTCGTCGCCGGTGGCCTCGATGACACGAGCCTCGTAGATCTCCCCGGGCAGTTCCACGGTCACCTGCGGGTTGATGACCATGTTGCGGTACCAGTCGGGGTGGGTGGGCGAGCCCGCCTTCGAGGCGATGATCACCACCCGGTCGCCGTCGAGGGTGTGCACGAGCGGGGTGGTGCGGCGGATCCCCGACTTGGCCCCGGTGTGGGTGACGAGCACGAGCGGCGCCCCGGCGAACGCGCCGGTGACCGTGCCGCCGTTGGCGCGGAACTCGGCGACGAGTCGGGCGTTGAAGTCGTTCAGGGCGGCGGCGTCAGACATGGCGCCACCGTAGAAGGGATCACACGACCAGGTTGACGAGCCGGCCCGGCACGACGATCACCTTGCGGGGCGAAGCCCCGGCGAGGGCGGCGACCACTTTGTCGTCGGCTCGCGCCGTTGCCTCGAGCACAGCCTCGTCGGCGGAAGCAGGAACGACGATCCGGCTGCGCACCTTGCCGTTCACCTGGACGGGGATCTCGACGGTGTGGTCGACGAGCAGCGCCGGATCGGCGACCGGCCACGCCACATAGGTGATCGACTCGGTGTGGCCGAGCTTGGCCCACAATTCCTCGGCGACGTGTGGGACGAGGGGGCTCAGCAGTTGCACCATCGTGCGGGCCACCTCGGCCGGGCACGAGCCGTGCTCGGACACGACGCCGGTCAGGTGGTTGTTGAACTCGATGAGCTTGGCGATCGCCGTATTGAACCGCAGCGCCTCCATCTCCTCGCCGACGAACGCGATCGTCTTGTGCAGCAATCGTCGTGTCTCGTCGTTCGCTGGTGAGTCGTCGATCCGCAGCGCGCCGGATCCCTCGTCGACCAGGTTGCGCCAGACCCGCTGCACGAAGCGGTGCATGCCGATCACGTCCCGGGTGTTCCACGGGCGCGACGCGTCGAGCGGTCCCATCGACATCTCGTACAGCCGCAGCGTGTCGGCGCCGTAGGCGTCGTACATCTCGTCGGGCGACACGGCGTTGCGAAGGCTCTTGCCCATCTTCCCGTACTCGCGGTGAACGGGCTTGCCGTGGTGCCAGAACCCGCCGTCTCGCTCCTCGACCTCGGCGGCCTCGACGTACAGGCCGCGCTCGTCGGTGTAGGCGAAGGCCTGGATGTAGCCTTGGTTGAACAGCCGGGTGTAGGGCTCCTTCGACGACACGTGCCCGAGGTCGTAGAGGACCTTGTGCCAGAACCGGGCGTAGAGCAGGTGCAGCACCGCGTGCTCGACGCCGCCGACGTACAGATCGACCCCGCCGGGATGGTCGGGTCGCACCTCGGGTTGGGGGCCCATCCAGTACCGCTCGACGGCCGGATCGACGAAGGAGTTGGTGTTGGTCGGGTCGCAGTACCGCAGCTCGTACCAGCACGACCCGGCCCACTGGGGCATCACGTTGGTGTCCCTGGTGTACGGCTGCGGCCCGTCGCCGAGGTCAAGGATGACGTGCTTGAAGTGATCGAGGCGGTCGAGCGGCGACTCGGGGTCCGAATGCTCGTCGTCGGGGTCGAACGTGCGCGGGGAGAACTGATCGGTGTCGGGCAGCAGCACCGGCAGCATCTCGGGAGGCAGAGCACGAGCGCCGCCGTTTGCGTCGTAGACGATCGGGAACGGCTCACCCCAGTAGCGCTGTCGGGAGAACAACCAGTCGCGCAGCTTGTACTGGATCGCACCCGTGCCGCGCCCGCGCACCTCGAGCCAGTCGGTGATGCGCCGCTTCGCGTCCGCGATCGAGCGGTCGCCATCGAGCATGCCGGACTGGACGTACCGGCCGTCGCCGACGAACGCCTCGGGCCACGTCGCGGTGTCGAGCGACGAGGTGATGCCACGCTCGGCGAACCATTCGGCGGGTGGCTCCTGGATCGCAGGGATCGGCAGCCCGAAGGCCCGGGCGTACTCGAAGTCACGCTGGTCGCCGCAGGGCACGGCCATGATCGCGCCGGTGCCGTAACCCATGAGCACGTAGTCGGCCACGAACACCGGTACGGGCTCGCCGTTCACCGGGTTGGTGGCGAACGAGCCGGTGAAGACCCCCGTCTTGTCCTTCGTCTCCTGCCGGGCGAGGTCGCTCTTGGATGCCGCTGCGCGCCGGTACTCGGCGATCGCCTGGGCGGGGGTGCCCGCCCCGGCGGTCCACCGCGGGTCGGTGCCCGCCGGCCACTTCGGCGCCGTGAGCGCAGCCACCATCGGGTGTTCGGGAGCAACGACCATGAAGGTGGCGCCGAACAGCGTGTCGGGCCGAGTGGTGTACACCTCGAGGTCGCCGGCCGCCGTCGCAAAGCGCACCCGGGCGCCCTCGGAGCGACCGATCCAGTTGCGCTGCATGGACTTCAACGCATCGGTCCATTGCAGCAGATCGAGATCCTCGAGTAGCCGGTCGGCGTAGGCGGTGATCCGCATCATCCACTGGCGCATGGTGCGGCGGAACACCGGGAAGTTCCCTCGGTCGCTGCGACCCTCGGCGGTGACCTCCTCGTTGGCCACCACCGTGCCGAGCCCGGGACACCAGTTCACTGGTGCGTCCGACAGGTAGGCGAGGCGGTACGCGTCGAGCGCGGCGTGGCGCTCGGTGGCGCCGAGCACCGACCAGGCCCGACCGTCGGGTGTGGCTCGCAGGCCGGCGGCGAACTCGGCTTCGAGCTCAGCGATCGGTCGAGCGCGCCGGGCGGACGCGTCGTACCAGGAGTTGTAGATCTGGAGGAAGATCCACTGTGTCCAGCGGTAGTAGTCAGGATCGGTCGTGTCGATCGAGCGGCGCAGGTCGTGGCTGAGTCCCAGCCGCCGCAGCTGCCGGCGCATGTTCGCCACGTTCGCCGCCGTGGTGACCGCAGGGTGTTGGCCGGTCTGCACGGCGTACTGCTCGGCCGGCAGGCCGAATGCGTCGAACCCCATCGAGTACAACACGTTCGTGCCCTGCATCCGCTGGAAGCGGCTGTAGACGTCCGTGCCGATGTAGCCGAGCGGGTGGCCCACGTGCAGACCGACGCCCGAGGGATAGGGGAACATGTCGAGCACGAACAGCTTCCGGTCGCCGGCGGGACGGCCAGCACGTGCCAACGGGCCGGTCGGGTTCGGGGCTTCGAAGGTGCCCTCGGCGGCCCAGCGCTCCTGCCACCGCGCCTCGATGTCGGCGGCGAGTGCCGCCGAGTACCGGTACGGCGGCAGATCGGAAGAGGTCTCGACGGAGTTCGACATGGCGGGAGCAGGGTAGTTCCCGGCCCGATCCGGCAGAGGTCCGAATGGTTGAATGAGAGGACCATGCCGACGCCCACTCCGATCCTCCAGCGCCTCGAGGCGGCTGCCGACGCCGGTCATCACGTGGTGTTCGTCAACGGCGCAACGTCCGACACCGTCGGTTGGCGGCAGATCCACGACGAGGCCTGCGCCGTGGCCGCAGCGCTGCAGGCCAGGGGTCTCGGCCCCGGGGACCACGTCGCCATCCTCGGGCCGACGACGCGAGCGCTCGTCACGACCATCCGAGCCTGCTGGCTGTCCGGGATGGCGTCGATGGTGCTGCCGCTGCCCATGCGGATGGGCTCGATCGAGGAGTTCGTCCACCAGACCCGGGCCAGGATCCTCCACGGCGACGCCAAGGTGCTGCTGATCGACGACCTGCTCGCGCCGTTCTACGAGCCAGCGCCGGGCGACCCTCCGACCGTGCCCCTGGGTGCGGTGCAGCCGGGTCCGGGGCGGCCCGGGCCTGACGCGGTCGAGTTGCCGGTCGCCGACCCGGAGCGCCTTGCAATCCTGCAGTACACGTCGGGTTCGACGAGCGAGCCCAAGGGCGTGATGATCCCGGACCGGGTGCTCGGTGCGAACCTCGACGCGATCGCCTCCTGCGTGCGGCTCGACGTCGACGTCGACGTGCTCGTGTCGTGGCTGCCGCTCTACCACGACATGGGCCTCGTCGGGTTGCTCGGTCTGCCGATGACGACCGGGTGCGGCCTCGTCCAGGCCGCACCGCAGGACTTCATGGCAAAGCCCGGGGCCTGGATGCAGTGGATCAGCGATCACCGCGGCACGGCGACGGCCGGTCCGAACTTCTCGTGGGTGCTGGCGACCCGGGCGCTCAAGCGGATGTCCCGTCTGGACCTGTCGAGCCTGCGGGTGGCGCTCAACGGCGCCGAACCCGTCGATCCCGATGCGGTCGAGGCATTCGTCGCCGAGGCCGCCCGTCACGGGATGGATCCCGGCGCGGTGTTCCCGGCGTTCGGCATGGCCGAGGTGGCGATCGCCGGGACGTTCCCGGCGCTCGGGCGGGGGCTCGTCACCGACGCCGTCGACCGGATCGTGCTCGAGCAGGAGGGCCGCGCCGTGCCGGTCGACCCGACCGACCCCGACTTCGAGCGCCGCGCCCGGCGGTTCCCGCTCCTGGGCCGGGCGGTTCCAGGCCTGCAGATCCGCGTCGTCGACCCGGCGTCGGGCTCGGTGCGCGCCGAGCGGGAGGTCGGCGAGCTGGAGATCTTCGGCACCTCGGTGACACCGGGGTACTACAAGCGGCCCGACGTGAACGACGTGCTGTTCCGCGAGGGCTGGCTGCGCACGGGCGATCTCGCCTACCTGCTCGACGGCGAGCTCGTGCTGTGCGGCCGGATCAAGGACGTGATCATCGTCGGGGGCCGCAACGTGTTCCCCGAGGACATCGAACGGGCGGTCGGGGTGATCGACGGGGTCCGAGCGGGGAACGTGATTGCGTTCGGCGTCGAGGGCTACAAGGGCAAGGAGTCGGTGGTCGTGGTCGCCGAGGTGCGGGGAGACCACGACCACGACAAGGTGCGGCACGCCATCCACGAACGGACCCTCGAGGTCTCGGGCCTCCCCCCGCGGGACGTGATGCTCGTGAAGGCCTCCACGTTGCCGAAGACCTCCTCGGGCAAGCTGCAGCGGGCCCTGTGCCGGCAGCGGTACCTTGACGAGACCCTCGAGCTCGCGTGACCACCGTGACGCCGAGCGAGATCACCCTGCGCTTGCTCGTCTGGGACGCCCCGAACATCGATGCCACCCTGGCCGGCCTGCTCGGGAACAAGCCGACGCGCACGACCCGACCCGACTACGAGGCGGTCGCCCGCTGGTTGGTGGGGCGGTCCGGTGCGGTCGAGGCCGTCGAAGCCGTGGCGTTCGTGAACGTGCCGCCGCAGTTGGCCCGCAACCAGCAGTCGTTCGTCCATGCGATCCGCTCGGTCGGCTTCGGCGTGTACGCCCGGCCCAAGCTGAAGCCCGAGGACGACATCGACGACGCGCTCGTGGCGCTCGTTGCGGAACGGGCCCGGTCGCACCGGCTGGCCGATCTCGTCGTCGCCACCCATGACCAGGCGTTGCTCACGCGTGTCGCCGGGGCCGCAGGGGAGACGGTCGGCGTCACTCAGCTCGGATTCGAAGAACACGCCGTACCGCCCCAGCAGCCGGGCGCGCCGGCGTTCGTCGATCTCGAGGATGTGCCCGGGGTCTTCCACGAGCCCCTCCCGCGGCAGTTGCTGACGCGCCTGCCGCGCGAGGGGATGCTCTTCCCGCCGTTGCGGGCGCTGGCGCCGGCGAGCTGAGCCGCCTCAGCGGGTGCCAGCCGGCACCCGGCCGTAGGTGGTGGTCCGCTGCTCGAGGGTCCGACCGAGCGGCTCGGTGACCGAGCGGAAGTCCTCGACCGTGAATCCCTGGCCGTGGCTGGCCCCGGCGGCCCGGCTGATGTTCTCGTTCATCAGCGTGCCGCCGAGGTCGTTCACACCGGCCTGCAGCAGTTGGCGCACGCCGGCATGGCCGACTTTGACCATCGACGCCTGCACGTTGTCGATCGCGCCCCGGTAGGCGATCCGCCCGACGGCATGCATCAACACGACCTCGCGGAACGTCGGGCCACGGCGAGCTTTGTGCTGCAGGTAGATGGGAGAGGCCATGTGCACGAAGGGCAGCGGGATGAACTCCGTGAAGCCCCCGGTGACCTTCTGCAGATCGCGGGTGCGGACCAGGTGTCGGGCCCACGAGCGCGGGTGCTCGATCGAGCCGAACATGATCGTGATGTTCGACCGCAGTCCCACTTCGTGCGCAGTGCGGTGACAGTCGAGCCACTCGTCGGTGGTGATCTTGTCGGGGCACAGCACGGCTCGGACCTCGTCGTCGAGGATCTCCGCCGCGGTCCCGGGCAACGAGCGCAGGCCGGCGTCCATGAGGCGCCGCAGGTAGTCTGCGAGCGGCTCACCGAGCCGCTTCGCGCCCTCGGTGACCTCGAGTGCGGTGAAGCCGTGGACGTGCATGCCGGGGACGGCCGCCTTCACCGCCTGAGCAACGTCGACGTAGTAGTCGCCGTCGAAATCGGGATGGATGCCGCCTTGGAGCGTCACCTCGGTGGCGCCGAGGTTCCAGGCCTCCTGGCAGCGCTCGCCGATGTCGTCGAGGGTCAGCAGATAGGGCGTTCCGCGCAAGTTGAGCGACAACGGGCCCTTGGAGAACCCGCAGAAGCGACACTTGAACGTGCAGACGTTGGTGTAGTTGATGTTCCGGTTGGCGACCCAGGTGACGACGTCACCGACGGCATCGCGGCGAAGGGCATCGGCCACCTCGGCGATCGCGGTGACCTCCCGACCACGGGCCGAGAACAGCGTGACGAGCTCGTCCTCGCCCGGCTCCTCGCCGGCGGCGACCCCGGCGAGCACCTCGGCGACCGGACCGGTCGCGCGGGGTCGGCCCGGCACGAGCACGGGCGGCGGGGTCTGCGCACCCGAGTACCACTGGGTGGACCGGTGACCGACGAGGATCACCTCGGCGCCGTCGTGGACCACGTCGGCCGCGGTGACCTTCTCGGGGTAGACGGCGCCGGGGTCGTCGCGCCCCAACAGTTCGGCGTCGGCCCGGTCGAGAACGGGGAACCGCATCGCCGGATCGAGCCAGCGGGTCGGGTCCATGGCGTGGGACGGATAGATCGTGAGTCGGGGGGCGAGGGTGAAGCCGCGGGCCTCGGTCACCTCCAGCAGACGCTCGAGTGCCGGCCACGGACGCTCGGGATTGACGTGATCGGCCGTCACCGGTGACACGCCGCCCCAGTCGTCGATGCCGGCGTCGAGCAACGCCCCGAAGTCGTCGGAGAGGTTCGGCGGCGCCTGTAGGCGGACGTCCACCGGCAGGATGAGCCGCGCGACGGCAAGCGTCCACAGTTCGTCGTCGGTCGGGCACGCCGGCGCATTGCGCATGGCAGTGCGTGGCTTGGGCAGGAAGTTCTGGACGATCACTTCCTGGACGTGTCCCCACCGAGCGTGCGCTGCGGCGATCGCCTCGAGCGCCTCGATGCGGGAGGCCCGGCTCTCGCCGATCCCGACGAGGATCCCAGTCGTGAACGGGATGGCCAACCGCCCGGCCGCCTCGAGCGTGGACAGGCGGCGCTCCGGGGTCTTGTCCGGGGCGTGGCGGTGGCATTCGAGCGTGGGGTCGAGGCTCTCGATCATCATCCCCTGCGAGGCGCTGACCGGGCGCAGAGCGGCCAGTTCGGCCTCGGACAGGGCCCCGGCGTTGGCATGCGGCAACAGACCCGCCTCGCGCACGACGAGGCCGCACATCTCCGCCAGGTAGTGCACCGTCGAGTCGTAGCCCCGGCTGCGCAACCAGTCTCGCGCCAGGTCGTAGCGGTCCTCGGGCCGCTCGCCCAGGGTGAACAGCGCCTCGTGACAGCCGACCGAGGCGCCGGCGAGCGCAAGATCGAGGACATCGTCGGGCTCGAGGTAGAGCTTGTCGACGTGTGCCGGCGCAGCGGCGAAGGTGCAGTAGCCGCAGGAGGAGTTGCACAGGCGGGTGAGTGGGATGAAGACCTTGGGCGAGTAGGTGATCCTCGTCCCGGTGGCGCGGTCCCGAACCGCCCGGGCGGCGGCGAGCAGGTCGGTCAGCGGTCGGTCGAACAGGTCGGTCACGAAGGATCTCCGGTCGGGTCGGGTCCCGTCGGGCGGCTCCGGATGCCGAACGGGCTCACAGTGGTGTTGCAGGTCCAGCACACGAGGGGCTGGTCGAGCGGGTGTCCGCACTCGCCGTGGATGAGGACGGTCTCTGGGCCATTGTCGTCGGACAGCCAGATGTCGCCCCAGCGCATCAGTGCGACCAGGATCGGCGACAACTCGATGCCCATGGCGGTCAGGCGATACTCGAAGCGTTCCGGCCGCTGCTGATACCGGCGGCGCTCCAGCACGCCGCAGTCGACGAGCCGGGCGAGACGATCAGCGAGGACCGGTCGGCTGATCGTCAGGTCGCGGCGAAGGTCGTCGAAGCGGTGCAGCCCCCGGAACACCGCCCGCACGATGAGGATGGTCCACCGGTCCCCGATGAGATCGAGTGCCCACTGGATCGATCCGGCATGCTCGAAGGTCGGGGCAGCCACGAGCGGGACCCTAGCCGGAGTCGGTTCGAATCACGAACCTACGTCGCTTGGGCGCGTCGTCCCCAGCGCGCACGGACAGATGTGGACGGTCGGCGGCTCTCTGGGGAGAAGTTTCAAGGAATCCACAATCTGTCCACTTCACTTTCACAAGGCCGCCTCTTTACCCTCCGTACACGAACTCCGATCGCAGTGAGGGCAGTGGACGGATGCACGGTGTGCGCTTTGGGTGCTCGAGCGAACGCCGGGAGCAGTGGCTCTGGACCTGTCCCTCCCTCACTGCGGTCGGTTCGCTACTTAGCGTCAAGATTTTTCGGCCTCAGCGTTGACATCGTTGTAATTCCAATGCTGTAATGCCTACAGGTTGTGTGGCAGGGTCACTTCCCTGGTTGCCAACCACAAGATGTTGTGGCGCTAAGGGCCCATCCGAGCGTCACGGTTCGACCAGCCCGCTGTCAGTTGCACCCGAAAACCGAATCCTCTGATCGGTCGGACCACTTCCCGTCTCG
>JBEIFW010000137.1:0-9777 GCA_040382215.1 Acidimicrobiales bacterium
CCGCGTCATAGCCGTAATCCGCGACCAGACCCGTCAACGGCTCCGCCACCGTGTCCAACCCGTCCCGAGCCGTCCACGAGAACCGATGCGACCCCACCGCATCCACCCGCTCCACCCCCGGGCCCGCCACGTCATAACGGAACACCGCACCACCCGCCGGACCCGACGACCCGACCAACACCCCCCGATCATCGAACGCAAACGACTGCGACCCCGACGGATGCGACACCGACACCCGACGACCCACCGCATCCCACCCGAACACCCGCGACGCCCCACCCGCCGACTGCGACACCAACCGCCCCAACGCGTCATAGACGTGCGCCACCGTCACCCCACCCGGCTGACGATCCTCCGCCACCTGACCCGCCGCCGTGTACGTCACCACGAACGACCGATCCGCCACCGCCGTCTGCCCCGGCGTCGACGGCTCCACCGTCGACTCCGGCAACCCCCACGCATTGAACGTGTACCCCCACACACCCCCACGACCATCCGTCACCCGCGACACGTTCCCCGCCGCGTCATACCCATACGACGTCACCACGTCATTACCCGCCGACGCATCCACCGGCACCCGCACCGACACCAACCGCCCCAACACGTCGAACCCGTACGACGTCAACCACGCCGCGTTCCGCGGATCCGACACCCACACCCGGTTCCCGTCCGCGTCGAACCCGAACGACTGCGACCACAACGCCGCCGCCCCCGCCCCAGCACCCGCCGCGAACACCGACACCCCCGTCGCCCGACCCGCCAGGTCATAGGACGTCACCGTCCGACGACCCGACGGATCCACCACCGACACCACCCGACCCGCCACATCACGAACGAACGACGACACCGCCCCACCCGGCGCCTCCACCCCCAACACCTCACCCGCCGCGTTGAACGACGACACCGTCACCCGACCATCCGGCCCCACCACCGACGTCGCAAACCCCAGATCCGACCACCCCAACCGCGTCGTCAACCGCGCATCCGCAGGCGGCGGCTCCGGACCGCTCACCACGATCGTCGAACCCGACAACGGACCCACATCACCCGGCACCGGCACACCCACCGCACTGTGCGCGAACGACAACGCCTGCACGCTCGCGTCGTCGTCCACGTACACCCGATCCTCGAGGTTGTGCGTCGACGGACTGCTCACCGCACCCACCAACGACACCCCCGCCGGCGGCGTCCACGACGACCGACCCGAACCACCCACATGCCGCAACACCAACGGGTTCGAACCCACCGAACCCGCCGACACCGCCAACGGCGACACCCCACCCGACGACGGCACCGACACCGCCACCCGACCCAGACCGCCATGGTCGCCGACACGCACCGACACCGCCGTGTACGCCGCGAACACCCCTGCCGGGAACCGGAACGTCTGTGCGGTCTCCCCACCCGTCGCGATGCGCCCGAACACCTGCACGTGCCGCGGCCAACCGAAGGTCCGCTGCACCGACGACAGCTGGGTCCACCCCGCCGGCGTCACCATCGGCTGCGAACCCGACGACGACATCATCACCAGCAGCAGCTCGCCCGCCCTGACCCCCGCCGGCAACGCCACCGACCAGTCGTTGCGATAGGTGCCGTCGTTGCGCGAGGTGGTCGACCCGAGGATCCGGGGCGCGGGCGCCGCCGCCGCCCCGGGCACGCACACCCCGGTGGTGCACGAGTACCCGCGCACCACCTGGGTGGAGGTCCGCTGCCGGTTCAGGGCATCGAACGTCGACTCGGTCCGCGCTCCGGTCGGGTCCACCGTCGTCACCCGGTTCCCGACCCGGTCGTACTCGTAGCGCCACACACCGCTCGGGTTCGGCGCCACCGCCGGATCGGTCTGCTTCGTCACCCGGTTCAACCGGTCGAACTCGAACAGGGTGCGCTGGCCGTTGCGGCCCACCGACTCCACGAGGTTTCCGACCGCGTCGAACTTCCACGTCTCCTCGGCTGCGATCGATCCGCCGCCCGGCACGGAGTAGGTGGGGTGCACCACCCGCACCCGACGATCGAGCCGGTCGTACTCGCTGCGGGTCACGAACCCGCGCTCGTCGCGTCGGTGCGTCTCGTTCCCGAACGCGTCGTAGCCCAGGGTGACGGTCGGTCGCTGCCCGGTGGTCACCACCCCGTTGTCCACCACGGTCACCGCCGGCGACACCGTGGTCGACGGCCTCCCCAGGAGGTCGTAGGTCGACGTCACGGTGAACGTCGTGGTCGGCGGGTTGGTGGCGTTGCCCCGCGGCGGTGTGGTGGCCACCACCAGATCCCGGTCGTCGTAGGTCCACGTGGTGGTGAGGTCCGGGTCGGCGGCGCCGGTTGCGGCGGTCCCGTTCTCCACGGTCTGGCGGACCCGGTTGCCTGCAGCGTCGTAGGCGAAGCGCACCTCGGCCGATGCCGAACCGGTCTGCGTCGTCGTCTCCGTCAGCGGGTTGCCGGCTGCGTCGTAGGTCCAGGAGGTCTCCCGGACGACGCCCGGCGTGAGCGTCATCGTCGTGCGCACCCTGCGGCCGGCGGCGTCGTAGACGTGGTCAACCACGCGCTCGGCCGCACCGTTCACCGTGCCGCCCTCGGACACCCGGGTCGGGTTCCCGGCGTCGTCGTACACGGTCTCGGTCAGCCGGAGCGTCCGCACTGTGCCGTTCGCCTCCTGGAAGTTCTCCAGGTACACGAGGGTCGGGCGGTCGGCCTTGTCGTACACGGTGACGGTGACCCGGCCCTCGGCGTCGGTGACACGGACGGCCCGACCGGCGGCGTCGTACCCCGTCTTCGAGACCCGGACCGTCCCGAAGCGGTCCACGCCCTCGACCGTCACCTCGTCGGGGAGGTTCCGGGACGTGTACGTCGTTCGGGTGACCGTGCCGCGCTGGTCGACCACCCGGTCCACGTTGCCGGCGCTGTCGAAGGTCCGGCTGAGCGTGCCGTTCTCCGGGTCCTGGACGGAGAGCTCGCGGTTCAGCGCGTCGTAGGACCACCGCGTCGTCCGCGAACCACCCGACCCGGTGTTGTCCGCAACGACCTGGGTCTCCCGGTTCCCGTTGCGATCGTAGGTCCACGTGGTCCTGGCCTGGTGGGTCGTGTTCGTCACCGGGTTCAGGACCGCGGGTGCCAGCTCGGTGAGCCGTTCGCCGAGCACGCTCAGCGTCCACGACGTCGTCGCGGTGCCGCCGTCGGACACCACCCGCTCCTGCACCACACGGCCGAGGTCGTCGTGCTCGAAGTGGGTGACCCGGTCCAGGGTCCGCCCGCCCGAGCTCCAGGCCACGGTGACGGTCCGCAGGTCGCCCTGGGCGTCGTAGGCGTTGGTGGTGACCCGGCCCAGCGCGTCGGTGTGGGTGCGGACGAGCCACGCCGGCATCACGCCGCCGCCCACGGCGGCCTCGCCGCCGGTGGTGTAGGTCCAGGTCTCGCCCGTTGCGAGGCCGGCGTGCTTCTCGGCGTCGTACCCCAACGTCGAGACGTTGCCACTGCCGTCGGTGATGCTCGAGCGCATCCCGAGCCCGGGAAGCGCCGGATCGTCCTGGTGGCCGTCGGTCATCGGGTTCGCCGAGCCCGGCATCACTTCGTGGACCATCCGGAACCGCTGGTCGTAGCTCTGCGTCCACACCGAGCCGCGGGGGTCGGTGACCGTGGTGGTGAACAGCAACGAGGACGGGTCCTGGCTGTACGCGTAGGTGGTGGCCTCGTTGCGCGCGTCGGTCACCGACGCGACGCGGCCATCGGTCCAGGCGCGTCCGTCAGGAAGCGCGTGCTGTTCTGGCGGCCAGGCGCTCCAGAGACGCCGTTGCGAGCACCAGGATGCGATCGTCCACCGTGCCCGTCTGCAGCACGGTCGGTGCCCGCTGAAGCAGTGTGCGGATGCGGCGGCGGTCCGAACGGCCGAGAGGTTCGTCGAGATCCGCCGGACGGAGTGCCGCGGCGAGGTGCACTGCGTCCAGCAGATGTCGATCGGATCCCTCGGGCAGCGAGATCGCTGCGGACTTGGCGATGAGCGCACCCAGCCTGCTCGGCATCGCCAACGTGAGCTCGATGAGCGCCCCGCGAGGGTCTCGCACCGTGGTGGCCACAGGTGTCGAACGATGCAGAAGCTGCGTGCCGCCGGGCGCGAGCAGGGTGCGGCGTGGCGGAACGGTGACCGGTCGGGTCCGCAGGCCGTCCGGCCCGAGGAGGTCGACCGTGCCGCCCTCGGCAGAAGTGAACCGATGCAGGAGATCATCGACACCCGCAGCGTCCCATCCGGTAGCCATGAGCGCTGCCGCAACTCTGCGTGTCGCATCAGGCCGTGCGCGAACGTCGATCACGGCATCGGCATCCACGGTGACCCGCGGGAACGGCAGGCCCGCTTCGGCCAACACCACGGCGACCATCTGTCCCCCGGCGAGGGCCCAACCGGTCGGCCCGAGCTCCTCGCTGAGGATTGCGACGCCGCGCCACGACGCGAACTGGCGTGGGGTGGCATCGATCTCGATGGCGGGTCGTGCGGTCACCGGTTCCACAGCCGGCGGGCCGCCTCGAGTCGGCGGACGCCGCCCATCTCCGAGAGGTCGACGGCGGCAACCCTCGGCGGCACGATTCGTCCAGGTTCGGAGCCGAATCGCTCCGCAACCGTCTGGGGGATGACTTCCACGACGATCGGCCCGGCATCCGACGGCACCAGCCAGTGCCGCTCCTGCCACGCATCGACCTCGGTCGCGCTCACGTAGACGACGAACGCCGCCGAGGGATCCTCGTCGATCGATGCGTCATGTCGCATCGCCGCCGTCCATCCGCCCGAAGCCACGACGTCGTCGGCGACCGCTGCCTCCGCCTGCGGCGAGTCGACCCGCCGGATCTCCGCTCGCCGGCGATAACGGGACCGCGCCATCCCGACGTCGAACGGCGGCGGGGGACCGTGATCGAGGAGCTCGTCCCATGCCGTCAAGGTCCCCAACGGTCGCCCGCTCGGCCGGAAGCCGTCGACGCGAGCGAGGGATGCGGCGTCGACGACCCAGGATCTCCCGACCCGTGTCGCCGGCAAGCGCCCTGACGCGATCATGGCTCGGACGCGGCGTTCGCTCACCCCGAGCCGCTTCGAGACATCATGCACCGACAGCATCCCAAAACTATACCGTGAGCGGAATAGTTCGTAGCGCAACCCGCGCACGACGCCCACCCGGGCGGGAAAGGATCGATCGACCTACTGCGCCGGTCCGACCCACTGCGTACCGTCGTCCTGACATGGAGGAGCGGGTGGAGACTCTTGGGCCGACGGGCACGTCGGTGCGGACGCTGTCCCTCGTCGCGCCGCCTCCCGATCTCGAGGCCCGGACCGCCCGATCGAGCGACGTCAAGCTCCGCCTGGTCCTCGTCGACCTGCTCACCGTCGTCCTCGCGGCGGGTCTTTCGATCGCACTGCTGGACCGTGTCGGGCCCACGGCGTTCGACGCCGACGCAGCGTTCCGGACCTTCCTGATCTCGCTGCCGGTCTGGCCCATCGCCTTCACCCACCAGATGCTCTACCGGGCCCGGTTCATCGCCCGGGGCGCCGACGAGGCGTGGCGGGTGACCAAGGCCGTCCTCACGGGCTCGGTGTCGCTCACGTTGGTGGCGGTCTTCACCGAGGCAGGCATCCACCGGAGCTGGTTCCCGGTGGCCGGCACCTGCATCCTCGTCGCCGTCGGCATCGAGCGCACCATGGCCCGGTCGTTGTTCCGTCGGGCACGGCGGCGCGGCAACCTGTTGCGGCGCGTCGTGATCGTCGGCGCGAACGCCGAGGGCCGGCTGGTGCGCGACATGCTCGACGCCGACCCGTCCCACGGCTACCAGGTCGTCGGGTTCCTCGAGGACATCATCGGCACCCACCAGGGCGAGACCGGGGCCGAGGCGCTGCGCAACGCCGACCGGGCGGTCACCGCGCTGCAGCAGGCCGGAGCGTCCGGGGTGATCATCGCCGCCACCGCGATGGACCTGGGCACGTCCAACCGGCTGATCCGGGCGTGCACCGAGGAGGGCATCCACGTGGAGCTCTCCTCGACGCTGTGCGACATCGCCGCCGACCGGCTCACCGTGCGACCGCTCGGCCGGTTCCCGATGGTCTACGTGGAGCCGATCCGCCGCGATGGCTGGCGTGCCAGGGCGAAGCGGGCATCGGACCTGGTGCTCACGACGACGGCGCTGGTACTGCTGTCGCCGCTGCTGCTCGCCGCCGCCGCGGCCGTGCGGCTCGGATCACCCGGTCCCGTGATCTTCCGGCAGGTCCGTGTCGGCCAGGACGGCGAGCCGTTCGAGATGCTGAAGTTCCGCACGATGGTGATCGACGCCGAGCAGCGCCTCGCCGAGGTGCGCCACCTCAACGAGGCGAACGGTCCGCTGTTCAAGATCCGCCACGACCCGCGCGTCACCCGCATCGGGCGCATCCTCCGCAAGACCTCGGTGGACGAGCTGCCCCAGCTGATCAACGTGCTCCGCGGCGAGATGTCGCTCGTCGGTCCCCGGCCGGCGCTGCGGTCCGAGGTCGACCAGTGGGACCCCGGGCTCCGCAACCGCCTCCGCGTCAAGCCCGGGATCACCGGCATGTGGCAGGTGAGCGGCCGCAGCGACGCCAGCGACGACTACGGCCAGCTCGACCTCTACTACGTGGACAACTGGAACCTGGTCACGGACCTCGTGATCCTGGCCCGCACGGTCCCCGCGGTCCTGCTGCAGAAGGGCTCGTACTGACCCGGTAGCCTCGCCGCGGGCCGGACCTCCGCCGGCACCGGGGAGCAGCGTTGACGGCGACGAGCGCGACACCGTGGTACGACCGGCCCGCGTGGCTGGGCATGCGGGCGTTCCGCAATCAGCCGTTCCGGCGCATGATCGGTGCGTTCAGCACCAACCAGGCCGGGTTCTGGTTGTCGCACCTGTCGCTGCAAGGCCTGATCGCCGACCTCACCGACAGCGACCCGTTCAAGAACAGCCTGCTGTTCCTGGCCCTGTTCGTCCCCGCCACGATCATCCCGTTCGCCGCGGGCGTCGTCGTCGACCAGCGGGACCGCAAGCAGGTGGTCGTCGTCGGCTACGCCGGGATCGCCGCCGTCGCCTACGCGTACGCCGCCGTCACCCTCGTCGGGGCCGAGTCGGTCCCGATCGTGCTCGGGCTCGCGGTGCTCCTCGGCTCGATGTTCGCCGTGATCGGCCCCGCCAACGGGGCGCTGATGGCCAACACCGTGCCCATCGAGGACATGCGCTCGGCCATCACCATCCAGTCGACGGTCAACAACCTCAGCCGCATCGCCGGTCCGATCGCCGCCACCCCGATCATCGCGACGGGCCGCTACGAGCTCGCCTTCTTCATCTACGCCACCGTCACCGTCGCCGCCCTGCTGATCATGCGGACCGTCCAGGCCCGGCCGGCCGAGGTCGAGATCACCCAGGAGTCCTTCGTCACCCGGCTGCGCAGCGGCTTCGCCCACGCCCGGGAACGCAAGCCCGCCATGCGGATCGTGGCCACCCAGATGGTCCTGTCGGTGTTCGGGGTCGGGCACACGGCGCTCATCCCCGCCTTCGCGAAGGAGGCCCTCGGGGAGCCGAAGCGGTTCGCCCTCCTCGGCGCCGCCACCGGGTTCGGGTCCGTGGTCGGCGCCCTCCTCAACGGCTACGACCGGCGCACCCCGAACCTGCGCCGGGGGTCGTGGTACCTCGTCGGCTACGGCGTCTGCCTCGTGGCGTTCGGCGTGTCGGGCAGCCTCGCCGTGGCCATCGCCGCGCAGGTGGCGCTCGGCGTCTGCTACTTCCTGTGCGCCACCCAGCTGCAGACGCTCATCCAGCAGATCGTCGACGACAGCAAGCGCGGCCGCGTCATGGCGCTCTACCAGGTGAGCTGGGGCGGCGTGGTCTGGATCGGCACCCTGCTGCTCGGCACCCTGGCCGGCCCGCTCGGCGTCGACGTGCACATGGTGCTCGTCGGCACGGCGTCGGTCTGCATGCTGTTCGGCCTGTTCATGGCGGTGCGCTCCCGCCACGACCCCGACGGCGACCACTACCTCGACCTCGAGCGGGCAGGTCTCGCCGTCTGAGGCCGGTGTCGGCGACGACCACGTGGTCGATCCAGGCTGCTCGGCCCCTCGCCCCCGCGGCTACTCTGATCCCATGGGGCGGCATGAGATCGTCGTGACGGCGGCGGAACTGGCAGAGATGAGCCAGCAACAGCGCGCCGATGCGGTGGCTGCCTCGGAGGCGAAGACGTGGGACGAGGTCCCCGAACCGTTTCGTTCGCTCGTCGAGGACACTGCCCGGCGTCTGGGGGAGCAGCGCCGGTCGGGTGCCTGAGCGAGTCGTCCGCTTCACCGACGAGTTCTTCGGTCGGTTGGAGTCACTCGTTCCTGCTGAGCGTGGCGCCGACGGCAGGCCGTCGCTCACCGACGTGCTGATGCTCGAGTTGCCTGTGATCCGCGACCGACTCGCCGCCGACTTCAAGGGTGTCACGATGCAGACGCCGGATCCTGAGGTCCGGGTCTACGTGGCCCGGGGAGTCCTCGTGCTGCACTTGGCGCTCTATGCGGCGCTGGACGAGACCGGATCGGTCGAGGTGTTCTGGGTCGACATCGAGCAGTGACCAGCGACGACCTCGACCCGCCGGGCACACGCACGACCGGATCATCGTCTCCCGGAACGGCCATCCAGTCGGAGCGACAACTGCTCGGCTCGCCGGCCGATCTGGCGTCGCAACCGGATCGGCTACGGCGAGGATGCCGACTGGTTCTCGTCGAGCAGGAACCTCACGCCGGGCGCTGCAACGGCAGCTGGCGTTCCTGCACTGCCGGCGCCGCGAAGCGCAACGCTTCACGGATGTCGTCACGTTCCAGTTCAGGATGCTCGCTGAGGACCTCGTCCTCGGTCATCCCGTCTTCAACCATCGCGACCACCGACGCGACCGGGAACCGCGTCCCGCGAATGCACGGCACTCCCGCCATCTGCGCAGGGTCGGTGGTGATGCGAGAGAACCCGACCATGGCCGAATCGTACCCCCGGGCACCACGCCCGTCGCCGAAGCCAGGGGCCGCCGGGTGCGGTGTCGGCGTCGACCGGGTGGAGTCGGGCGGGGCAGCCGGCGGTCTCCTACACCTATGACCGGGCCGGGAACCGGACCAGTGTCCGCACCGGCACCACCACCGTCGCGTACACGTATGACGCCAGGAACCGGCTGGTGGGGTCGCCGCAGGGGACCCATGTGTGGGATGCGGCGGGGCGACTCGATCGGATCACCAACGGCGCGTCGGTGGTCGCGGATTACGGGTTCGACGGCCTGGGCCGGCTCACGTCGCTCACCCAAGGCTCGGCGACGGTCGGCTACACCTATGACGGCCTCGACCGGGTCGCGGCGCGCAACGGCACGGCGTTCGCGTATGCGGGGGTCGGGTGGGATCCGGTCGGTGACGGCACGCAACGGTTCTCGCAGTCACCGTCGGGTCGGTTGCAGGCCGTGGCTGCGGTGTCGGGGGCGGGGCGGGTGGTGGTGTCGAACCGTCACGGCGATCTCCGCGCCCTGCTCGACCCGGCCACCGGGGCGGTCACCGACAGTGTGTTGACGGATCCGTTCGGGGTGCCGGTCACCCGGACCGGCACGTTGAACCCGCGGGTCGGGTTCCAGGGCGATTGGACCGAACCGGTCACCGGTGACACGTGGATGGGGGCCCGCTGGTACACGCCGGGCACCGCCACGTTCCGTTCCCGCGACACCGTCTACGGCCTCCTCACCACCCCGGTGTCGTTGAACCGGTACACGTACGCCCACAACAACCCGATCCGCTACTGGGACCC
>JBEIFW010000138.1:0-9773 GCA_040382215.1 Acidimicrobiales bacterium
ACGCCGAGTTCCTCGGCGACCGGCCCGCCCGCAGCCTCCCGCTCGGGGTTCTCGACGCCGAAGAGTTGTTGCGCAGCGCCCGCGTCCACGACGCGCTCGTGCGCGCGGGCGCGGACCTGGCCGGGCTGCGCTCGATGCTCGCCACGGTCGGCGCACTCGTCGACGCCGTCGACGAGATCGATCGGCTCGTGCTCGACCCGATCCTCGTCAGCCCGTCCGGAGCCGTTGCCGTCGACGCCACGATCCACGTCGCGCCGGCCTCGCCGAGCCGCGACGTACCGCTGCGCCGCATCGGCGCTCAGGCGTAGAAGTCGACCTGGCGACCCTGGTCGAGCCGGGCGACCCCCGGGTCGGTCCCCGCCACCTTGCTGGCCTCCTTGGCAGCTTCCGCGGCGATGCGCTGTTGGTCGACCATCGCGTTCTGCATCGCGGCGATCTGGAACAGGACCGGGTTCATGGGGGTTTTCACGGCGTAGACGGCATCCATTTCCGCCTCCTCCGGGAACTGCGGGTTGAAACTGGGAATCCATCGGAGCGGGGCCGTCGACGTTGACCGACCAACCGGCCAGAAGCCGTCAGGGTTCCCGCTCGATCCCGTCTCGGTGCTCGATCGGATCCGACGCCGTCGCCGGCCGCTCGGCGACGGCGCGCGACTGCCGGGCGGCGTCGGCGAAGATCCCCTTGGCCATCAACGACGTCGAGGTGTTGCGGCGGGCCTGGAACACCGCAGCCCGCAGTTCGTGCACGGCCCGGTCGTGCGGTGCGGCCCGCCCGGCGAACTCGACGAGATGGCAGGCGAGCCGATGCTCCCCGGCCGCCGACAGCTCGGCACCGCGTGCAGCGAGACGACGAGCGCCGCCGGCGAGTGCGGCGAGCTCCGCGGCGAGCGCCGCCTCGGGGGCCGGGAGCACGGTCGCCGGATTGGCGTCCCACCACCCGCCGAACTGGCGCCACACGTTGCGCACGACGAACTCCGGCTCGTCGTAGACCGGCTTGAGCCAGGGGCGCTCGAGCCGGTCGGCGGGCAGCCGCACCGAGTGGATGATCGCGTCCAGCGGTGCGCCCTCGTTCATCAGTGCGAGGGTCGATGCGACAAGATGCTCGAGCGCGTCGGCCATGTCGTCGAGCACCAGTGCGATGCGTTCGGGCCCGGCGATGGGCAAACCGTGCGCCGGTACCAGCAGCTCGGGGCGCAGCGCGACGATGCGCCGCAACGTCTCCGCCCATTCGATCGGATACCGCTGCACCTTCTGCGGGTTACCGGCGTTGGGGAACACCCAGGTGACGAAGTCACCGGAGAACACCGTGCGCCGCTCGGGCCACCACGCCCACAGGTGGTCGTCGGTCTCGCCCAAGGCGTGATGCAGTTCGAGTGTGACGTCCCCGGCGGTAAGGGTGCCGTGCTCGTCGACGAGCCGGTCGGGGGTGAGCACGTCATCACCGAGGAATGCCTGAGGGGCGCCGACCCCCATGCCGTGGCGGGGAGAGACCCCGCCGAACTGCCGGGCGTTGATCGTGCGGTTCCAGCCGTCGGTGCGCCGGTAGCGCTCGAAGCGCACCGGCACGTTCGTGTGTCCGACCACCTCGATCGGCGGCCGGCCGGCGGCGAGCCGATCGGCGTCGAAGGCGCCGCTGCCCCCGACGTGGTCGACGTGGCCGTGGGTGTAGACGAGCGCCCGGACCGGCTCGCTCGACCACCGGCGCACCGCGGCGACGACCGCCCGGCCGGTCGCCGCGCCCGACGCGTCGACCACGACGAGGCCGTCGCCCGTGCGCACGATCGCGGCGTGGGAGAACGACTCGACGAGCGCGACGTCGTCGGCGAGTGCCGACAGCTCCTGGCTCACCCGGTTCGTCGGCTCCGACGCCACGCCGGCGTCGATGATCCGCGACGACAGCGCCAGCAGATCGGCCACGGGGCAGCCGCTCAGGCGCCCGGTTCGCGGGGCAGGCCGAGCAGGCGCTCCCCGAGGATGTTGCGCAGCACGTTCGACGTGCCGCCCATGATCGTGTACGCCGGCCAGTAGCAGTAGGCCCGGCTCGTCGGGGTGTCCAGCGTCATCTCCGCGCCGAACACCGATGCTGCGAACTCCGCGACTCGCTGCTCGTGCTCGGTGCAGAAGGCCTTCGTGGCGGCCGAGAACCCCTTGGGGCCCTGCTGGAGCACCTCGCGGAGCACGAGCAGACGCCCGAGCGTGTACGCCGACTCGAGCTTCGCGATGTCCTGGCGCACCAGCTTCGAGGACGTGTCGGCCCGCTCCCTCGCGTCGAGGTAGAGGCCGTAGTTGGACAGCAGGCGGTCGATCCCGCCGCGCTCGTGCTCGAGCTGGCGCATCGTCTGGCCGAAGCTGCCGCCCTCCTTGCCGACGAGGTTCTTCGTCGGCACGCGCACGTCGTCGTAGAACACCTCGCAGAAGTGCGCGTTGTGGTGCATATCGGTGATCTTCTTGACGGTGATCCCCTGCGTGTCCATCGGCACGATGATCTCGGAGATGCCGGCGTGCTTTGCGCCCTCGTTGGACGTGCGGCAGATGAGATAGCAGTAGTCGGCCTCGGCGCCGAAGCTCGTCCAGATCTTCTGGCCGTTGATGACGAACTCGTCGCCGTCGCGCACCGCCGAGGTCTTCAAGCTGGCGAGGTCGGAGCCGGAATCCGGCTCGGACATCCCGATGCACCACCCGGTCTCCCCGGACAGCATCCCGGGGAGGAACGCCGCTTTCTGCTCCTCGGTTCCGTAGGCGAGCATCGTCGGGCCCATCTGGCGGTCGGCGAACCACGACGCTGCGATCGGCACGCCCCGCTTGATGAACGTCTCGGTGACGACGAAGCGCTCGAGCACGCTGCGACCTCCGCCGCCGTACTCCTTGGGCCAGGTCATCCCGATCCAGCCCCGGGCGCCGAGCTCGCGGGAGAACTCCCGCGAGAACCCGTTGATCCACGTGTCCGGATAGCGGCCGTACCGGGCGATGGCGTCGGCCGCCACCTCCTCGGCCTCCTTCTGGAGAGTGAGCAGCTCGGGGGCCCAGGCGAAGTCCATGCGTGCAGGGTATTCCGGGCGCGCCCGCCGGTCCGACCGCAGCCGGCTCAGCGGTCGGTCGCGGTGACGATCGACCGCAGGAAGGTTTCGGCCTCGGCTCGGTGGCGGGTGCGGCGCAGCGGGGGTAGCGCGCGGACGAGATCCCAGCGGTAGCCGGCGGTGTTCAGCCGGGGATCGAGGATGGCGACCACCCCGCGGTCGGTTGCACTGCGGATCAGCCGGCCGGTCGCCTGGGCAAGCAGGGTGGCGGCGCGCGGCAGGTCGATCTCGGCGAAGGCCCGCTCCCGGGCCCGCTCGCGCCGGGCCTGCAGGAGCGGGTCGTCGGGCCGGGGAAACGGGATCCGGTCGATCGTGACCAGCGACAGGGTGTCGCCGGGGACGTCGATGCCCTGGAACAGCCCGGCCGTCGCGAACAGGCAGCGCGATTCGACTGCCCGGAACGCCTCGACGAGCGCCGGTTTCGGGAGGTCGGCCTGGGTGAGGATCTCGAACGCCAGCCGGGGCCGCAGCGCGTCGGCGGCGGCGGTCATCGCCCGCCACGAGGTGAACAGCGCGAGCGTCCGCCCGCCCGCAGCGGTGATCAACGCCTCGAGCTCGTCGTGCACCGCGGCCGGGCGCTGGGGGCTGCGTGGGTCGGGCAGGTGGATCGCGCAGTACAGCAACCCTTGGTTCGGGTAGTCGAAGGGGCTGCCGACGTCGAGGGTGTCGGTCGTCTCGGGCGGCAGGCCGAGCCGCTCGGCGAGTCCGGGCGGGATCGTCGCACTGGTCAGCACGGCGGTGCGTCGGCCCCAGAGCCGCTCGCCGAGCAGGGGCGCCACGTCGATGGCGGCCACCTGGAGCTGCGGTGCCGCCGGCGGTCCGTCGACCCAGCTCACCCGGTCCGGCCCGGGGGCGAGGGCCAGCTCGAGGTCCGCGGCGAGGTGACCGGCGGCGCGCTGGGCCCGCAGCCGACGCTGGGTGAGCTCGTCGTTGCGGCTCTCCACCGCCCGCAGCGATCGCATCGCCTCGTCGAGCTGGCCGCGGGCCGCCACGATCGCCGTGCCCACCTCGGGCGGCGGAGGCTGGCTGAGACGCTGGTCGCAGTAGGTGCTGATCGCCTCGGTGAGGGTGTCGCCGGCCCGGCCGAGCGCGCGGCCGAGCTCTTCGGACGCGATCACCGTGCCGACGAGCCGGGCCACGTTTGGCAGGCGGCCAGGTCCGAGGGTGACGCCGTTGGTGGCGGCCACCACGTCCTCGAGTTGGTGTGCCTCGTCGATGACGACCACACCGTGGGCCGGCAGCAGCACCCCGTCGGTGGCCAGATCGAGACCGTAGAGATGGGTGTTGACCACGACGACGTCAGCGGCCTCGGCGGCGGCCCGGGCCCGCTCGGCGAAGCAGGCCGCGCCGACGGGGCAGCGGGTGGCGCCGGGGCACTCCATGGCCGACACCGACACGGTGGCCCATGCCCGAGCCGACGGGTTCCAGTCCAGGTCGGCCTGGTCGCCGGTGGTGGTCAGTGCCGACCAGGTGGCGAGGCGCAGCACCTCGCTGCGGGTGGCCGGGCCGGCGTCGTCGAGTTCGAGCCGGCCGTCGTGGCGGGTGGTCACCTCCTGCACCCGTTGGAGACACACGTAGTTGCTGCGGCCCTTGAGCACGGCCCAGGTGACCGGTCGGCCGAGGTGCTCGGCCAGGAAGGGCAGGTCACGGCCGGCGAGCTGGTCCTGGAGCGCTTTGGTGGCGGTCGCGACGACGACCTGCTGGCCGCTCAGCAGCACCGGGACGAGGTAGGCGAGCGACTTCCCGGTGCCCGTGCCGGCCTGCACGACGAGGTGCCGCCGGGAGCTGATCGCCGTGGCCACGGCCTGGGCCATGGCGGCCTGCCCGGGCCGGATCTCACCTCCGCCGGGGAGGTGGGCGACGACGTCGCGCAGGGTGGTGTCGACGTCGTCGGCAAGACCGGGCACGCCGCCATGGTTGCACTACCGTGCCGCCGTGACCCTTGCCGACGGTCTCGATCCCGACCGGATCCCCCTGCACGTCGGGTGCGTGATGGACGGCAACGGCCGTTGGGCGACCAAGCGTGGGCTGAAGCGGACCGACGGCCACGCCGCCGGTGAGCACGCCCTGTGGGATGCCGTGGACGGGGCGCTCGAGCTGGGCATCGGGTGGCTGACGGTCTACGCGTTCTCCACCGAGAACTGGAAGCGGCCCGTCGACGAGGTGCGCTTCCTGATGCGGTTCAACGAGGACATCCTCCTGCGTCGCCGCGACGAGCTCCACACGAAGGGGGTGCGGGTGCGCTTCGCCGGCCGGCGCGACTGGCGGGTGCCGCGGCGCGTGCTCCGGCGACAGGACGAGACGACGGCACTCACCGCCGGCAACCGGCGCATGACGCTCACCTTCGCCTTCAACTACGGCGGCCGGGCCGAGATCGTCGACGCCGTGCGGCGCATCGTGGCGAGCGGGGTGACTGCGGAAAAGGTCGACGAGAAGCTGATCCGCCGCTACCTGTACGAGCCGGACATGCCCGACCCGGACCTGGTGATCCGCACCTCGGGCGAGTACCGGATCTCGAACTTCCTGCTGTGGGAGATCGCCTACAGCGAGCTCGTGTTCACCGACGTGCTGTGGCCCGACTTCCGCCGGGAGCACCTCGCCGAGGCGATCGGCGAGTTCCAGCGTCGCAACCGCCGCTTCGGCGCCGTCGACGATGGCCCCGTCGACGACCGCGAGGCGTAGCCCGTGCGGCAGTACCGGGACACGGGGGTGGTGCTGCGGACGTACAACCTGGCCGAGGCCGACCGGATCGTCGTGCTGCTCACCGCAGGCCACGGGAAGGTGCGTGCCGTCGCCAAGGGGATCCGCAAGACCAAGAGCCGTTTCGGTGGCCGCCTCGAGCCGCTGTCGCACGTGTCGCTGCTGGTGCGCGAGGGCCGCTCGCTCGACCTCGTGCAGCAGGTGGAGACGATCGATCACTTCCGGGCCGTGCGCGAGGACCTCGACCGGCTCACCCGGGGCGCTGCGCTGCTCGAGGTGTGCGACCAGCTCGCCCAGGAACGCGAACCCGCGCCGCGGCTCTACCAGATGCTCGTCGGGGCGCTGCGCACATTGAGCTCCGGCGCGTCCCCGATGCTCGTCGCAGGCTTCCAGCTCAAGGTGCTCGCCCAGGAAGGGGTGGAGCCGCAGGTCGAGGCGTGCGTGTCGTGCGGTGCCGAGGGCCCGCTCGTGGCGTTCGACCCGTCCGAGGGCGGCACGCTGTGCCGGGCATGCCGACGGGGGGTGGCGGTGAGCCCCGAGGCGCTCGAACTCGTCCGCATGGTCCTCGGCGGGCGCCTCGTCGCCGCGTTGTCCGCACCGCCGTCGGCGGCCACCCACGAGGTGGAGGTGCTGGCCGCCAAGGCGATGGAGCATCACCTCGAGCGCCGGCTGCGATCATCGGGGTTGCTCACCTGAACGAGGGCGGTACCGTGCGCTCGGCCGCACCGCCGAGGGGGACGTCATGGCGCGCTACGAGCACCTGTTCCAGCCGATCGAACTCGGACCCGTGGCGGTGAAGAACCGCATCTGCCGCTCCGCGCACGGCACGCTGCTCGGCGGCGAGAAGCTGATCGCCTACCACGAGGCTCGAGCGGCCGGTGGGGTGGGCATGTCGACGCTCGAGGCCACCGGCGTGCACCGCAACGCCCCGAGCCTGATCCCGCTGCACAGCGACGCCTGCATCCCGTTCTACAGGGACATCAGCGCCCGTATGCGCCCGTACGGGATGAAACTGTTCCAGCAGATCTACCACCCGGGTGCGGCGACCCGACCCCGTAAAGCGGCGACGCAGGTCTCGGCGTCGGCGATCCCGAACCCGCTGATCGGTGGGATCCCGCACGAGATGAGCACCGGAGAGATCGCCGAGATGGTCGAGGCGTTCGCCGCGGCGGCGCGACGGTGTCGCGACGGTGGCCTCGACGGCATCGACGTCCATGCGTCGAGCGGGTACCTGATCGAGCAGTTCCTGTCCCCGGCCAACAACGTGCGCACCGACGACTACGGCGGATCGCTCGAGAACCGGATGCGGTTCCTGCTCGAGATCCTCCACGCGATCCGCGACGCGGTCGACCACGACGTGTGCGTCGGGATCCGGCTCCCCAACGAGGAGTACATCCCCGGTGGCCTCACCCCCACCGACGTGGCCGAGATCGCCCGGATCGTCGAGCCGCTCGTCGACTACGTGTCGTTGCACATGGGCTCGTACTGGCGGTTCCACAAGCTGATCGGCCCGATGGACGAACCGCTCGGCAACGAGATGCCGGCGAACCGGGTGATCAGCCGGGGCCTGTCCTCCCCGACGATCGTGGTCGGTCGGATCATGACCCTCGACCACGCCGAACGCCTCGTGGCCGACGGGGACGCGGCGCTCGTGTCGATGGTGCGGGCGCTGATCGCCGACCCGGAGCTCGTGAACAAGGCCCGGCGCGGCGAGGACCATCTGATCCGGCCGTGCATCGGGTCGAACATGGGCTGCGTCGGGCAGCTCATGTCGACCGGGACGTTGAGCTGCGTGGTGAACGTGGCCGCGGCGCAGGAGGCGACGGTCAGCTTCGAGCCGCCCGGGCCGGCGCCGGTGCGCAAGCGGGTGCTCGTCGTCGGCGGGGGACCGGCCGGGCTCGAAGCGGCCCGGACGGCGGCGCTGCGCGGCCACGAGGTCCACCTGTTCGAGGCCACCCGCCATCTCGGCGGCCAGGTGGCGATCGCGGCCACGGCCCCGCACCGCGCCGACATCGGGGCGATCACCGAGTGGCTGGCGGCGGAGCTCGTGCGGCTCGGGGTGACCATCCGGCTCGCCACCCTGGTCGATCCCGACGTCGTGGCCGAGATGGATCCCGACGAGGTGATCGTGGCCACCGGTACCTCGCCCCGCCGGGACGGGTTCCAGGTGACCACCCCGGTGCAGCCCGTCCCGGGCCACGACCTGGCGCACGTGTGGAGTTCCTGGGACGTGTTCGGCTTCGGCGGCCGGGCGGTGCTCGAGGGGCCGGCGGTGGTGTTCGACGACACCGGCACCTTCGAGGCGATCTCGGTGTGCGACGCACTCCTCGAGGCCGGGTGCTCGGTCACGCTCGTCGGACGGTACGACGCCATCGGGGCCACGTTGCCGTACCCGCCGGTGACGGTGGCGGCGGCGAAGGAACGGCTCTACTCCGGGGCGTTCGACTTCGTGGGTGGCCACTACCTGCAGGGGATCACCCCCGAGGAGGTGATCGTCGGGGTGCCGTTCACCGAGCGGGTGCGGGCGCTGCCGGCCCGCACCGTCGTGCTCGTCACCCACGGCCACCCCAACCGCGAGCTCGCCCAGTGGCTGCGCGAGGCCGGCGACCGCCCGGTGCATCTCGTCGGCGACGTGACGGGCACCAACGGGATCCTGCCGGCGATCCACGGGGCCGCCGCCGTCGCCCGGGTGCTGTGACCGTCAACGAGCGCGGGGCGGTGGCCGGACGGGTGGCCTTGCACCCGGCCCGGGCGGTCACCCTCGCGTTCGCCGCACTCATCGCCGTCGGCGCGCTGTTGCTGCGGCTGCCGTTCACCCACCGTCGCGGTGTGCCTGTCGACCTGCCCGCCGCGCTGTTCACCGCAACCTCCGCGGTGACCGTGACGGGGTTGTCGCGACTCGACGTGGCGGCGACGTGGAACCGGGGCGGCCTCGTGGTGCTCCTCGTGCTGGTGCAACTCGGCGGCCTCGGGGTGATGACCCTTGCGTCGCTGGTGGCCCTTGCGCTGTCGAACCGCCTCGGGATCCGGGCCCGCAGCCTTGCCGGCGGTGAGGTGGGTGCCGTCGCCCCCGGGGAGCTGCGCCGGGTCCTACGGGCGGTCGCAGTGTGCTCGGTCGCAGTCGAGGTGTGCTCGACCGCCATCCTCGGCGTGTGGCTCTGGCTCCGCCACGGTGAGCCGCTTGGCGAGGCGCTGTGGTGGGGGGCGTTCCATTCGGTGATGGCGTTCAACAACGCCGGGTTCGGGCTCGCGTCCGACAGTCTCGTCGCCTATGTGGGCGACCCGGTGGTCAACGTGGTGATCTCGGCCGCAGTCGTGCTCGGCGGTCTCGGGTTCCCGGTGATCGCCGAGCTGTGGCGAAGCCGGGGCCGTCGGCCCCGACGATGGTCGCTGCACACCAGGTTGACGGTCACGGTGTCGCTTGCGCTGATCGTCGCAGGGACCTGCGCCGTGCTGCTGCTGGAGTGGGCGAACCCCGGCACGCTCGGTCCGCTCGGGGTCCTCGACAAGCTGCAGGCCGCAGTGTTCCAGGGGGTGTCGCCGCGCACGGCGGGCTTCAACACCGTCGACATCGGGGCGCTCACGGAGGAGACCTGGGTCGTGATGGTGCTGCTGATGTTCATCGGGTCGGGCGCGGCCTCCACCGGGGGTGGGATCCGGGTGACGACCTTCGCGGTGCTGGTGTTGGCGTGCTGGGCGGAGCTGCGCGGTGAGCCGTCGGCGACGGTGTTCGGTCGCCGGCTGCCGTCGGCGGTGGTGCGCCAGAGCCTGACGGTGACCGTGCTGAGCATCGGACTCGTCGGCCTTGCGACCACCGTGCTGCTCGCGGTCTCCCCCGTGCCGCTCGATCGCACGCTGTTCGAGGCGGTGAGCGCGTTCGGCACCGTCGGTCTCTCGACGGGCGTCACGGCGTCGTTCGACTGGCGGGGCCAAGGTGTGTTGATGCTGTTGATGTTCCTCGGCCGGGTCGGCCCGGCCACGCTGGGCGCAGCGCTCG
>JBEIFW010000139.1:0-9745 GCA_040382215.1 Acidimicrobiales bacterium
CCGGCCACCACCCCCGGCAACCCCGATCTGGCCACCCTCACCTGGGAGGCGTGCCGCGCCGGGACCACCGTGCGTCTCGTCGTCGTCACCGGAGCCACGCATGCGTGGATGGGCCATCCCGGCGCGTCGGACCGGGCCCGGTCCTTCGTCGGCACCCCTTACCCGGACCTCGACGCCAGTCGCGCGATCTGGTCGTTCCTCGCCGCACAGCGCCGCTGACCGGCCGACCCGTTGCCCCGCTCGTCCCGGAGCCGACCCGGACCGGCCCGGACCGATCAGGTGACGTCGCCGTGGTGGGCAGCGACGTTGGCCGGATAGCTGCGGCAGTAGTAGTTCCACAGCTGCTGGCCGTAGACACCCGTCGCCCGGCCGCTGGTCCCCGAGCGGCCGGCGGCGAGGTCCTCCCGGGTCGCCATGAAGCCGGCGGTGGCGTGGCGGGGCGACGCCGCCACCGCAGCGGCGAACCGTGGGGCAAGCGGCAACGGCACCAGCTCGGTCCGCAGATCGGGCCCGTGGAAGTAGGCGGACGAGAACCGCTCCCGACCAGCGATCACACGGTGCGTCGTGGCCACCAGGTAGTTGCCGGTCATCTCCTGCAGGAGCTCGCCGAGGTTCACCACGAAGGCGTCGTCGCGCACCGGAACGTCGACCCACTCCCCCAACGGGTTCTGCACCTGCAGCCCGCCGACGCCGTGCTGGGCCAGGACCGTCACGAACCCGGCGTCGTGATGGGCGTTCACCCCGGCCATACCCGTGGGGGTCGCCGGGTAACGGATCAGCTTGGCCAGCGAGAACGGCCGTTCACCGAACACCCGACCGAGGTGGCCCTCGTCGAGTCCGAGGCCGAGCGACAGCATGCCGAGCACCTCGTCGGCGAGGGACGAGGCCGCCGTGAGGAATGCCGATACCGCGGCGCGGAACCCCGGCACGAGCGCCTCGTGCGGCCATTGGTTCGGCCCGTCGAGCCGGAGATACGCCGGCTGCGTCGAGGCCGGCCGGGCCGGGTGCTCGGTGGCCAAGTCGAGTTGCTCGCGCTGGTCCGGGCGGCCGTCGGTGAGCTCGGCACCGACGGGTTCCCACCCGCGGAACTGCGGCGAGCATCGCTTGTCGACCGTCCGCTTGGCGTCCTCGTCGAGTGCAAAGAACCGTTGCAGCGCATCGAGATGCGCATCCAGCACCGCAGACGGGACCCCGTGGCCGGTCAACAGGAAGAACCCGACCTCGTGGCACACCCGGCACACCTCGGCAGCGAAGGCTCGTCGATCGGCTCCTGGATCGCGCCACCGGGTGAGATCGATGACCGCCAGCTCGGTGAACGTCGAGGTCACCGCACCGTCCTAGCGCATCGACGCTTGCGCTCGCATCGGATCGGCGGCGAAGGTGGCGACCATGGACGACCTCAGGGGGAAGGTCGCCGTCGTCACCGGCGGCGCATCCGGCATCGGCTACGCAACGGCTGCCGCACTCGCGGCCCAGGGCGCGATCCCGGTACTGGTGGACATCGAAAAGAGCCGTGTCGAGGCCGCAGCAGAGCGCCTCGCCGGCGCCGGCTACGTGTGCGACGTATCGGACTTCGCTGCCATGACAGCGCTGGCCGACGAGGTGTTCGCCCGCTTCGGCCACGTCGATCTCGTGTTCAACAACGCCGGGGTCGCCGTCGGCGGAGCGATCACCGAGATGACCCACCAGGACTGGAAGTGGATCATCGACGTCGACCTGTGGGGTCCGATCCACGGGGTCGAGGCGTTCGTTCCCCGCATGGTCGAGCAGGGCACGGGCGGTCACGTGCTGTTCACCGCGTCGTTCGCGGGCCTCGTCCCCAACGTCGGCCTCGGGCCGTACTGCGTCGCCAAGTACGGCGTCGTCGCGCTGGCCGAGGTGCTGCAACGGGAACTGCGCCCGCACCAGATCGGCGTGTCGGTGCTTTGCCCGATGCGGGTCGCCACCGACATCGGCACCTCGGAACGGAACCGGCCGGTCGAACTGGGCGGCCCCGACGCTTCGCCGCGGGTACTCGATCAGGACGAGTCGAACCCGGATCTCGCCGGGCGGGTGCTCGACGTCGACGGCGTCGCCGCACTGGTGCTCGACGCCGTGCGGGCCAACCGTCTCTACGTGCTGCCGCACGCCGAATCGCGCACGCCGATCCGGCGCCGGTTCGAGCGCATCGACCGCACCTTCGACGAGCAGCCAGCGGTCTGACAGTTCAGACGACCACCACGCTGGTGCCCAGGGGCGCCCATTCCCAAAGGAACAACGAGTCCTCCAGCGCCTGGCGTTGGCACCCGGCCGAGCGCCGCTGGCCCAACTCGGCGACGGATTGCACGGGCACGCCGGCGCCGTCGTTCGGGATCTGGTGGAACCCGATGTCGAACCCGAGCGGGGTGCGTCGGTAGGCAACGAACCACTGCAACAGGCCGGACCCGTTATAGGCCCAGGTGAGCTCCTGACGGAGATACACCGCATAGGTGCCGCGCCACTCGTTCGACGCCGGCACGGTGGAACCGGATACGAGCCACGAACGCACGACCGTGCCGTCGTCCTCCACCGCCCACGCCCGCTGCTGAACGCCGGAGAACACCACGCGACGACCGGATCCGCTGCCGGCGGGTAGGGGTGGTGCCGAGCGCCCGGCGACGGCGACCGGCGACAGGTCGAAGCCGGCGGTGTCCACCACGTCCACGATCGGACCGGACACCACCGGGCGCACGGTCGGCCCCTGGGCGCTCGCCGGCCCCGCATCGCCGTCGGGCAGGAACCAGCCGGTCACGTCGACGACCAGGTCGGCCGAGGCCATCGATCGGACCTGCACCCAGCCGGCCCCGCCGGGACCGCCCGGTCCGCTCAGGCCGCTGATCGCCGCCCCGGCCACGATCTGCCGGCGCTGCTCCACGTTCAGGTTCGACGACCCCGGCCACGGCTGCCCGTCGGGCCAGACCGTGGCGTACCCCGGTCCGGCCACCTCGACCACCGTCACGTTGAGCGCCGCAGCGGAGGCCCCCACGGGGACCCCGCCTCGGCCCCCCACGCGCACCGCTACCTCGCCGCCGATGCCGAGCCGGCCGACCGGTTCGGCGCGTGTGTCGAGCAGGCGCGCCGGGGAGTCGAGCCCCACGAACAACCCGGCACGGGCCGCCGGCGCCGCCGGACCCGAGACGACACCGAGCAGGTCGACCACCACGTGGCCGCCGGCAGTCGTGAGCACGTCGACGCCCCCGCCGCCGACCGGGACGATCACCAGGTTCGCCCGGGTTCCACCGGCCGGCAGGTTGAGATTGGAGGTGCCGGAGTGGGTGGTGCCCGCCGGGTACGCGGCCAGGAACCCGGGGGCCGCGGCTTCGGTCGCCGTCAGCGAAACGACGACTGCGCCCACCGCACCCCCGGCGGCGTCGATCGCCACCCGCACCACGTCGCCGGGCCGCCGCACTCCTGCCGTGGTCCCCGTGCCGTCCCGGGTGTCGAGCAGGCGTGTCGGACCGGCCGGCATCATCCTCCCGGCGGCCACTGCGCTGCCGGCCGGCTCGAAATAACCCGACACGTCCACCACGACGTGTGCGCCGGCCTGTACGAAGACCTCGACCGACCCGGCCCCGAGACCGACGAGCGTCAGGTTGGCCCGGGTGTCGCCCGGGACGACGTTCAGCGTCGAGGTGGACGGCCGAGGCCGGCCGGCCGGGTAGACCGAGACGAACCCGGGTGCGACGACCTCGGTGGCCGTCACCGTCAGCGCGACAGCACTGGCGTGCGGGGGGATTCCTGCCCGTCCCGCGACGGTCACCGTCCGGGTCGTCCCCGGCGTTGGCACGCTGCCGTCCCGGGAATCGAGCAGGCGGACGGCGCTCGGCAGTGCGACGTATCGGGCCGAGCCCGGGGTCGCCGCAGCAGCCTCGGGTGCCACCAGCGCGGCGAGCGCTGTGACCGCCGGGACCGTCGCCAGGACGGCGACGAGCACCGCACGGATCACGAGCCTGCGCAACGGGTCCACACCCGAACGCTAGGCGGCCCGGCGCCACGGTCGGCGGAGCTGTCCGTATGGAAGGCTGCCAGCCATGTCCGACGCCGTGCTGTACTCCGTCGCCGACCGGGTGGCGACGATCACCATCAACAATCCCGAACGCCGCAACGCCCTGTCCGATGCGGTCTCCACGGGTCTGATCGAGTCGTTCCGCCGGGCCCGCGCCGACCGCGACGCCCGTGTGGTCGTGCTGACGGGCGCAGGCGACAAAGCGTTCTGTGCGGGGGCCGACCTGTCGGGCCAGATCACCGATGCGAGCTTCGTCGAGCAACTCGACAACCGGGGCCGGATGGTCGAGCTGTTCCACACCGCGTACGCCATGGGCAAGCCGCTCATCACCCGGGTCCGGGGCTTCGCATTGGCCGGCGGATTCGGCCTTGCGCTGCTCGGCGACATCGTCATCGCGGCCGAGGACGCCGTGTTCGGTACCCCGGAGATCAACGTCGGCATGTGGCCGATGATGATCACCGTCCCGATGCTCCGCTCGATGCCGCCGAAGGTCGCGCTCGAGCTGCAGATGACCGGCCGCCGCGTCAGCGCCGTCGAGGCCCAACGGCTCGGGTTCGTCAACCGGGTCGTGCCCGTCGAGGAGCTCGACGCCGCGGTGGGCGAGGTCGCTGCGGACCTTGCGTCGAAGTCGCCGTCGATCATGAAGCTCGGGCGCGATGCGTTTTACCGGGTCATCGACCAGAACGCCGTCGACGCGCTGAACTACCTCCAGGTCGGTCTGACGATGGTCTCCCAGACCGAGGACCACCGCGAGGGCATCCGGGCGTTCGCCGAGAAGCGCCCGCCGAACTACTCGGGTCGCTGACCCCGACGGCTACCGACCGCTGAACCGGGGCGTGCGCCGCTCGGCCATGGCGCGCACGCCCTCGGCGAAGTCGGCGGTGCGGCCGAGCCGGTCCTGCTCGGCCTTTTCGTGGTCCGTGGCCGCCTTCACCGCTCCCGCGAGATGCCCGCGCATCGTGGCGCGGATCGCCCGCACGGCCAGCGGTCCGGAATCGGCGATCTCGCGGGCGAACGAGACAGCCTCCGCACGAAGCTGATCGGCGGGCACGAGACGGTCGACCAGCCCGATCCGCAACGCCTCGGCCCCGTCGATGCGGCGCCCGGTGTAGAGCAGCTCGAGCGCCCGCTGCTGGCCGACCACGGCGGGCAACGAAACCGTCGTGCCGAACCCGTGGTGGAACCCGAGCCGGGCGAAGTTGGCCGTGAACCGCGATTCCGGGCATGCCACGCGGAAATCGGCCGACAGCGCCACGCCGAGGCCCCCGCCGACCGCGGCGCCCTGGATCGCCGCCACGATCGGCAACTCGGAAGCGAAGATCCGCACGGCGTGGTCGTAGAGGTGCACCGGCGGCGCCGAACCCGGTGCCGCCCGCTCGGCCGGGTCGAGCTTGGCCCCGGCGCAGAAGTGCTTGCCCTCGGCCGCCAACACCACCACCCGGGTGTCCCCGTCGATCTGGCACGTCTCCAGCGCGTCAGCGATCTGGCCGATGAACGGCACCGACATGTAGTTGTCCGGCGGCCGGCACAGCTCGACGAGCGTGACGTGGTCGCCGAGCGGGGTGATCCGGACGTCGGCCATGGCGCTCAGCCCCCCAGCTCGGTGCGCAGCACGCGGCGCAGCAGCTTGCCCGTCTCGTTGAACGGCAGCTCCTCGCGGAACTCGACGAGCTCGGGCATGCGCGACGACCGCAGCCGGTCCTTCACCCACTGCTGGAGTTCCTCGACGCTCGCGGTCGTACCGGGTTTGAGCACGATCGCCGCGGCGACCTTCTCCCCCCACTCGGTGTCCGGGACGCCGACCACGGCCGCCTGGTCGACCGCCGGGTGGGCCAGGAGCACCTCTTCGATCTCCCCGGGCGACATGTTCTCTCCGCCGCGAACGATCACGTCGTCGAGACGGCCGTCGATGAACAGGTATCCCTCGGCGTCGAGGAAACCGGCGTCCTTGGTGGCGAACCAGCCCTCGTCGTCGGTGAGCTTGCGGCCCAGGTACTCGCCCGACACCTGCTCGCCCCGCACGCACACCTCGCCGCGCTCACCGGCCGGCAGCGCCTGCCCGAGCGGGTCACGAATCTCGAGCTCGAGGGTGGGAAGCGGCCGGCCGACCGAGCCGAGCCGGGCCCGCACGGCCGGGTCGTCGGAGGCCATGGCGGCCCGGTGGTCGTCGGGACCGAGCACGGCGATCGTCGAGGAGGTCTCCGTGAGGCCATAGGCGTTCACGAACGACACGTGCGGCAGAAGGGTGAGCGCTCGCTCGACGACCGGGACCGGCATCCGGCCTCCGCCGTAGGCCAGGTGTCGCAGCGCCGGGAGCGACTCCCCTTCGGCCTCCAGCACGTCGAGTATGCGCCCCAGCATGGTCGGCACGACCATTGCGTGGGTGACGGCCTCGTCGCGGGCCAACGCCACCCAGGCCTCCGGGGTGAACTGCGACAGCTGCACCACTCGACGGCCGGTGTACACCGACGACAGCACGGCCGACACCCCGGCGATGTGGTACGGCGGCACCGACACCAGCGCACACTCCTCTTCGTCGGCGCCCATGTAGTCGAGGGTGGTGACGATGTAGGACGCAAGGTGCTTGTGGCGCAGCACCGCAGCCTTGGGCTCACCGGTCGTGCCGCTGGTGAACAGCAGCACGGCGATCTCGTCGGGATCGGTCCAGCCCTCGTAAGCCTCGCGCCCCAGGTCGGCCGACGCCGCCAGGAAGTCGGCGCGGGTGACGAGCTCGACGCCGTCGATCGGGCTGAGCCGATCGGCCACCGGCGGGTCGATCACGACCGCCGCGGGCGCCGTTCGAGCGACGATGCCCTGGAGTTGGGCGTCGGCAAGGCGGTAGTTCATCGGAACGAACGGCTTGCCGGCGACGGCAGCGGCGAACAGCGCCACGGGGACCGCCTCGGAGTTGAGATCGACCATGCCCAGATGGTCGACCGGCCGTTCGACCAGCCAGCCGGCTGCCCGGCGAGCCCGGGCCAGCAGGTCGGCGTAGGTCATCCCACCCGCACGAGGACCGAAGGCCACCCGGTCGCCGAAGCCGTCGGCCGCCATCTCCAGAAGCATCGCCACGTTCATGGCGCCATCTTCGCAAGACGTGGCGGTCGTCACCCAACCCCTAGCCTGCGGGCATGACGACCTGTGCCGTTCCCGGAGCGACGCTGTGGTTCGAGCAGGCCGGGAGCGGCCCCCGGCTGCTGGTCGTCAACGGCACCGGCTCGGACCTGCGGGTGCGGCCGAACCCGTTCGACTGGCCGATCGCAACGGCGTTCGAGGTGCTCACCTACGACCATCGAGGGCTCGGGCGCTCCGTTCCGGACGACCCCGAGCACCAGCCCACGATGGCCGAGTTCGGCGCCGATCCGCTCGCGCTCGTCGATGGGCTCGGTTGGGACCGCTTCGCCGTTCTGGGGATCTCCTTCGGCGGCATGGTCGCCCAGGAGCTCGCCCTGCTCGCCGGTGATCGCATCACCCGTCTGGTGCTGGCCTGCACTTCGGCGGGCGGCGCCGGTGGCGCGTCGTGGCCCCTGCACGAGACATACGCGAAACCGGCCGAGGAGCGCCTCGCCGAACAGCTGTCGATCCTCGACGTGCGCACCCGCACCGACCACCGCCGCCGGCAGGCCCTCGAGGGGTTCCTCCGGGGCCGACCCGGCTGGGATGCGTCTGCGAATGCCGGACTGCGCCGCCAACTCGAGGCCCGGCGCCATCACGACACCTGGGACCGTTTGGCGACCCTGCAGGTGCCGACACTCGTCGCCGCCGGCCGCCACGACGGGATCGCTCCGCCGGCCAACGCCGAGGCGCTCGCCGGGCAGATCCCGGGCGCCGAGCTCGCGTGGTTCGAGGGTGGTCACGCGTTCTTCGTCGACGATCCGACGGCCTGGCCGGCGATGACCGGGTTCCTGGCCGGCGGGTCCTTGCCGAGCTGAGGCGACGAACGCCCGCCGGCGCGCCGGTCATTGCGATCACAGCGACCGGCGCGCCGGGTGTCGTCAGTCTCCGAGGATCTCGGCGTACATCGCCAGGTTCCGGGCCGGGCCGGAGATGAGCGCCGTCGTCAGGCACGTCTCTTTCCACTTCTGCAGCTCGTCGCGGATCTTGTCCAGCGGGCCGACGAGTGCCACGTCCTCGACCATCGCAAGCGGCACCGACGCGGCGGCCTCGTTCTTCTTCCCGGCCAGGTAGAGCTCCTGGATCTTGGTGGCCTCGGCCTCCCAACCCATGCGGGCGAACACGTCGAAGTGGAAGTTGGCGCCCTTGGCGCCCATCCCACCGGCGTAGAGGGCGACGAACGGCCGGATGGCATCGGCGCACTTCTCGGCGTCGTCACCCGGGATGATGAACAGCCCCGACGCCACCTCGAAACGCTCCGCCTTCCCCGGATCCCCGGCAGCGGCGAACCCCTCGGCAAGGCAGCGCCGATAATGGGCGTCGTCCTTGGGCGAGAAGAACAACGGCAACCAGCCATCGCAGATCTCGCCAGCCAGCGCCACGTTCTTCGGGCCCTCGGCACCGAGGTAGATCGGGATCTCGGTGCGGTACGGGTGGATGGTCGACTTGAGCGGCTTGCCCAGCCCCATTCCCCCCGGGTACGGCATCTGGTACTGCTCGCCCTGGAACGAGACGGGCACGTCGCGTCGGATGATGCGGCGCACGATCTCGATGTACTCGCGGGTGCGGGCAAGCGGCTTGGGGTACGGCCGGCCGTACCATCCTTCGACGACCTGCGGTCCCGAGGCGCCCAGCCCGAGGATCACGCGACCGCCGGACAGATGGTCGAGGGTCATCGCCGCCATCGCCGTGGCGGCCGGCGTACGGGCCGAGATCTGGATGATGCCCGTACCGAGCTTGATCCGTTCGGTCTGCGCACCCCACCAGGCGAGCGGCGTGATGGCGTCGGAGCCGTAGGCTTCGGCCGTCCAGAACGAATCGAAACCGAGCTTCTCGGCCTCCTTGATCGCCTCCACGGCGTCTGCCGGCGGTCCCGATCCCCAGTATCCGGTGCTGTACGCAAGCTTCATGACCGCACTGTAGGGAGCCCGGCGCGCCGACGACCCGCTCGGAGACCGGGTTCAGACGAGCGAGACGCCGACGGCGGCGAGTTCGGCGAGGGCTCGGTCGCCGTCGCCCGCGGCCAGGTCGACCGCCGCCACCGCCGCGCGCACGACGGTCGTGGCAAAGCCGGCGGCACGGGCGTCGTGCGCGCTGGCGACGACGCAGTAGTCGGTCGCGAGACCGACGACGACCACTCGCTCCACGCCGTGAGCGGCCAGCAACTCCCCCATCCCGGTGGAGCGCGCCTCGCCGCTCACGGGATCGCGCATCGTGAACGCCGAGTACCCGTCCTCACCCCCGGTGCCCTTGTGCACGACGGGGCCGTCGACGACCAATCCCGGGTGGAAGGCCGCACCCCAGGTGCCCGCGACGCAATGGACCGGCCACACCCCGCCGTCCTTGGCGAAGTGCGGGGTGTCAGCCGGATGCCAGTCCTGCGTGTACACGACCAGTGCCCCGGCGCGCCGCGCCGCCTGGGCCTCGGCGTTGACGGCTTCGACCACCGCCCCGGCGCCACGGACGAACAGCGCGCCGCCGGGGTCGGCGAAGTCGTTCTGCACGTCGACCACCACGAGGGCCGTCCGCTGGTCGTAGCGCGCCGGGACCATCGTGGTCACTCCATCATCGAGCCGACCCGCTGCATGGCATCGATGAACTCCTCGA